>NZ_JBHWCC010000034.1:0-100952 GCF_042735715.1 Streptomyces sp. NPDC059582
TTGAGGTCGGAGAACGGGGCGCCGTCCGTGGTGCGGGTGATGAAGTAGACGATGTAGTAGTGCGACGGGTCGGCCATGTTGTCCGGGCGGCGGCCCTCACCGACTGGCTTGCCGGTGGCGGCCGCCAGGAGAGCGACCAGGGCTTTCGTGACGGGTCCGGTGTCGATCACAGCAGGACCTCCGCGACCGCGAACCGCATGGACGCCATCAGCGTCGATTCGATGAAGGGGATGGCCGGCTCCACGTGCGGGAACGGCGGCTGATCGTAGGACCGGCCCAGGCTGTCGATGCCCGTGAACCCCCACTCCAGACGCCGACCCTGCGGTGCGTTCGTGCCCAGCGTGCACATCGCCCCGTGCGGAAGCCCGCGCGGGTGCGCCTGCCAGGAGCTGCGGTAGGCGCCGGTGATGACGTTCGGGCCGGGCCGCCCTGACGCGTTACCACGGATGCGGGCGATACCGAGCGTGGCGGTGTGGTTGATGCCGCGGGCGATGGCCGGCCCGATACGGGCGGCGGCCTGGTCGAAATGGTCGGCGAGCTCCTCCGGCGTCACGGCGTACTCCCCCGCTGCTGGTTCTGGTCCAGGGGGGTACTGCGCACGACCTCGATGGTGGACGCCCGCCCGGGATCCTGGCAGGTCCACGAGCAACCGATCAGCGCGGTGTTGGCCGGGTTGTGGACCTGGACAACGGTGACGACCGCATCCTTCGGCGGGACCGGGGCCTCCAGCGGGGTCAGGAGCCGGAACCTGGAGCGGGTCTCCTGCACCCACGGCTGAAGCGCGCCCGGGGCGGCGGTCATCTCGTTCTGCGCGGTGGCCTGCACGGCGCCCTTGCCCTCGTACAGCACCTCCCCGGCTGGCCGGGTCAGGGTTCCCGTCTCCTGGTTCAGGACGGGGCTGCCGGTGGGGGGCAGTTCGATGCGCACGGTGTCCACCAGCAGGTTGTCTCCGATCCACGCTGTCACGCCGGCGAGTGCCGCATCCAGGCCGGGCATCAGTTGCCGCCCTTCGCCCACTCAGCGAGCTGCCGGAGGATGGCCGCGGTGGTCTCGTACCTGCTGCCGTCCAGGTCGTCGCGGTCCAGGGCGGCCCGCTGAAGGATCGCCGGGTCGATGCCCTCCAGGAAGGCGGCGATGGCATCACCTGGGTCGTGGTCTGCGGAGACAGCGATGCGGGCGAGGCCCTCGAAGGCCACATGGTCGGCCTGCCGGGTGTGGAGGATGAGCATGGGCAGGGAGTCGGCTACAGAGTGCTCGAGCTGGTAGCCGATCACCTGACCGGCGGGCAGTGGGGTGCCGTCGATGCTGATGGTGGCGGATCCGGGCTGGGCGTCGATGCGTACGCCGTGCGCGGCAGGCTGCTCGGGGGCGGTCATTCGTCGTCCTTGGTGCTGATGGTGACCTGGTTGGCGATCTGCTGGGCGGAGGTGAGCAGGCCGTTCTGGTCGATCCAGGACAGGCCTTCGCTGGTGCTGAGACCGAGCGACACTGTGCCGTCCTTGTCCACGATCTTGCAGATGACGAGCGCGGACGCCACCAGGTCGCCGTCGTCGAGTTCGATGGTGGTGCCGAGGCCGTCAAGGATGGGACCCAGGGCCTGCGCGCTCATGCGGAGTCTCCAGAGACGAGGCCGGGGTGGCCGTTCAGGTCAGGGCGGGGGATCCATTCCCTGATGCAGCCGTGGTGGGCCACGGGGTAGGCGGCTGCGTCGTCGGCGGAGCGGATGGTGCCGTCGGCGTGATCGGTGTCGGGATGACTGACGAATCCGCACTCGGGCCCGTCCACGCACTGGAACCAGGTGGCCTCGAGGTCGAGACGGCCGGCGTTGATGGCGCCGTGGTTGGCGGTGACGACGCCCTGGTAAGTGAGTGCCGAGGTGGCCCAGGCTTTGACGGGGTGCCGTGAGTCGTCCCGGTAGACGATCGTCGACAGGGGATGGTCGGCGATCAGGCGTGCGGAGGGCAGGCCTTCGTGGTTGCGGCCCATGGTGACGTCGCGGGTGGCGTCCTGCGCGGCGCGGGCGAACGCCTGTGCGCGGCGGACGGCTTCCTGGATGCGCTGGACCAGGTCGACGTAGAACGTGGCGGTGAGGCCGGTGACGGCGGCCTGGTGGTCGGGTGTCCACCGGAACAGGGCGGCATCGGCTCCGGCCCGACGTAGGGCGCGCAGGGCGCCGTCACGGTAGGCGATGGGCAGGTCGTGGCCGGCCCAGCGTTCGGCGAGGGCGCGGGCGAGGCGGTCGAACTCGCCGACCTGCTGGTTGAAGCCGTTGATGATGCTGCGGATGCGGGTGGTGGCTCCGAGGGCGGGCCGCAGGCGTTCCAGGATGCGCAGGAGGTTGTCTTGGGCGGTGACGAGGCGCTGCCAGGTGCGGGTCAGCTCGAGCGTCATGGCGATGATGAGGGCGGTGAGTTCGGCTCGGTCGGTGTCCTGCTGGGTGGGGGTGGTCATCGCCGGGGCCGTTCGACCAGGTACAGGACGTTCAGGTCGCTGCTGATGCCGGTGCCGTCGTCGGGGTCGTCGGGAGCCGGGGGTTCGCCGGCCTCGAGGGCGGCGATCTGCCGCTCGTAGGCCTTGATGTTCTCGGTGTAGGAGACGGCGACGACGGAGGACACGTTGACGGTGGACGGCTGGGAGCGCAGCGCGGCAAGGCGTTCCCGCAGCACCTCCAGGGCGACCGCGCGGGCGGTGCCGAGCCGCGTGTAGCGGGTGGCCAGGTCGGTGAGGTCGGTGGTCTTGCCGAGTTCGGCCTGGAGCCATGCGGTTACGGCGGTGTCCACGTGCAGCCTCCAGTCAGGGGTTCGGGGTGGGAAGGGGTCACGGGTGCGGGCCCGCCCTGTTGGCGCCCCCACCACAGGGGGCGGGCCCGCACGCCGCTACTCGCCGCCGTTGCCCTCGTCGGCGGCGTTCCGGCCCCGAGCCGGCCTCTTGGCCGCGGTCTTCTTCGCGGCCGGCTTGGACTCCGCAGCGTCGTCGCCCTCGGGCGTCTCGTCTGCGGTGTTCTCGCCGTCGTCGTCCCAGGCCGCCGGGTTGGTGACCAGGTCGGCGAGACGCTTCTCCGGGGTGGATCCGGACTCGAGGACGACGGTCTGGTGGCTGTCCGGGTCGGTGACGTACACGGTCGCTGCCAGCTTCCGTCCCATGATCAGAACACCTTGGCCGTGATGTGGATGTCCGGCACGTACAGCACCGGCATCGCGACGGCGGCGCCCTTCGTCCACACCTGCACCGGGTCGTCGGTGTGGCCGTGGGTGACGACGATGCCGGGGGCCTCTTCCCGCTCGATGGCCGGGTTGCCACCGGAGGACAGAACGAGCGATTCGGCGGTGACGCCGTACTGCGTCTCGCCCCACGTCTGCGGGTTCGGCGGCAGCATCAGCCACCGGTCGTCGGGGATCGGGCGGGCCATGGTGCCGTCGTCCTTGGGGATCTGGACGTCGTACACCTCGATCGGCGGGAGGTTGTAGCGGGCGCGGACGGCGTCGACCTCGTTGGGTGCGAGGACGCCGGTGGGGGTCTGCGCGGAGGGCTGGCCGTAGAACGCGCGCCGGTAGGCGTCGTTCGAGGCGAGCAGGGCGCGGGCCTTGTAGGAGGTGACGACGCGGGTGGGGAGCGGGGCCCCACTGGCGCGCAGGACCTCGATCCACGCCATCTCGTCGGCGAGGGCGTCCGCGGCCGGGTTGGTCCAGGCGGTCGCGGCGGTCGGCATGTTCGCCGCGGGCACGCCGGCGTCGTACTCCACCGTCAGGCCGTTCTCACCGGCGAGGGTGAACTTGCCGTCGGTGAGGAGGTCGCCGACGGCGAGCTCCAGGCGGGACTTGATGGACTGCACGTGTGCGGCCACGTCCTGGTAGAGGAGCTCCACCAGTTCGGAAGCGTCCGCGCCGCGCGACGTGTCGAGGAGGATCTGCTCCAGCTCGCCGACCAGGTACTTCTGGCCCAGCGGGGGCAGCATGCCCTCGGTGACGATGCGCTTGGCCTCGCGGGTGGCGACGGACGTCTGCGCGTCCCACGCCCGGTACTTCGCCGCGTTGACGCGCCGGGACGTGGACTTGATGCGGAACTTCACCGAGTTGATGGTGCGTTCCGGCATGACCGAGAGGGTCAGCGCGTAGTCCGCGGGCGTCTGCACGGCCCGGGCGAACGCGTTGATCTCGGTGGCGTCGATGTCCCTGAGGAGGGTCTCAAGCATGATTCAGTCCCCCTTTCTCAGGAGAAGCGGATGAGGTCGGTGCGGCTGGCGGCCGCGGGGACGGTGAGCGCCACCGGGAGCTTCGCGATGTCGACGTCGCCGTGAGCGAGGAGCGCACCGGCGACCTTGGTGACGGCCGGGTTGAACTGCGTCTCGGTGGCCAGCAGCCCGGCGAGGACCTGGGTGCCGTCGGAGGCTCCGGACGCGTACGGGCCGTACAGACCCGAGGCGGTGATCTTCCCGAGGGGAAGGCCCGACTTAAACAGGGCATACGGGTTCGTCGCCGTGGCCGCGGTGTAGTGGGTTCCGGACGTGAACTTGGAGACGTCCAGGGTGATCGTGGCGTTCATGCCCGAGCCGTGCAGGTTACGCAGCCACCGGCGGTCGGCGGTCACGGTCTCGGTGGTGGTCATCGGCTGGATGTCCACGCCGATCTCCTCCCGTGGAGTGGGGATGGCACAAGGGGTGCGGGCTACCAGTGGTGTGGTGCCGTCCACGGGGTGGTGCGGAGAGGGCGTGGTCCCTCAGATTTGGGTGGGGTCAGGCGGTGCGCCTGAAGCCCATCTGTTCGGCGCGCTTTTCCATGCGGGCCTTCACGTCGTCCCTGCTGGCCGGCTGGCGGTGGCCGCCTCCGGCCGGTGCGCCGCCCGGGGCGGGGGGAAGCGCGGGCGGAGTCTGCGGGGCACGCTGGGCGCCGAACAGCTCGGGACGGCGGCCCTTCAGCGCTTCGGCAGCTTCGCGGACGGCCTGGTCGTCGGCGTCGTCCGCGACGCGGAGCAGCGCGGCTGCGTCCTCGAGGTCGTCGCCGGTCGCCCCCAGGCCTACGAGGACGGCACGACGGTTCGCGGACCGCTCGCGGGCGACGGCGGAAGCCTCCCGGGCGGCGAGCTCCTGCTCACGCCGGTCCAGTTCCTCCTGGCGCTTCTGCTCGTCGGTCTTCTTCGCCTCTTCTATCTGTCGGGCGGCGGCAACGAACGCGGCGGTGTCTTCGGCGGAGGTGAAGCCGAGTTCTTCGGCGAACTCCTTCAGCGCGCTGCGCTTGCCCTGCGCCTTCTCCCGGGCGGCGATCCGGTCCAGGTCTTCCTGCGTGAATTCCTTGGCCGGTCCGGGGGGCGGGCCGGGCTTCGGGGGATCCGTCGGGGCGGGTGCGGGCGGGTCGCCGCCGTCGTTGTAGAACACGGCGAGGCCGGAGATGCCGGTGTACGGGTGTGCCCACCCGTGGCCGGTGACGGTGCGGGTGGTGCGGGGCTGCGCGGGGCGACGCATAGGTGCAAGTCCTCCCAGACTCGTTCCAGGCCCCGCGCCTGAGATCAAGGACACCACAGATGTCACGGGGTGTTCCCCCCGCTCCCCTGCTGCCCCTGTGCCGGGATGTCGTCCGGCTGGTTGTCTGCGGGCAGTTCGGGCAGTTCCACGGCCGGTACCTCGGGTTCGGCGGGCGCTTCCAAGCCCAGGAATGCGGCCACCTCGTCGGGGTTGCCGAGCGCGTCGGCGAGGGCGCGGGCCTTCTCGAACTGCCGTGACTGGATGCGTTCGATCTCCGCGGCGGCGTCCTCGATGGGGAATCCGGCTTCGATGAGCATCTGCACGCCGGTCTCCAGGGAGATGACTCCTCCGGTGACGCCGGTGGTGACCTGCTCGAGGACGGCAGCCTTGTCGGTGGGCGTGTACGGGCCGAACACCAGCAGCGCGGGCTGCGGCGTGATGCCGATCCAGTCGGGGTGCTGTCCGGCGAGGTGGAGGCGCTGGGCGAACTTCAGCAGCAGCGCGTACTTGTGGGCGCGGGCGAGACGCATGGCTCCGATCAGGGAGTCGAGCGGGCCCAGGGACAGCTGCATGGCGTACCCAGAGGGGACTTTGGAGGGGTCCAGGGTTCCCAGGGATACGGCGGGCAGTCGGGCGTTGGCGGCGGCCCGGTCGGTGAGGTCGTGGACGTGGGCGCGCAGTTCCCGCAGGGCGGGGCTGGTGTCGACGGTGGTGAGCCGGCCGCTCTCGCCCATGCGGAACACGGCGCCGGGCGCGACGTTGTAGGCCTGGCGGGCGTCGGTGATACCGGAGATGCCGATCATCGGGATGCCGGTGGTGGCCGATGCGCGGGCGGAGTCAGTGTCGGCTCCCTGGAGGTCGTCGAACACCTGAAGGACCTTGGCGAGGGAGGGCTGGCCCCAGTGTTCTTCCGCGTCCGGCACCGTGTTGGGGACGTGGATGACCGGGATGAAGTCGATGAGGAGGTCCAGCCGGTCCAGGACTTCGCCGTCGGATCGGGTCGCGAAGACCGCCCGGCCCATGGGCAGGTCGTCGACGTCATGCCCGGCCTTCAGGTCACCGAGTTCCCAGGTCGCGTCGGTGAGGGCCCTGTCCTCCCGAAGCTGCCGTGAAGTGACAAGTAGCTCTCTGTGATCAGAGTGACGCCCGGTCAGGGGTAGCGGGGCGAGGCGCGGGGACCATCGCGGTCCGGCTGGCGGTGAAGTCGGCGTGGGCCTGCTCGACGGCTTCGGGGTATGCCTCGCGCTTGGCGTGCTCGGCGAGGGCACGGTAGATGCTGGCCACCGAGGGACTGTGTCCCTTGCGCTTGCCGGTGGGGATGAACAGGTCGGGCTGGATCTGCTCGACGGACTCACCGCCCGCGCGGCGCCGGAGGACGGTGTGGAGCATGTCGTCGGTGATGACGGGGGGCCGGCCGCCGTGCTTGCCCTTGCGGGCCGCGGTGTCGAGCCCTTCCAGGGTCGACTCCCGGATGTTCTCCCGCTCGGTCTCTGCCATCGCGGCGAAGAACGCGAACAGCAGCTTGCCCGGCCCGGTGGGGTCGTAAAGTCCGGGGAGGGGTCCGGCGAGCATCTCCAGGATGAGGCCGTGGGCGGTGAGGTGGTCGGCGAGCGCGGTGAGTTCGGCGGCGTCGCGGCCGAGGCGCTTCATCTCGTACACGGTGAAGATGACCCGGCAGTGTGGGGCGTGCGCCTTGACCTCCCGCGCGGTCCGCAGCGCCTCCTCGAACCGGGGCCGGACCCGGACGCGGGTGCTGATCTTCTCGCTGAAGATCTTGTCCCGGGGGACGCCGTGTCCCGCGAGCGCGTCGAGCTGGGAGTCGAGTTCCTGGCCGAGGGTCGAGCAGCGGGCGTAGCCGATGCGGATGTCCGCGCCCGGCAGGTCCGGGTCGATCGGTCCCGGCGGCGGGTTGCCCGGCCGCCACGGCCGGCCCGGCCCGCGGCCGGTCGGGGTCGGAACCCGCAGCGCCTTCTTCAGCCGGGGCACCGTGGTGAAGCGGCGGGTGTGGTAGGCGGAGGCGACGGCGCCGCCGCGTGAGCGGCAGGGTGATCCGGGCTGGGCGTCGCACTTCGGACAGGCGTGCGCTTCGACGTCGTCCGCGTCCGACCGGTCGGTCTTCGCGGGGTGCTGGGGGTCCGTCATGAGCTCGGATTTTCGCACAATGCAAGTCTCAGAAGGGGGCCGTGCCGCTTTCGGGTGAGAACGGGTTCTGAGAACGGAACCGGGCCCGGCGGCGGTCCGGCGGCCCGTTTCCGATCTTGCTCGGGCAAAGGACCGTTTATGAGAGGCGCTCATTAGGGCTGCGAGAAGCTTCGAGGGCCTTGCCCTTGTGCCTCGGGGCTGCGATGCGCTCATTTCGGAGGCACGTTCACACGTCGCGGCGCCGTACGGTGAGCACCGCGAGAGTGACCGCGACCAGCGGCCAGAGGGCGTACACGATCCAGGAGCCCTGGAGCGTGGCGGTGTAGCCCAGGGACCCGGGATCCGGCTCCCACGTCTGGACCAGACGAGTCCAGGCGGCCGACACCATCGTGTGTCTGAGGTCCGCCGACCAGCGGTTGCTCTCCGAGAACATGGTGGGCAGCATCAGCAGGGTGAAGACGCTGGTGAGCATGGTCCCGGCGGCGTGCCGGAGCAGAACGCCGAGGCCGAGACCGACCAGGGCGCACACGGGCGCCAGCAACGCGGATGCCACCAGTGGCCTCAGCACATCGGGGTGGGTGATCGGAACGCCGGCGTCGTGCCCGTCCAGGATGGCCTGGGAGATCAGGAAGGATCCGATGGAGGCGGCCGTGCCGACCGCGGTCCACAGCGCGGCGGTGACGACCGCCTTGGCCAGCACCACTGCGCCGCGGGCGGGGACGGCCACGGTGGTGGTGCGGATCAGCCCGCTGCCGTACTCGCTGACGACGGTGAGGGCACCCATGCTGCTGGCGACGAGTATCAGCGTCAGGTAACCGGTCGACGGGAAGGCGTCGTAGGCCAGGAAACTACCGGGTTCGGAGCCTGCGGCCTTGTCCGCCAGTGTGGCCACGGTGCCGGACCCGATGACGAACAGGGTGATGAAGGCGAGGGCCCACGGTGTGGAGCGCAGGGACCGCGTCTTGATCCACTCGGAGGCGATCAGGTCGCGGAAGCGGGCGGGCGGTTCGGCGAGGGGCGCGGCCGAGGTGGTTGTGGGGGCGGTGGCGAGTGTGGTCATCGAGGCTGTCCTGCCTGGTATTCGACGCTGTCGGCGGTGAGTTCCATGAAGGCCTCCTCCAGTGAGGCGGTCCGGGTGGTCAGCTCGGTCAGCAGGATCCGGTGCTCGAAGGCGAGCGCGGCGATCCGGTCCGTCGGCAGTCCGGTCACGGCGAGCTTCTCGGCGCCCGCCAATCCCTCTGGCTCGACCGATGCTCCCGCGGCAGTCAGCACGACCGTCAGCTCGGCGGCCTGTGGTGTACCCACCACCACTCCGAGGCCGGTGCTGCGGGCGGCGAAATCCCGTACGGACTCGGCGGCGATGAGCTTGCCCCGGCCGATGACGACGAGCTGGTCGGCGGTGTTCTCCATCTCCGACATGAGGTGGCTGGAGAGGAAAACCGTGCGGCCCTCGGCCGCGAGGCGCCGGAAAAGACGGCGCATCCACAGCACGCCCTCCGGGTCCATGCCGTTGACCGGTTCGTCGAACATCAGCACCGGCGGATCGCCGAGCAGGGCGGTGGCGACTCCGAGGCGCTGCTTCATGCCGAGCGAGAACCCCCCGATGCGGCGGTTCGCGGCCTCGGCCAAGCCCACCTCCTGCACCACCTCGTCCACACGGCGCGGGGAGATCCCGTTGCTGCGGGCCAGAGCGGACAGGTGGGCCGTGGCGGTGCGTCCGCCGTGGACCTGACCCGCGTCGAGGAGCGCGCCGACGTGCCGCAGTCCCCGGGCGTGGCTGCGGAAGGGGACTCCGCTGACGGTGGCGGTGCCCGAGGTGGAGGCTTCCAGGCCGAGGATCATCCGCAGAGTGGTGGACTTGCCGGCTCCGTTGGGGCCGAGGAAGCCGGTGACCTGGCCCGGCCGCACGGTGAAGGACAGCTGGTCAACGGCAGTCTTGGCGCCGTAGCACTTGGTGAGTTCGTTGACTTCGATCACATGGACAACCCTGCCGGGAGGGCCCTGTCCGGTCTTGGGGCCGTGGGCGGCAATCGCCTGCGACCGCCTTCGCCCGTGGGCGTACGTCCACGGGCCGATGCCGAAGAGTCGGCGGCTGGATAGCCTCGCAAGATGAACGGCATACCGACCACCCCGTTGCCTGCGCACGTCGCAGGGCACGACCTTCCTCCTACGCGGGCACACCGCCTCAAGAGGGCGCACCGCCGATGACGAGATCGAAGGCCATGGCCTGGGCGGGGGGTGTTCTGTACGTCCTCGCGGTGGGTCTGCTCATCGTGGGCGCGCCGCGGGCTTCGGGCACGGTCCACGGCATCGGGGTGCTGCTGGCGGCGAGCCTGCTCGTCGGTGTCGTGCGACGCGCGCCGTTCCTGGCCCTGGTCATGGCGCTCTTCGGATCCGCCGCCGTGGTGGCGGGTCCCCCGAGCTCCGCCGGTGTGGATCTGTCGGCTTCGTACCAAGGCCAGTTCCTGTCGTATCTGGCGGTGGACCTCGTTCTGTGTTTCATCGTCGCCACCCGCGCGCGGCGGGCTTCGACCGTCGCCGTGATCGCATCCCTCGTCGTCCAGCTCCTGCTCCTCGGTGGCTTCGCGCACGGCGACGGCCTGGCCGTCAACCTCCTGATCGGCCTCCTGGCGATGGCCGCAGCCTGCACGGTCGGTCTGCTGAGCCGCGAGCGCCGCGAGCATGCGGTGGAGCTGCGCTCACAGGAGGTGGCCGAGGCCGTGGTCGCCGAACGGCTTCGGATCGCACGGGAGTTGCACGACATGGTCGCGCACAGCATCGGCATCATCGCCATCCAGGCCGGAGTGGGAAGCCGGGTCATCCGGACACAGCCCGAAGAGGCCCACCAGGCGCTACGAGCCATCGAAGCCACCAGCAGAGAGACCCTGTCAGGGCTGCGGCGCACGCTGGTGGCACTGCGCCAGGCAGACCCGGACGCAGAGAATTCGGGGCGGGCACCACTCACGCCTTCGCCCGGTCTGGCGGACCTCGAACGGCTGGCGGCGGCGACGGCGGACGCCGGCGTACGCGTCAACGTGCGCCGCGGCGGGGAACAGCGCCCGCTGCCGGCCGACATCGACCTGTCGGCCTACCGTATCGTCCAGGAAGCGCTGACCAATGTGGTCCGCCACGCGGGCACCGGACACTGCCGGGTAGCCATCGAGTACGGGGACGGGGAACTATCCGTGGAAATCGTCGACGACGGGCGCGGCGCCGCAGAGGACGGCCGGGCCCACGGCTTCGGCATCGTGGGCATGCGCGAGCGGGTCGCCCTGCTGCACGGCCGCCTCAGCGCCGGGCCGCGTCCCGAGGGCGGCTTCCGGGTGGCGGCGCGGCTGCCCCTGCCCGACCCCGCCGGAGTTCCGGTGGAGGCCCGATGACCGGCAGTCCCGTACGCGTCCTGCTCGTCGACGACCAGCCGCTGGTGCGGTCCGGCCTGCGCGTCATCATGGGCGACCACCCCGACCTGGAGGTCGTCGGTGAGGCGTCCACCGGCGCCGAGGCGGTCCAACTGGTCGGGGACATATGCCCCGACGTCGTGGTGATGGACATCCGGATGCCCGGCATGGACGGGATCGAGGCCACCCGCCTGATCACCGCCGGTCCGGCGACCACCCGCGTCCTCGTCCTGACCACCTTCGACGAGGACGACCACGTCTACGGCGCGCTCCGGGCCGGAGCGAGCGGCTTCATGGTCAAGGACATGGCTCTCGACGACATCCTCGCGGCGATCCGCGTGGTCGCCGCCGGCGACGCGCTGATCGCCCCGGGTGTCACGCGTCGTCTGATCGCGGAGTTCGCCGGGCGCCCCGAAACTGCCCCGGCACGCTCCCCACGGCTGGTCGAGGGCATCACCGAGCGGGAACGGGAAGTCCTGGCCCTGGTCGGGCGCGGCCGGTCGAACACCGAGATCGCGGAGGACCTCTTCATCACGGTGGCCACCGCCAAGTCGCACGTGTCACGCCTGCTCACCAAACTGGGCGCCCGGGACAGGGTTCAGCTCGTGATCACCGCCTATGAGACGGGGCTCGTGACGCTGCCTGGCTGAGCGCGTATGACAGCAACACCGTTTTCCTGGTCCGTTCCTGGCACAACCTGCCGCCGTTGACGATGTTGCCCAGGACTCTTCAGCGTCCGAGGCAACGTCGTCCTCGGCACGGCTCCGGCCAGGCCCGGAGTGTCACGCTGGGATGATCGCTGCATCCCTCTGCGCAGTGCGCGGGCTGGGCACTGTGGCCCCGGTGGCCGCAAGGTCCAGGTCGAGACGGCTGTTCATATCCAGTTCGAACCGGCCGTACGGGTTGACGTGCGTCCAGAACAGCGGGGACAGGGCCCGCCGGTCGGCGTCGGTGAGCTTCTTCTGCCACTTCTCCTCGGCAAGGATGTCCTGGAGGAGCAGGGTGTTGACGTGCACCAGCGCGGACTGGAGCAGGTGCAGCGCCAGCATCGAGACCTCCTGGGACTCCTTGTCGGAGCCGGTCAGGTCGCCGTCCTTGCCGTAGAACAGGTCGTGGTTGGCAGAGTTCCAGTTCTCCACGACCTGGAGCCCGTCGTTGATCTCGCGCCGCAGCTCGGCGTCTGCGAGGTAGTCGCAGATGAACGCCGTCCGAACCGCCCGGCCCAGTTCCTCGATCGCCCGGTAGGTGGGATGCTTGGGCCCTCCGCGGGTGAAGCGCCGCAGGACCTGCTCGGCCTCGGCGGTGCCGAGTCGCAGGGCCGTGGTGTACTTCACGATCTGGTCGTACTGCTGGGCGATCAGGTCCCAGTCGATCGTCTTGGTCGATAGCACCGGCGCCAGGTACGGCCAGGTCTCGTCCTCACCGGCCGCCGGCCGGTACAGCCGTGCGGAGCCGACGTTCTTCAGCCGGGGCAGCAGGTTGAAGCCGAGCATGTGGGCGAAGGCGAACCCGACGATGGAGGCGCCGTGGGTGTCGGTGTACTGGCGGTCGATCTCCACGTCCGTGCAGTGCCGCAGTACGCCCTCGATCATCGCGGCGACCTCGGACGCGGAGCAGGACTTGAGCTGGGAGTAGACGCACAGCGACTTCTTCTCGACATGCCAGTAGATCATCACGCCGGGCCCGCGGTAGCGCTGGTGCCACTCGGTCATGAAGTTGCTGGACCAGGACCCGAACTTCTTCGAGTCCGATGCGCAGGCGGTGCCCTCTCCCCACCAGGCCTGATCGCGGGCCGCGAAGGTGGCGTTGACGAGGCGGACCAGGGCGGCGCGCAGGTTGGTGCGGTTGACGAACAGGTGCCGTACCCGGCGCAGGACGGCCTCGCTCTCGCCGTGCTTGCCGGTGACCGCGACCCGCTTGATGCCCATGTTCGTGCCCAGCGCGAACAGCACCAGCAGCAGCCGGCGCCGCAGCACCGCCTTGGGGACCGCTTCCCTCGTGGCGACCGAGGCGAACTCCGAGGTGAAGCCTGTGGCGAACTCGGCCTCCTTGAGGATGTCGATCAGGTCGATGGTGCCCCAGCGCCGCTCGATCTCCGCCTTCAGCGCGACGAGGTTCTCCGGCTCTACCTGCTTGCCCGGCGGCGAGACCTTGATCCACGGCTCGCCGTGCTTGCGGACGATGTCCACCCCGCCCGTGGTGCCCAGTTCCAGCGCGGTGTTGAGCCGTGTCAAGGACTCCCGCAGCCGCTTTTTTAGGGCCCCGATGAACGCCCCGGGGTCCTGCGGCTGGCGGATCGCGTCGTAGTGCACGTCGCGGTTGTCCTCGAAGTCCGACGGCAGGTCGTCCTCCGGGTTCTGCCACCGGCCCGCCCCTGGCACCCAGATCTCCCGGCGCCGCAGCGCGTCCCGCAGCGACACCAGCACGCACAGCTCATACGGGATGCGCTCGACGCGGCCTCGTTCATCCACCACCGCCTTGCGCCACTCCTCGCGCACCACCCCGGCCAGCGGGATCTTCTCCGACTCGTCGAAGAACGCGCCCTCCTTGGCGATGGGCTGGTCCAGGTACCGCTTGAGCAGGTCGATGGCGTCCATCACCGGCCGGTAGGCGGTGTTGTTGCACTTCAGCTCCAGCGCCCCCAGCAGCGGGGAAAGCATCCGGCGCCAGTGCCCCGAGTACGACGACCGCAGCACCGTACGCACCCGGGCCCGGTAGCGGGCCTCGTTCGCCGCGGCCTCCGCGGCCAGGGCCTTCAGCGTGGACTCCCCGGCCACCGGGAAGATCACCTTGCGGACCGTGCCGCCCGGCTCTGCGACCGCGGCCTCCGCCAGCCGCAGCAGGATGCCCTCCTTGCCACGGACCCGCTTGAGGTCCTTGGTGAACTCGCCCTCGACCTTCTTCTCCGCCCGCGTGTTGATCCGCTGCACCAGCTGGATGAACAACTCCACCAGCGAGTCGGTGATCTCCGTCTGCCGCACATGGCACAGCGCGGCCAGCAGCGTGTACCGCACCGGCCCGGCCGCCGCCCGCAGGTCCGAGGGGTACTCCTTCGAAGCCCGCGCCCGCCACGCCGCCACCAGCTTCTCCGACACGTCCCCGAACAGCTCCGGCGCCAGCTCCAGCGCGCGCACCCGCCGGAGCTTGTTCACCTCCGCCAGGAGACTGTCCAAGCCCAGCGCGCCCGGGTCCGCCTTCAGCTCGGAGAAGAACGAAACGCCGCCGCCCGCCGACCCCTCCCCGCCGGCGTCCTCGGCGACCAGGTCGTCCAGCCGGGAACGGGTCGCCGCCGACAGCCGGTCCACGGTGGCCGCGCAAAACCGCTCCTCGAATGCGGTGACCGCCGACCCGACCAGGCGGGCGATGCGTCCCGGCGTTGGCGGCTCCGTCCGGTCACCCCGGCAACGCACGACCACGGCCTCCGCCAACCGGTCCCGGTTCAGCTCCACCCCGCACAGCTCCGCCGCAAGCCACTCGGCGAGCTGCGCCTGGTCCTCCGCAGTGCACTCCCGGAACCCGAACGCGCCCCGGATCTCCACCCGGTGCCGCTTGATCGCCCGGCCCTGCCAGTCATACCCGGCCCACTCCCCGGCCGGCACCTTCACCTGCTGGGCCACGTACGACACCGCTGGCGCCGGGATCTCACCGGAATCCTCCGGGAACCGAGCCTCCACCTCGAAGAACTTCAGCAACAACGCGAACCCCAGCCGGTTCGCCCCCGACTTGTTCCGCAGCCGCTCCTGGTCCTCCTCCAGCAGCGTCCAGACCTCGATCAGCTCCTCCGGCTCCCACTCCTGCCGCACCCCACGCTCCCTCCGGCCGTCGTGACCGGACCAACCTCGCGGAACTGCTCCCTCAACAACCCGAGAAGATCGAAAACCCGGACAAGCGCACCCTGCTTTGCTACAGAGAGCTACTTGTCACTTCACGGCAGCTTCGGGAGGACAGGGCCGTGAGGTAGCAGGTGAGGGTGGACGGGGTGTCGTTCCACGCGTACTGGCGGGTGATAGTCCCGGTGTCCGCGTTCAGGGTGTCGCCCTGCCCCAGGACCGGAACAGCTTCCCCGTCAGGGCCTTCGGTGGTGAGCGGGGCCCGCACCGGGCGGCCGCTGCCGTCTACGCCGGTGGAGGTGGCCGCACCGATCGGGGCGAGCTCGAAGGTGACGCGCCGCAGGCGCGGCTTCAATCCCTTCTTGATGTCCTCGGGGAGCTCCCACGCGAAGTGCACCCGGGTGGGGAACTCGCCGCCGTCGTCGTCCTCACCGATGACGGGGAAGTAGAAGCCGGGGTCGACGGCGCGGACGGTGGCGCGCTGCTTCGCCGGGTCCCACGCCATCCGGTACACGCCGTCCCCCAGGGAGACGGCTTTGCGTTCGGTCTGCTGGATCCGCATGGGCAGCAGCTCCGTGTCCGCCCATTCCCGCAGCAGGTCCTGCACGCGGGCGGCAGCCGCCGCTTCCGGGGAAGGCTCGTCGGCGCCGTCGTCCTCCGCACCGGGAACGACGATGTGCTGCTCACGGCCCAGCACGTTCGCCAGGAGCGCCTCGATGAACATGGACGGGTCGCCGAACTCGCGGCGGTCGCGAGCCGCTTCACCGTCCAGGAACACGGCCAGTTCGGCGGCCTGGTTGTTGTCGTAGGCGGCGAGCAGCTTGTACGCGGCCAGCCGGCGTTCGTCGGCGGCCGGTACCCAGGATGCCTGCGCTTCGGGGAAGGCCCGCCGGTGGGGCATGCCGCGGGCCGGATCGCGGAAGACCGGCTTGTAATTCAGCCAGCTCCAGCCATCAATGATCAGGCTTTTGAGGCCCACGACGTTCCCTCCGCCTATAGGCCCCGCGCCTAGTGATCAGGGTACGGGCGCGGGGCGTTCGGGTTCCCCTGCCTAGCGGCGCCCGGCCAGCCGCTGGTCGGTGTAGTTGGTGGTGCCCAGGCCCTGCGTGGCGGGGTCGGCCAGCTCGGTCAGTGCGTGGACGGCGGCGTCCATGCGGTCCGGGGAGTCCATGCCGGGCAGCCAGGTGACCATCTGGCCCTCGAGTTCGGTGAACTCGCCGACGTGGTGGATCTTCCCTTGCCGGTACAGCTGGGCGATCGGCTCAGCACGGAGGCGCTTGCCCTGCTTGGCGTGGACTTCGATGATCGACGGCATTAGCAGGCCTTTCGTCTGCCCCTCACGCTGAAGCTCCGTCCACGCCTGGGTGACGATCTGACGCGCCATGTCGCCGCCGAAGTTGTTCTCCACGATGATCGCGTCCGCTTGGCGTGCGATGGCGAGCTGGCAGACCTCGGTACCCCACGTGTCGGCGCCCATGGTCCGGGATCGGTCGTCCAGGACGTAGAGGTTGCCTTCCCGGTCGCGGGCCGCGGAGACGAGGCCGACTTCGTCGTTGCGCATGGAGTCGCCGCCGGCGTGGTCGACAGCGACAACGATGCGGGTGGGGGTGATCCCGGGCCAGGCTTCGGGCTTGAGCCGGTTGCCGGTAATCCACGCCCACTTCCAGACGCCGCCTTCGAGGGGGCGGGGTTTCTGCTGGTAGAGGGCGTACCAGACGCGTTCACCGACGCTCTCGCGGATATCGGCGAGTTCTGCGGCGTCGTACTGGTCGGGCCAGAGGGGGTCACCGAGGTTTCGGTGGAGGGGGTCGTCGGTGCTGTCGGCGAGGGCGGGCAGGTCGATCTGAAGCCAGCGGTGGGGTTCGTGGGCAAGGAGCCGGCCGGAGAGGTCGTCTTCGTGCCAGCGAGTGTTAATCAGAATCAGACTGGCGCCGGGGGCGCGGCGGGTGAAGAACACGGACCGGTACCACTCCCATACGCGTTCGCGCTGGGCGGGGCTGGCGGCATCGTCGTGGCCTTTGAAAGGGTCGTCGATAATACCCAAATTAAAGCCTTTTCCGGTCAAACCGCCCCCAACGCCTGCGGTGACCATGCCGCCACGTACGGATGATCCGCGCTTCTGCTCGAGGTCGAACCGGTTCGCAGCATGGGAGGCCGGGTGCAGGCGGATCCCGAGGGGGCCGGCATATTCGCGGAGCTGGTCGCGTACCCATCGTCCGTGGTCGTCGGCGAGGTCGGCGCCGTAGGAGGCGATCATGACGCGGTGTTCGGGGTGGCGGCGCAGGTACCAGAGGGGTCCCCAGCGGGATGCGCGCTGCGATTTCCCGTGGCGGGGCGGGCAGGTGAGCATGACCTGCAACCGCTCCCCTGCGGCAATCCGCCGGAACGCACTGTCGATCATGTCCAGGTGTGCGGCCTGCTTCTCCCGTCCTTCGGTGAGGACCGCGGCCAGCGCTCCCGGGGAAAGGTCCATGGCCATCTCCCGCTCCACGCGGGCCAGCTTGCGCCGGGTCTCCGGCCGGGCGCGGGCGATGACCCGGCGGCGCTGAGCGGGCGACAGGGAGCGGTACTGCGCTTCGATGGTGGCCTGACGGTCAGAGGCCGTCGTCACCGTCGTCCTCGTCGTCGTCCTCCAGGACTGTGCCGTCTTCTTCGTCGTCGAAGTCGGCGTCCGGGTCCAGGGTCGGGATCTCGGCTTTGTCCTGGTCGGAGATGTCGATGAGTGCCATGATCTCGGCTGCTTCGCCGCTGGAGAACGGGATGGCGCCGCCGTCGGGGCCGCTGATCTCGGTGCGTACGGGCACCTTCAGTCCGAACAGTTCGGTGATGTCGGCGATCAGCTTGCGGGCCTGCTCGTTGGCTTTCAGGTCGGCTTCGACTGGGTCGGTGGCGGCCGGCATGACGGCGCGCAGGAGCTCTTCCAGGCGGGCGCCCTGGAGGTAGCGGTACAGCTGCGCTTCCTGGACTTCGAGCGCGTGGGCCTTCTTGATGGCGCGGGACAGGTCGGATCGGCACGTGGACGGCGAGATGCCGTAGTGCTCTGCGATCTGGGCGGCGGATCGGCCCTGGATCTTCATGACGAGCATTTCGCTGCGCCTTTGGGCGACCGACGCGCTCTTCGCTTTGGAAGGTGGCATGGCGGTGGGGCTCCCGCTGTGTGATTGTCAGGCCCCGCGCCTGTGAGGAATGATCGCCGATTTTCGCTTTTGTGTTCCCTGCGGTGGGGGTGTGGGGGGATCCTGCGCGGCATGACTCGTATGCGTGGGGTGAGCGTGGCGGCGGTGTTGGTGCTGGCGTTGGGGGTGGCCGGCTGTGGGGATGGGGGCGGTGACGACGGCGCTGGGAAGGATCGGGAGAGCGTGTCTGCGTCGGCTTCGGTGGTGTCGCCGCGGGAGGCGTTGGCCGCGTATCAGGCGGCGACCGTGTCGGGGTGTACGGATGCTGACTCCTGCCAGCAGTTCATGACGCGGAAGCTGGCGGCCGCGGTGGACGTGCGGCAAGCCATGCAGGCGAAGGACCCGTCGGCGTACGCGGTGCCGATCGGGTTCGTAGATCAGGCGGAACGGCAGGCAGACCATTACGGGCGGGACAATCTCGCGGCGAAGGGGAACATGCTGGCGGTCGCGACGCCGTTGCAGCGGATGGTGGCCTGGTTCCGGGAGCATCCGGAGGGGTGACGTGCGTCGGCCCCGTCACCGGGGGGATTTCGGTGGCGGGGCCGACGTGTGCTCGGGTGCCGGGGGGATGGTCCCCGAGCGGTCTGTGGCACGGCCCGGATTCTCGTACTGCGGGCGCGGGGACGCTGCCGTCCAAGGACTCCGGGCCGTGCAGTTCTGATGGTGGCGCATGCGGCGGGGTTTGTCTGAGACGCCTTCCCCTGCGGGCTACTGCCAGGGGGCGGGGCCGCCGTTGGCCCAGGTGGTGAGGCCGTGTCCGTCGATGAGGCGGATGCGCTGGGGCAGCAGCAGGTTGGTGTCGAGGGCGGCGCGGGTGTAGCCGGCGGTGGTGACGATGACGGCGGCGTGGCAGTGGTGGATGTCGCGGTAGACGCCGTTGATGGTTTGCACGGTGTCGGAGCCGACGTTGCTGCCGGGGGCGTAGCGCTTGCATTGGATGAGGATGCGGCGGCCGTTGTCGAGGGTGACGAGGACGTCGGCTCCGCGGTCGTTGGCGCCTCCGGTGGGGGTGGCGGTGGTGACTGTGGGGTGTTCGAGGGCGAGTTCGGCGATGGCCTGCTCGAACTGGGCGGGGGTCATCCGGTGGAAGGTATCGAGGGTGCGGTTCCCGGGGTGGGGCAGGGCGCGCCGGCGGTCTTGGAGGGTGTCGAGGCCGTTCCAGAGGCGGGTGAGACGGCGGGGCCGTATGACGTAGGTGATGAGGGCGGCGCTGGTGAGGACGGCCGCGGCGGCGGTGGGTGCGGGCCAGGTTTTGGCGATGCCGAGGATGACGACGGCGAGGGTGGCCCACCACCAGCCGAGGCGGGGTAAGCGGCGGCTGGCGCGTCGGGTCCGGAGGTGCGGGGTGTGGGTGGCCATGCTGTGTGCTCCTTCAGGCGTTGTCGGGGGTGGGGCCGAGGCCGTAGAAGCCGCGTTTGCCGTCCTGGCGGTGGATCTGCTCGCTTTTGGCGAGGGCGGAGAGGGCGTTGTCGAGGGTGGAGCCTTCGATGCCGGCGAGGCGGCCGATGTCGTCTTTGTGGGTGTAGACGGTGTCGAGGTCGAGGGGGTCGGCGAGGCCTTCGAGGACTTTGAGGATTTTGTCGCCGGCACTGGTGGGCTTGGCGGGGGTGATCTCGGTGGTGGAGAAGAGGGCCGTGTCGTCGTTGTCGGGGTCGTCGTTGCCGAGGATGGAGGTGACGGCGATGGCGTCGCGGTCGGTCCAGTCGGGCCATTCGAGGGGTTCGCGGACCTTGGTGGGGTCGACGTGGGGGGTGGCGTCCTCGAGGTCGAGGGTGCGGCCCATGGCGCAGATGCCGTCGGTGGTCATGAAGTAGCCGAGTCCGAACGTGGATTCGGGGTCGGCGATGTGGGTGTCGTCGCTGTAGACGAGGGTGGCGTCGTCGCCGGTCCAGGTGGCGGGGATGTCGGCGGGGTTGACGGTTTCCATGCCCGGGGGCAGGTCGATGAGGGTGCGCTGGGAGGAGTCGGAGCGGAGCATGATGACGCCGCCGGAGCCGACGACGTTGTCGCGGATGGAGGACTTCCCGCCGAACTGCTCGAGCTGGAGGATCTGGTTGGCGAGGACCAGGGACACTCCGAGGGAGCGGCCCTTGCGGGCGGCGAGGTCGAGGACCTGGGCGGCTTCCTTGCGGTGGGTGGCGCCTTCGCCGGTCAGGGATGACGTTTCGTCGACGATGAGGACGACGTGCGGCATCACGTTGGGGTCGAAGTTCTTCTGCTTGAGGCGTGCGGTTTCCGCGATGCGGTGTTCGAGGAGGGCGTGGGCGATGCGGAGGGTGCCCATGCTGCCGTCTTCACCGAGGCCGGAGTAGGCGGCCATCGCTTCGATGGACGGGTTCGATGATCCCTTGGGGTCGGCGTAGAGGATGACGGCGCCGGACCGGTGCGCAGCCAGGGCTACCAGCTGGAGGACGCCGCCCTTGCCGGAGCCGGTGATGCCGGTGATGACGATGTGGCGGGCTCCGAGCTTCGGGTCCAGGAGCTGGACGCGGACGGGCCTGCCGGACACGGCGACCCCGAGACGGATGTAGCCGCCGGGGGACGGATCGAGGATGTGGGGGCCTGGGAAGGGGACGCCGGCGCGGAGCGGGTTTTCCTTCATGAGGCGGATGCGGGCGCGGCGGGGGTTGGTGCTGGGTTCGTAGGCGAGGAGGAGGGGCGTGGTGCGCAGGGCGCCTACGAGGTCGGTCATGTTGGGCCTGGGGAGGCTGTCGGTGTCTTCGTCGGCGACGACGTGGGCGACCTGGCCGCCGGTGTTGGGGTCGTCCTGGACGTCCTGGAGGTGGGTGCCGGCCATGACGCCGCCGCGGCGGGCGGCCCATTTCTTCCAGGCTCCGGCGAGGGTGGCGGTGTCGAGTTCGGCGGGGGCGTGGAGGTTGACGGTGATGCGGGTTTCGCCGGTGTGGGAGCCGGGGGTGAGGGTGATCCAGGCGGTGGGGACCTGGTAGACGCTGGAGATGGTGTCGGTGGTGACGGTGACGGACTGTCCGGCGGGGGCGGTGATGGTGCCGGTCCAGCGGTGGGGGGTGACGGTGTGGACGTGGAGGATCTGGTGGCGGTGGGTGCCGGTGTCGGGGTGGGAGATGTGCTGGCCCCACCGGTGGGCGATGCGTTCGGCTTCGGTGGCGGGCAGCGTGACGGGCGGGGTTTCGGGGCGGTCGGGGAGGCGGCGGAAGAGGCTGGCGGCGGCGGCACGGCGGGGGCGGCGCAGGACGTTGCGGAGCTGGACGGGTACGAGGGCGACGGTGGCCCACCAGCCGAGGGAGACGATGCCCTGGGCGGTGAGGGGCTGGAGGACGCCGGCCATCAGGGCGTCGGTGCCGTCCGCTCCGGCGTAGGTGCCCATGCCGAGGGCGACGCCTGCGGCGACGGTGGACAGGAACGCGGGGAAGCGGTGGGCGCGTAGGACGTCACCGGCGGGCAGGGCTTTGAGGGTCCGGTGGGGGATCCAGTCCATGGCGTTCGCGGTGAAGAAGCCGGCTCCGGCGAGGTAGGCGAGGTCGGTGGCGGTGGCGGCGTCGCTGTTGAGGAGGGGGGCGATGATGCCGGTGGCGACGGGGGCGAGGCTGGTGATCGTGGCGATGGTGCGTTCGGTGCTGGCGGGGCGGACGCTGGTGGTGGTGTCGGTGGCCATCGGGGTTCTCCTGGGAGTGTGGTGGGGTGTGGGTGGGGCCGGGACCCGGCTGTCTGGTCCCGGCCCCGAGAGCGGGGTGGGGTGGGGCTATTCGGGGTTCACCCAGGCCCGGTTGACGTCGTAGATGTCGCGGCCGACCGGGGAGCGCCGGACGGCTTCGTGGATCCGGTCGTGGCTGTCGTGGTTTTGCTGGTGGGCGGCCTGGGCGTGGCGGGCGGTGGTGTCGCCGGCGGAGGCGTAGGCGATGACCGCGTCGGACAGACCGGCCATGATCTTGGCGAGGTCGCGGGTTTCGCTGACGGTGGTGTTGTCGACGCGGAGTGAGGCGATGCCGTCGGCCTGGCGACCGGTGTCCTTCGCTTCGTCGTCGATGGCCTGGGATTCCTTGCGGATCGCTTCAGCGGAGCGGGCGATGTCCTTGGCGAGGGCGGTCGTGGAGGCCTGGAGGCCCTTGTAGGTCAGGTCAGGCATGGGTCATCTCCGCCATTCCGAGGTCCTGGTAGTAGACGAGTTCGGCGGTGCCGTCGATGGAGTCGACGGCGGCCTTGTAGATGTCGCCGTAGCGGGTGTCGATGTTCGTGCCGACGACGGTGCAGGCTTCGGCGCCGCGGACGGCCCGCTTGTGGACTTCGCGGGCCTTGTCTTCCTGGACCTTGGCGGCCTCTTCGAGCTTGATGAGCGCGGTGACGAGCTTGTCGCCGCCCTTGACGGTCTTGGCCTGCTCGAGGAGCTTGCCGACCTTCTTCGTCTGGGCGGCCGCGTGGGCCTCGTAGACCTTGGCGCGGTCGGCGATCTGGGTGAGGATGTCGTTCTTCGCGGTCAGGCGCCGCTGGAAGCCGGCCATGGAGCGGACTTCACCGCGGCTGAGGTGGGGCCGGTCGGCTCCCTGTCCGAGGGTGATGCCGCTTGCGTCGGCGCCGGTGACCTGGATGGGGGCGGGCTGGGTCATGGGCGGGTCCTCGGGGCGTGGGGGTGTGGGCGGGTGGGTCGGCTTGGGCGGGATGGTGTGCTGCTGCTTGCGGGCCTGGTGGGCGTTGTCGAGGCGGGTTTTGTCGTGGGTGGCGGCGGTGCGGGTGTCGGTCCATCCGTCGCGTACGCCGTCGCGGTAGGCCTCGATGTGGGCGGCGGCGCGTCCGGCGCGGGTGCCGTCGCGGTATCCGGCTTCGCGGGAGGGCTGGGTGTTGAGGGGCTTCCCGCTGGTGGGGGCCTTCCCGTCCTTGGGCGTGGTCTTGGGCGCGGTCTTGGGGTCGGGGGTGGTGGCCTTCGGGGGTGTCTTCTGCCCCGCGGCGTCCTGGCCGTTCTTGGGGGACGCAGCCGGACCCTGCTCCTTCTCCTTCTTCGTCTTCTTGGTCAGGTCGATCGGACCCGCGGTGCCCTTGCCGGTAGTGGCCGTGTCGTCTGCGGGGCGGGGCGTGCGACGCTCGCGGTCGGGGCGGTCGTTCTTGGGGGTCTTCTTGGTGATGCCGGAGCTGTCGCCGCAGGTCTGCGTGGTGGCGTTCCCGCGGTGGTCCTTGCGGCCGGTGCTGCTGGTCGACGTGCCGCCGTGGGTCTTGTCGAGGGGGGTCTTGGGCTGCTTGCGGCCGGCGTCGTTCCTGCTGCCGGTGTCGGCGCCGTCCTTCTTGGTCTTGCTGGTGTCGTGCTTGCCTACTCCCCCGCCGCCCTTGCCGGGCCCGTGGGTGCTGTTGCTGTGGCCGTTGTTCTTGCTGTTGCCCTGGCCGCGGACTCCGGCCCCGGACGATCCCGAACCACCGCCGGAAGGCCCGGACGTACCATTCCCGGGCTTCCGCGATGAGTTCTTCGAGCCGTTTCCCCCGCCCGTGTTCTTGCTGTTGAGGGACTTCCCTGAATTGTTCTGAGAGTTCGTTCCCGTGCTGGAATTCCCGCCGGTGATTTTCTCCGACCGGTTCACGGTCCGGGTTTCCTTCACCTGCCTCGCAGCGGCCTGGGCTTTCTGCACATCGAGTGCCTTGTTCCGGGCGTCCGCGCCTTTACGCCAGCGTTCGGCCCCGGCCAGAAGCCAGGCCCGAGTGATGCTGGTTTCCTGCCGGGTGGCGGCGTTCTTCTTGCCGTCGGGGGCCGGGTCGTCGGGGGTGGTGTGGTAGGTGGCGCTGGATGCGCCGGCGGCGGTGTCGTCGTGGCCGTCCGCGGTGGTGGGGTCCAGGGTGAAGGCGGCGGTGCGGGCGGGTGCGACCGGGGCGAGCAGCCCGGCGAGGCCTCCGGCGGTGGGGGTGCTGGAGGGCGTGGCGGGGGTCGGTTCGTTGGGGCCTTCGGCCGCGGCGGGGACCGTGTCGCTCGCCATCAGCTTCCTCACTCTCGGTAGTTGATCGGGTTACTCTTACCGGCCCTCAAGCCGCAAGATCCGCCCTGGGCGAGTTCTATCGGGTGCCTGGACTGCTCTTTTGGCCTGAGGCGGTAGGTAGTAGGAACTAGGCGTAGTGACCGTGCGTGTTGTTGCGGGCCTTGTTGCGGACGGCGATCCCGGTCCCGAGGACGAGAACGCCGGCACCGATGAGGAGCCCGTTGTTGACCCCGCCGCCGCCGGAGTTCGTGGAGGAGGCGGCCTCCTGCATGTCCTGCCCGGTGCTGCTGCTGGGGTACTGGGCCTGGCAGTCCTCGAGGACGCTGCGGTAGGTCGCACCGAGCTGCTTGCCGACCAGGCCCTTGTTG
This sequence comes from Streptomyces sp. NPDC059582, assembly GCF_042735715.1. Lineage (NCBI taxonomy): Bacteria > Bacillati > Actinomycetota > Actinomycetes > Kitasatosporales > Streptomycetaceae > Streptomyces > Streptomyces sp. NPDC059582. The sequence continues at coordinate 24,306 of NZ_JBHWCC010000034.1, forward strand.
TCCTGGACGCAGGCGTCGACCTTCTTCTGCCGGGCGGCATCCGCGGTGGTCTGCGTCTTCTGGTTCGCGGCGTTGATGTCGTTCATCGCCTTGAGTTCCTGAAGCCGGAGTTCCTGCTGCTTGAGGGCGATTTCCTGCGCTTTCACGGACGCGGTTGCCTGCTGCGCGGCGTAGTGCTGCCATCCGAGCATTCCGCCACCAGCAATAACGGTGGCGGCGACGGCGACGGCTGCCCTTCCGCGCTTCGTCAGGCCGGGCTTGATGGGGTGTACGGGAATTCCGTACGGGTGCGGGTCGGCCATGGGAGGCGGCGTCATTTCGGGGCCGAATTCGTTGGCGAATTCCTCGGGGGACACTTTCTTATTCTCCGTTCTTTCGGGCGGCGTTCGCGGATGTGGTGATCAGGGCTGTGACGTGCTGCAACGTGCGCTCGGTGTGGTCGTTCCAGGCGAAGAACGGCTGGTGGTAGCCGCGCTCTTGGAGGGATTGCTGCATGTAGTCGACGGCCCTCTGCCGGGCGGCCGGGGTGACGTGCCCGGTGCGCTCTAGCAGGGTCTGGGCGCCACGGATGCACATCCGCCCGGTGGGGCTGAAGTCCAGGCTGCGGGCCCACCCGTAACGGTTGAGGACGGCGAGGGTCTGGGTCAGGTGGTCGGACGGGATAAGCGGGGTCGGGTTCTGCCACAGGCCCAGGCCGGCCATCTGGTTGCGGACGCCGACGGGGATGAGGAGGTGCCAGCGGGAGGGCCAGTCGGGGGCGGTGGTCGGTACCGGGAGGGGGGCCGGGGCCGGCCGCCGGGTGGGGACGGCGCGCGTCGGTGCCGCGGACGGTGTGGGGGCCGTCCGCGTGTCCGTGCCGGTACGCATGGCATCGGTGCCCATGAGGGGTGCCGGTTCCTTCCTTGTCGGGGCGGGTCGGGGGCTGGCGGTCACGCGTTGTTACCGGTGACCTTGGTGTGGATGTCCTTGTAGAGGGCGCGGATGTCGTCGGTCTTGAGCCCGTATCCGGCTTCGCGCCAGGCCTTCTCGAAGGCGTTCTGGGAGGGGGCCTGGCCGGTGCCGCGGAGGTCGAAGTAGAGGTCGAAGGCGATCCTGCGGCGGTCGGGGTCGCCCGCGTCGGGCCTCTTGCTCGCCTGCGCCTCGCCGGGGGTCGCCTCGGTCGCGCCTTCACTGGGCCCTGTGGTGCGCCCTGCTGCGCCCTCGCTGGTCAGAGCGCTTATGTCGTCGGGCGTGGAGCTGAGTGCGCCCTGGGGGCTGCTGGTGGGGCGCAGGGACCGCAGGGTGTAGGTCTCGGTGCGGTTCGGGAGGTCCTTGAAGGCGCCCATGCGGTCGATGCGGGTGGTGAGACCCATCTCGGTGCCGAGCTGGTCGAGGGTGTCGCCCAGGCCGTGGAAGGAGGCGTCGCCGGCCCGCATGAGGGCCTTCTCGTAGCGGCGCTTGCCCATGTACCAGGGCTTACCGAGCGTGGCGAGGGCGACGACCTTGTCCTGGGCGTTGCGGCGGCTGATGGCCTGCGCGTCGGCGCCGCGGGAGCCGATGCCGAACCGGCTTTCAAGGCGCTTGAGGCGGTCGCGCCACAGGCGGGCGATGAGACCGTCCGACTTGATCTCGATCTTCCCGAGCTTGGCTTCGAGACCGAGGAGCTTGTGCAGGCCGTACGCGAGCATCACCGGGCCGACGATCCGTACGAGGGCGGTGCCGATGTCCTCGTGCTCCTGGCGGACGACCTCAATGGCGCCGACGGCTTGCGCGAAGACGAGCAGGTAGGCGGTGCGGGTGGCGCCCTTGTCGTTGAACGCCCACGCGTACAGAGACAGGCCCAGGACGATCGCCTCGAGGACCAGGCCGACCGTGACGTGGAGCGGGGATTCCATGTGGAGCCGCTTCTGGGCGAAGCGGGCCGACGTGTTGGTGGAGAGGGCGAGGCCGGCGACGACGACCAGGCCCATGCCGAGGAGGCCGGTCATGGTGCGGCGCTTGGCCTTGTCGCGCGGCGGCCGGTTGGTGCGGGTGCGGGCCTTCGCGGCGAGGCGGTACCCGATGCCGAGGATGGGCAGGGCGAGCAGGACGGCCCATGCCTGGACGGGCACCTGCGCGACCGCGGTCTGTACCTGGGTGAGCATGGGCTGGTCCTTCCTGTGTGGTGGTGCGGGATGGGGGTCAGGCCGGGGTCTTGGCGGGTTCGACGGGTGATGCGCTGACCGTGGTGGGGGTCCAGCGGGCGGCTGTGGCCTGGAGGGCCTGGTGCCAGTCGCCGGTGAAGGCGGCGGTGCCGGGCGGGATGTCGGATCCGATGATCTGGAAGGTCCGCATGCGGGCCTCGTCGTCGGTGATGGTCGTCAGGTCGGTGGTGGTGGCCATGTCGGGCTCCTTCCAGTCGTGCGGTCGGGTGGGTGAGGGGCGGTCAGGTTCGGCCGGTGGCGAGGCAGGCGGCGCAGGTTCCGCCGGGCCAGTTGTCGAACCAGCCGGAGCAGACGTTGCACTGGCCCATGTTGCGGAGCAGGTGCCAGGCGGTGCGGAGTCGGTTCTTCACGGGGTGGTTCTCCTTCCGGTGGGCGGTGCTGTGGGTGGTGGTTGCTGGTCGTGCGCGACACAGTCCCGGGGTGTCGGGCCGGTCTCGTGCAGGGCCAGAGGGGTGGGGTCCGGTTGGGGGGCCGGACCCCGGGCGGGTGGCTAGTGGGCGAGGTGCTGCTGGATGCGCTGGAGGTCGGGGGTGGACAGGGCGTCGGCGATGCGGTGGGCGACGTTGGGCTGGCCGGCGGCGTGGGCTTCGACGATCTGCCGGGCCTGGACGACGGTGCGGACGTGGTCGACGATCTGCTGCACGGTCTGACCGGCGTCGGTGTTGGCCACGAGCGGTGTCCTTCCGTCTCAGATGCCGTCGATGGCGGCGGCGGCTTCGGATGCGTGCTGGTGCAGGTCGGGGTCGGCGAGGTGGTGCACGAGGTTCTCGCCGTGGTGTTGGGCGGTCTTCTGCTGGTCGTCGGGGAGGGTGCGGAGGGCGGGGTTGGTGTCGGGGCTGGTGAGGTGGGCGACGGTCTGCCCGATCGCGGTGAGGATGTCGGCGCCGGCGGATCCGGCGAGGTAGGCGACGAGGGTCTGGGTGGTGTCGGGGGTGTGCTGGTCGAGGGCGATGAGGCGCAGGCCGTCGCGGATGAGGTCGATGCCGGGGTGGCAGCCGGCAAGGTCGTCCAGGAGGTTGCCGAGTTCGGTGCCGTCGACCGGGGGGACGGCGTTCGCCGCGGTGTGCCGGGCCATCACAGTTCGCCGTCCCACTCGCCGGTGACCATCTGCTCGAAGGCGGCCTGGGCGGCTTCCGGGCAGTCGGAGTTGACGATGTCGTCGAGGTAGGACTGCGGGTCGACGTCGTCGAACGCGTCGACGATGTCGGCGTACAGCAGGGGGTGCTTGAGGGCGACGGCGGCCGCCGACCACTCGGGCTGCTCGCTGCTGGGCTGCTCGCTGCCGAGGTAGGCGTTCATCGAGTCGATCGCGTCGGACAGGGACTCCGCGAGCTTCGACGTGATGTCGATGCTGTGGCAGAGGCCGGTTTCGTCGCCGGTGAGGCCGATCGGCGCCAGGTTGAGGCGGATGGTGGGCTGGCTGTCCACGTCCTGGGTGCCGTTCAGTAGGTGCAGGGCCTCGGTGAGGTGCAGGATGGCCCGGTTGCGGGCGTCGATGAGGGGCCGGCAGAGGGGGCAGTCGGAGACGAGGCGTCCGCCGGTGGGCCCGTGGGAGTGGCCGCCCATCATGCCGCCACCGCCTTCGCGACAACCTTGAAGGTGTCGGTGGCGAGGTCCATGACGACGGTGGCCGGGGTGCCGGCTGCGGTCAGGTCGGCGGCGTACTGCTCAGCCGGCCAGCTGCCGCGCGGGGCGCCCGCGGGGAACGTCTTGAGAGTGGTGGCGACCGTGTCGCCCGGGTGCGGTGCCCTCGTAAGGGTTGTTGTGCGATCCTTCATGACGGGATCAGCCTCCTGATAGCGCAGGTAGGGCGGTTCCAAGTCCATTGCGGTGCTTCCAACACCGCTCCGGACACGCGACCCCGGTCCGGCGAAAGCTGGGTCGGGGTCGTGCTGTATGTCCAGTAGACCACTGATATAGACTTGGGTCAACATCATGGTGCAAGATGAGGGTGTGCCGAAGAAATCCGACGAAGGGAGGCCGCCAGAGATGGTGACGCTCGCCGAGATCGCGAGACGCGTGGATCTCAGCAAGCAACGGGTCCAGCAGCTCGCGCACAAAGACCCGGACTTCCCGATCCCGAAGGAGCAGTGGCAGAAGGTCGGCCGCTACTACTTCCTCCCTTGGGAGCCGGTGAAGCAGTACTTCGAGGCCCGGAACCCAGAACACGGTGTCCACTTCGCCAAGCGGGAAGAGCGCCGCAAGGCTGAAGGGGACGACGCGTCGTGATGCCACGGCCGGGGCTCCTGGAGTCGGTGATCTGTTCTGACTCCATGCCAACACCGGTCACAGGCCTCGGGGTTGCTCTGCGTGTTGGCAACTCTGGCCAAAGCAATCTGCCAACAGGTCAGGTTCCGACATCACGGCGCATAAGCGGCATCACGCACTCCCGTACCGATCGGAGAGGAGGAACACTCACCGCATGACGACCTTCCCGGAGCTGCTTCGCGCGCTACGTATGGACGCCGGCATGTCGCTGGCGAAGCTGGCGCAGCAGGTGCACTACGACCGCACGTCTCTGCACCACTTCGAGTCCGGCCGCCGACCAGCGCCGCTCGAGGTCGCTGAGCTCGCCGACGACGCGCTGAGCGCCGACGGCCGGCTGGTCGCGGTGTGGAACCGGGAGGACCAGGAGCGTCGGGAGGCTGCGGCAACGCACCGGGTGAGGGCCGCGGCCCTGGCCATGTCGCGGGATCTGACCGCGCTGGCCGACCTGGACATCGCAGAGTTGCAGGACGGTGTCGCCGTGACGGCAGTCGACTACCTGGCTTCTCCCCCGGGTCCGATGATGGACCGGGCGCACGTGCTGCGCGGGGAAGCGTTCGAGCGGATCCGGTCCGGGCATCACCGGCCGGCTGACCGTTCGGACCTGTACGTGGCTGCCGGACGTTTGTCCGGGGTGCTGTCGTACGCGCTGCTCGACATGGGCGACTCGGAAGAGGCGCTTGAGCACGCCACCGCGGCGGGCCGGTGCGCTGAGTTCGCCGGGGACGCGGAGCTGTCCGCGTGGGTGGCCGGGACGAAGTCCCTGATCGCCCGTTTCCAGGGCGACTACGGGCGTGCACTGGAGTACGTACGGGACGGCTACCAGTGGGTGGGGTCCGGGCACGGCACCGGTGAGGCACGCCTGCGGTGCGGCGAAGCCCAATGTCTGGCGAACCTCGGTGACAGCAGGACCGCGAACCTGGCCCTGGACGGCGCCGAAACGGCCCGGGAACGCATCCGCCGGCCGGACACCCTGGAGGGCCTGTTCGGGTTCTCGAGGGCGAAGCAGTCGTACTACGCCGGATCGTCGCTGATCTGGCTGCAAGGCGGCCACGACGCAGAGCGTGCGGCTCGGGAAGCACTGGATGCGATTGCCCTGTGGCAGTCCGGCCCGGTGGAGGAGCGGTCGCTGGACGATGAACGGCTGGCGTTCATCTACCTGGCCACGGCCCGGGTCCAACTCGATGACGTGGAGGGCGCGGCCGAAGCCCTGGCACCGGTGCTGTCGTTGCCAGTGGAGGAACAGATTTCGTGGATCGTGAAGCGGATGGACCGTGTGGCCGGGATGCTCTCCGCTCCCCGGTATGACGGGAACCGGACCGCGGCCGCGACCGTGGAAGCGATCAACTCCCTCGCGGCGTGACAGGAGAGGATGAGCTCGTGAGATCACCGCCCTGAGCAGCAGAAACGGCCGACTGGTGGCTAGACCGTCGACCGTTTCCGCGCCGGCGTACTGCGAATACGGACCGGCTGAACAGATCGACCCCTTGTAGGAAGGACCTGTACGTGTCGACTCTATCGACATTCTCGCGCTGGACCGAAGTATCCGTCGGCGGTGTAAGCCGATGACAGACAGCCTGCCACCATTCGTCACCTTCACCACCGGCCCAGCACTCCTCATCGAGCTGGGCCTGGTCGACGACATCACCCCGGACGGCCTCAGATACCACGCCCGGAGAAACCCGGACTGGTGGCGGTTCGGCGACCGCCCGGATCAGACGCCCTACGTCATGGTCGGGCCCGTCCGAACGATGGAGACCGGCATCTTCATCGCCATGTTCAAAGACGGCCCCCGCCGCGGCGGCCGCGGCCGCAAGTAGCAACACCGGTCACCCGGGCCTTGAGATCGCAGCCTCATCGCCCCGGAAACGCAGAACGGCCGGCAGGTCGCAGCACCCACCGGCCGTCAAGCACACCCAGCGGATTGGCGTCCGCTGGCGATCGAAGTCCCCATAAGCAGTTAGGCGAGGCTTCATGCCAAGAGTAGCGGCACTTCGCACCGTGCCAAGTAGTCACCCCCAAGAGACCACCCACTCGATGCTCCACGTGACGGAGGCATCGCGGTGAGGAAGCGCAGGTCACGTCCTGCCCGCTTTGCGGCAGTGGACAACGAGGCGATCGACACGCTCCCTTCCATCCTGGCCGTTGGGCTGCTCACCCGGCTGATCCGGGCCAAGGATGGCGACGACGTCACGGTGGAGTCCCTGAGCCAGGACTACGAAGAGGGCGAAAAGGCCCTGTCCAAAGCCATGCGGATGCTGGTCGATCACGCCAACGTGGTGAAGTTCAAGATCCAGCGGGCAGCGTCAGAGACGGTCCTCGAAGACGGCCAGGAGGTCGTCAAGCGCGGCGGATCTTGGTACACGACGTTCAGCGTGGATTCGATTCCGTTCGCGGCTGAGGACGTGGCGGAGATGCTCAAAGAGATCTACGACGAAGGCAACGTGAAGTCCCACCGCGTGGAGCCCACCCGGTTGGACCCGCGCGGAAGGGCATCCGTTCCCGCTCCGCGACCGACCCTGCCTTTTGGGGGTGTCGGTCCGACCTGCGGAGATGATGCAAAAGCGCAGGTGCGACCGACACCCCCCTCACCGGGGGTCGGTCAGGGGGGTGCTCATATAAGGAAGAAGACTTCTTACGCGTGCGAGAGAGATGAGGAGACGGGGGATGTGCCTTCGGCACGTAGTGCCGGTGGCGTGCGTAGCACTTCTACCCCAGGTAGTAGCGCAGCTGAGGATGAAAGCGGCTTCGCCGCGGCGGGCAAGGAGAGCTCGTCATCGGATGAGGCAGCAGGCAAGGCGGACGTCCCTGGGCAGCGAGACCCCGGCACACCGGAGCTGTCCCGAGAGCAGCTGGCCGCGGTCCGAGCCGTGGAGGCTGTCCTGCCGTCTGTGCTGCTGGACAAGCTGCCCTACCAGCAGTTCCCCAAGCGCAATCGGCCGGCCGTCCTCGAAGCGCTCGAGTCGCGGACTGTGGAACAGATCCGTGCGCGCGTGGAACGCCGCTGGCTCGCATACGAGTACGAACCCGCCCTGCACGACGGCACCCTGACAGCCCCTGTGGGCGCTGCTTTGGAGCTGATCTGCCCGCCGCGGTACTGCCCGGACCTGTCGTGCGAGGACGGCACGATGATTGACACCGGTGCGGAATGCCGGGCCTGCCTCGAGCGTCGCTCTGCACGACGGGAAGCGCGCGCCGCGGGCCGACCCGTACAAGACGGCAGCAACAAGACGAACACCAGCGGGCGGATGCCGGAGTGCGTCATCTGCCAGTTGCCGTTCCCTGGCGCCGTCCCCGAAAGCGGGGAATGCCTGACGTGCCGAAAGGAATCCGAGGCGGCCGCCGCAGCCTTCCGTGCCGCGTTCGAAGGCGTTGACACCGTCTGGCAGGCCCAGGAACCGGCATACGACGACCACCAGGACCCCACGGTCGATCCGGAGACGGAACGTCTGCGCGCCATGTACGCCCGGAAGTACGGAACCCCGGACCAGGTCCAGGCGTACTGCACTGAAGCCCCCTTCTGAAGCGGAGGTTGACCGTGAACCCGAACCAGATCCCCGAACTGGGCCGTGCTCTGCGAGTCATCGGCGAGCACGGGGAGGCCCTCACCCGGGACGCGCCGGCCGACAAGCTGAACGAGATGCGTGAGGATCTCCAGAAGGTGCTGAAGCTGCTGGATGAGGTGGCTGGGCCGAAGCCGTTGACGCGCTGCAAGCGGCATCCGTTCGGAGCCGTTGACGAGGACGCGCCGGACCTGTGCCTGCTGTGCCAGACCCGGCGCCGGCGGGCTGAGGAGCAGCGGAAGCGCGATGCGGGCTGGGAACGGCCCTCCCGATAGGACCGCTAACCATTGCACTGCAATGGCCTATGGGCTACGGTGGTTTCACCGCACGGGGATCAGCCCTCGAAGACCTTCCCCGTGCGGTTCCACCCGAGCACCCCAACGAGGAACCCGTGCGCGCAGTCTGGACCGACCAGACGCGCCCCACCACCAAACGGGGACCCCATGGCCGACATCGCCCACCACAACGACCGAATCCCGACCGACCCCCACACCCTGATCGTCCTAGCCTGCGCCACCCTCACCGCGCTCCTGCCGGCCGACCGAGCACAAGCCCTCGCCGCTCTCCTGGCCGTTGCCCTCCCCCTCATCCCCACGGAACGGAGGTGATCCACGCACCGCCCCGAAGCCCGGCCGCGCCCCCACGGTGGCCGGGCTTTCGTCTGCACCCACTGTCAGTGCCAGACGGCACGATAGAACTCAGCACCGCCCAACACCGGCTTGGAGGCCAGTAGTGGACGCACCCGATCTTTCCTCCCTGAACGATGACGAGTACACCGAAATCATCACCGGGAACATCAACCCCAAGATGCGGGACGCCGCCATCTGGGAACTCCTGACCAGTCCGGACCACCTCGAGCGAACCCGCGAGCTGCTCGGGCGCGTCAACCAGCGCACCGCAAGCACCCTCCGCCGGCGCAAGGCCGACCGGGAAGCCTTCCACCAGGAATGCCACCGGCGCGGCCCGGAAGGAAAGCGGGAATGGTTCGAGACCCGCCCCGACTACGAGGAATGGCGGCGCAGGGCCGCGTACTTCCACCAGACCGTGCTGGCTGCGATATCCGAGCTGACGAAGCTCGCCAAGGACCGCAACAGGGAAGACAACCGGCAGAACCGCAACGACTCCCGCGAGACCCTGCGCAAGCTCGCCGTCGCCGTACACCGCCACCAAGCCCAGCATGCGAAGGCCGGCGAGATCGCCGGGCAGGAAGACTACGAGCTGTGGCAGCTCCTGGACCGGCTCACCGTGCCGTGCGGACCCGACCAGGAACCGACAACGCTGCGGACGATGCTGGACTTCTACTGGAATGACGTCGACGTCGTAGACGCGAGCGAAGAGGCCCGGAAGACGGCGGAACGGGCGATGCGACGGGCCCCGGGCGGCCGGTCCGCACAGTTCTCCGGCATGCCGCGAGCCCGCCACGTGGGCAACGAGAAGGACCTCACGGGATAGCCCGATCAGGCAGTGGCCAGCCTGCCAGAATCTGCATGCCGACAACCACGGGAGACCGTCTTGGACCTGAGTCGAACCCCCTCTCAACTGGCCACGGACGCCGCAGAGTCAGTCCGGGCCCTGAACCACCGGACGCTGAAGGCAGACGCGTTCCCGTACCCCGCCGACGTGTCCGACGTAGCGTCCGCGGTCGCGACGATCGTGCAGCGTCTGCCCCAGACCCTTCAGCAGCTCGAGGCCGGCCTCCAAGCCCTCAGCGACGACCAGCGGATCCGCCTGGCAGACCGGCACCCCAGCGAAGTGTCCGCCCAGGACATCTTCGACGCAGTTCACACGGCCGCGTACGGGCTGCGGAACGCCCGCGAGGCACTGGGCAGGGTTGAGGACCACCTGCGGTCGGCCACCGGCGTACTCGGCACCCTCGGGGCGCCCTGGGAAGAAGCGGACGAAGCGCCATGACCGACTCCGCCACCACGACCAGCCCGCCGGTGTACGAGCGGCGGGACCTGCCGGAGGACCTGAAGCACCTGCGGACCATCACGGAGCTGAAGCAGCAGCGCCTGAAGCCGGCTGACGGCCAGGAGCCGGTCGCGTTCGTACGGGTGTACCGAAGCGGCCACGGCTGGGGCGAGTTCCCGCTGTACGACCCGGCCGACGCCGCGGCAATGCGTCCACTGTCCGCGAAGCAGCAGGCCGCGAAGACCGCGCGGCGGACGTGCCCGGAGTGCCGGACGGTCTGCGAGTACATCGTGTACCAGCGGTGCGAGAGCTGCCGTAGGAGGGCGCAGCAGGAGGCGCAGGCCCGGCAGACCCGTACCTGCCACCGGTGCCGCCGTGAGTCCGGTGCGCCGCTCTCGAAGGACGTGCACGAGTGGCCGGCCTGCGCCCCATGCCGTATCCAGTACGCGGTCCGTCACCAGGTCGAGGAGGAGCGGCGCGCCGTATGGGCTCGGACATGCCCCGGCCACCCCCGCGAGGGCGGCACGACCTACGACTGTGCGGTGCAGACCGCGACGGACGAGGAGATCACCGCAGGGCGGGCGGCCGTAACCTGGCAGGGCCCGCTGCGCTGCCCGCCGTGCGCAGAAGCGTTCGACCGGTGGCGTGCCAATCTTGCGCAGGCCGCACAGGAGCAGGAGCGGCGCGCAGAGGAGGCGCGACGGCGGCAGGTCGCCGACCTGGAGGCGTGGGCCCGGGACGTCCTCGCCGACCCCGACACGGTCTTCCTGGACACGGAGACCACGGGCCTCGAGGACGATGCGCGCATCGTCGACCTGGCCGTCACCGACCGGACAGGGCAGCCCCTCCTGGACACGCTCATTAACCCCGGCCAGCCGATCCCTCCGGACGCGACCGACATCCACGGCATCACCGACGACCACGTCCGCGAGGCCCCCACGTTCGACGCGATCCTCCCCCAGCTCGCCACCGTCCTGGGCGGACGCCGATGCGTGATCTACAACCGGTCCTTCGACGTCAGCCGGCTACGCCACGAACTGACCGTCCGCTACCGGCAGCACGGCCACCCCGACCCCGAAGTGTCCGCGGCGGTCTGGCTGGACAACGTCCGCTTCGAGGACGCGATGATCCCCTACTCGGACTGGGTCGGAGACTGGTCCGACTACTGGGGCAACTACACGTGGCAGCCCCTCTACGGCGGCAACCACCGCGCCCTGTCGGACTGCCAGGCGGTCACCGAACGGCTACGCGAGATGGCAGCCGGACATCTGGCGGACGCGGACGTCTGAGCGCAGGAACGGAGAAGCCCCAGGCTGTATGGCCTGGGGCTTCGTCACGCTCGCAGCCCGGCACCGGGCGTACGTCAGGCAGTCTGCTGGTGACCGGGCCAGTCCGGGTCGTCCTCAGCGGACGGCAGAACCGTGTGCCCTTCATGCCAGGGCGTCACCCAACCGCAAGCGCCGCACGCATAGCGTCCGTTCACGCCGGCGACCTCACTGCTGCACCGCGGGCACATCGTGGAGGTGATCTCGCGCGTGGCAAGGAACGTCGCAGCAGCCAGGGCCTGCTCCTCGGTCAGGACGGGCGGTGGGAGCGGTTTGGGTTTCCTCACGTAGTGGACTGTACCCGCGGGCCCGGAGTGTGAGCAGAGGCCGGGGCGGGCGCGACACCGGAAATCTTGCCGCACAGATTGCACCACCATGATCCGTCGGATGCCTGGTGCGCGGATCCTCCGCAGTTGGGGCATTGCATGGGTGCCTCCCGGGGGTTGTCCGGCCACATCCAGCGTGCACCCGCCCAGGGTTGGGCGGTAGAGGGCTGGGCGTGCCGGGTGGTGGGGTGGTGGAACCCCTCCAGTCTACGCCATTGCAGTGCAATGGGATACGGGATAGAGTGGCCACCTCGCCCCCACCCACGCCGCAACCCGCCCAGGGAACCCCCCACCCAATCCACGCCACCCTGGACCCCACACGCCTCTCGCCCCAGGAGCAGCCCCATGACACTTGGCGAACTCATCGCAGCCCTGGAAACCGCCAACCCCCAACAGATCGTCAAACACGGCTTCCACAACCCGCACTCCTACCGCGGCGACTACTACGACCTGGCCTTCGAACCCACCACCAACATCACCGTCGCCGACATGCTCGAAGCCGCCCGCAGCGCTGTGGGAGCGACCTACCAGGGCTGGAAGGGCGGCGACTTCAACATGACAGCCGGCGACTGGTGCTGGCTGTCCGAGCAAGGCTCCGCGTCCGGGGAGACCATCAGCCCGCTCCTGCTGGAGTTCATTCTGACCCCGCCCACCGCCGCGCCGTCTGCGCCCACCGACCGGACCGCGCTGCTCCACGCCGCCGCGTTGGCCGTCCAGAGCGGGGACGTCTGGTTCCACACCGCAGCCGCTGAAGCCGCGCTGAAGAACGGTGGGACCTTCGCGTTGATCGCCTACGCGCAGCTGGCAATTGCCGAACACCTGCGCCGTATGGCCGATGAGCCGTCCGGTCCGGGTGGTGTGGCCAGCGAGACACAGCAGGACAAGACACAGGCCGAGGGGTGGCACGTCACCCCGGAGACGCTCGACCTGTTCGTCCGTGCCCTCGTCAACGAGGTCGACTACGACATCCACAAGAACTACTTGTGCGGCGAGGAAGACGGCGAGGACCACTACCCCGAGCTGGTCGCCGAGGCCGCCGCGATGCTCGACACGATCACCGCCGAGCAGCCCAGCGCCGTATCCCAGCTCGCCGAAGAGGCCTGACCGATGGCCACCGCCCAGACCGCTCTCGATATCCCAGGCCAAGCACCCGCACCCGAAAAGTGGGGCGTCGTCGTCGATGAGGCAAAGCTCTACAGCATCGGCGGCAGCCCCAGCGAATGGTGGACCGTCAGCGCCGCGCACTTCAAGCGCAGCGGACGACTGCGACACCTGTCCACGTTGATCATCGGCGGATATGTCGAGCTTGGCCCCTTCGACCAGGAGGACGCCGACTTCGCCCGGGACCACCTGGTGGCGAACGGGGTACGGCCGGAACTGGCGACGGTCCGCCAGTGGACAGAGAAGCCGCACCTGTTGGGCTGCCGTAAGGCCAAGCCCTGCCGCAGTTGCACCGCCGGGAGCGCCTCGTGATCTGGCTTGCCGCACTGCTCGGCCTGGCCGCAGGGTTCGCCCTCGGCCGGACCCGCCTCGACTCCCTCGTCAGTTGGGCCGAGGCGTGGACCGCGCCCGGCCCGCGCGGCTGGCGGTTCTGGCCCGCCTTCCCCGTCATCCTCGCCGCACTGGCATGGCTGTGGATCAGGCACCCGCGCCGCACCCTGGCGAACGTCCGCTCGTGGCAGGCCGGGGAACGCCTGCATCCGGCGCCGGTCCGGGACCCGGACTGGGCCGCCAAACGCCGCGCCGCCACCGAAGACCAGAACTCGGAGACCCGATGACCGACCTGAACTTCTTCCAGCTGGCCGAAGATCCGGCCCCCGACAACGAGGACTACGACGACGCCGGATGCCAGTGCCCGCCCGGCGACGACCAGTTCCTCCTCGAGATCGAGGAAGGCCAGGCCGTCCTCGTGCACGCCGCCTGCGGCAAGCGGCCATCGGCGAACTGGGGCGACTGGCAGGACCTGGTCGTCATGGACCCGATCCCCGTCACCGTGAAGTGGCAGACCGACTGTGACGGCAACCGCTGGCACGGCATCACCCCGTGCGACTGCGACTACTGGGTGCAGGTCACCGCCTCCAGCGTCCCGGAGGACGTACGGACGACCGCACTGGACCTCGCCCGCAAGCACTCCGAGGAACGGAACGCCCGATGACCTTCCGCTACACCGACGCCGCCGGCCACCGCCTCGAGACCGAACCGGACACCGACCTGGACGGCACTCCGACCGTCACCCTGTGGGCCAGCAGCGGGTTCGCCAAAGTCCCCGTCCGCATCCCACTGGACCGCGTTGAGGAACTCATCGCCGGGATCCGCGACACGGCCCGCGAGCGCACCGCGGAGAGGACGACCACGTGCGCGCCCTGACCGTCCGGTTCCCCTGGAGCGCCGCCATCGCCCACGGGGACAAGCGGATCGAGAACCGGCCCAAAGCCATCCCCTCCGCCCACCTCGGCACCCGCATCCTCATCCACGCCGGCGCCGCGGAAGACGCCAACGCCCTCCCCGCCGACCTGATCCGCGACTGGCCCCGCCACCACCGGGCCATCGTCGCCGTCGCCACCCTCGCCTCCTGCCACCCGGCCGCCAAACCCCGCTGCTGCGCCCCGTGGGGATTCCCCCGCCCCGACAACGGCAGCCTCTGGCACTGGGTCCTCAAGGACGTCCGCACCATCCCCCACCCGATCCTCGGAGTCCGCGGCCAACTCGGACTGTGGACCGCCGACACCGACACCCTGGCCGCCGTCCACCGCCAGGTCCACATCCCCCAGGGAGCCGCCACATGACCACCACGAGCGCCCCGGCCGGTTCGGGTCCCTGCGACGGCTTCCCAGACCACTGCCCGTACCTGCTCAACGTCGATCCGAACCCGCCCCACCACGATGGCGGCGTCCGCTGTGGCTGCAACGCCCGCCAGGACCTCGAGGACATGGCCTTCGAACTGGCCACCGGAGCCGGCCTGGTCGACCCCCAAGTCTTCAAGGCCACCCTTGACCGGTACGCCGCACAGACCCTCAAGACCTTCGCCGACTACGTCGACACGCTGCCTCCCGGCGGTGAAGCGCTCCGAGGCGAGTACTGGTACCTGGAGGGACGCCGGGAGACCGCTGGCATGGCCCGAGAGAAGGCCGAACATTACGACTACGAAGCCGAGCAGCGGACGAAGGAGACCCGACGGTGACGAACCACGATGGCGTGATCAGCCCGCAGGACTTGCAAGACGTCTGCATCACCGCGGCCACGGTGCCGTCCTCCGTCTTCGCCATCCCGAATGCCCGTCAAAAGCCGCTGGTCACCATTCGCCCCGACGGCCGCCTGGAGTTCGGCGAGCACTACCAGCCCGACGAAGCCGCACAGGCCTTCTGGGAGGCCGTACAGCGCTTCGCCCCCACCCAGATGGAGCAGCAGTTCGGCAAGCCCCTCGCGGCTCGTGTGGACGCCGAGCTGGCTGCCGGACGGCGCGCGCAGAAGCAGGTCGAGCGCCTGGACCAGATGGCTACCGCGTGGAAGGAGCGGCTGCCCGAGACCATCAGCCGGGACACCGTGGTCGACGCTGTCCACCAGGTCACCCGGGAAGGAGCCTGACCGTGCCCCTTCGCTCTGTACCGGATCCCGCGGAGGAGCAGCGGCCGAATCGGTCGTTTCCCGAACTTGTGGCCGCGATCTACGAGGACCCGCGCGTCGGCCACGAGACCCGTGAACTCCTCCTGGCAGTCGCGTACGCCGTTGACCTGGCGAAGCGGGAGGACGGCGTCAGCCCCCTGCGGGTGGCGCGGCGGAAGCTGGGAGTCGAGCGTGGCCGCAAGGCCCGCTACGACCGCCTGATGGCCGCGGATGCACCCCGCTACGAGCCGCCCGAGTCAGCAAGGAACCTTCAGTTCGACCGGCCCTTCTGTGAGGCGCCGCGTCTGCGCCCCTACCGGCCCCGCCAAGCCGTCCCGTACGTACCCGCCCCTCCGGATCCTGACGCGCCCGTTCCCATCCGCCCGTACACGTTGCCGCCAGAACTGGCAGCGTTGAAGGAGGAGGCGATGGCGAACTACAAGCCGCCCAGGGACTGGCGGACCGAAGACGGCGTATGCGGCGCGGCCTCCCACCACCGCGTTCTGGAGAAAGACCCCCGTACCGGATGGGTCACCGCGCACTGGTTCTGCAAGCGACACAAGGACCACGCCGACCGCGTCACCGAGCAGGTTCGCGCCCAGAACGAGCAGGCGCCCGAGCCGATCCCGAACTCGGGTGGGCTGCTGCCGTGCTACTTCAACGCTGACTGGGAGCGCGTCTACAAGCACTATCGGCCCCGCTGGGAGCCCCCGTCGTACGGCTTGTGCGCGGACGACTGGCCGGCCGCCGACGACGCTGTCCGTCCCACCAAGCACTCCCGGATGCGCATCATCGTCGGGTCCGGCCTGGGGGATGAGTGACGTTGGACCTGGACGCCGTGCTGGCCCGCCTCGCCGGGCCCACGGCGCCGCCCCTGCCGGGCCAGCAGGCCATCTGCGTGGCCACCGTCTGGGACCACCCGTACCAGGGTCCGGGAGACTGCAAGGTGGACCTGTTCGGGACGCTGTGCGGCGCGCACCGCGACGAACACAAGCACGATGGGGAAGGAGGCCAGCGGTGACGTCAGATGCCGCTCAGGACTCGCGTGTGGCCGCGCTCGCCGACCAGCTGTCCCGCGAGTACGACTACCGAGGTATCGCCGAACTTGAGCAGGAAGACCCCGAACGCGCGCAAGAGCACCGGGACGCCGCGCAGGCCCTGCTGTCGTGGATCGTGGAGTGCCCGCGGGAGGAACGCCAGGCGGCGTTCTGGCGCGGCTACGACAAGGGCCGGGAGCGGCAGAAAGCCCGCACGGCCGAGGACATCCAGCGCCTCGAGGCCGATGTTGCCGAGCTGCGCCAGGACCGCGACCCCGAAGCCCTCCGGGCCCGGATCGCTGACCTTCAGTACTTGAACCGCGGCTGGGAACGCCGCATGCGCGGGACGACGGCCGGCCAGTCGGAGACTGCGGACCTCCTGCGCCGCCTCGAGGCCGCACAGCGGGAGCTGGCCGAACTGAAGGGTGTGCAGCCGTCCAACGCGACCGGGCTGCGCCCCTCCTGACGTCTACGCCCTGACGCCGGCCCGCGTAGCGCTGGCCGTGGCGGGCGCGCTGTCGTCGACCCGATAGTCCGCAGACAGCGCGAACTGGCAGCCCAGCTGCGCCGGCGACCCAGCCCCGAACTTCTCCCGCAACACCGCAATGTGATCCGTCAGCTTCCGCGTACTGATGCCCAGCCGGGCCGCGGTCGTGTGCTGCTGGATTCCGGCGACCATGTCCCGCAGGATCGCCCTCTCAAACGGCGTCGTCCGCAGCCGGCCACCCGCACCAGACACGACATCCACGTTCGGATGCCCGCCCCGTACCGGCGACGCCTCCCACCCGTCGCCCTCCGCTTCCGCGGTCCGCGGTTCGCCCGTCCACGGCTGGGCGAGCTGCCAGGCATTCATGAACGCGCCCACAATGAACCCGATCGCAGCCGGGTCGGTGATGTGCCAGGCCGCGTGCGGCGGAGAGTTCGGCACCGTGTAGTCGGACACGAACGCATGCTTGCGGTCGACGATGATGGCCCGCTCATAGGGGGCGACCAGGGTGCGGTACTGGGCGCCGTACCCGGTCATCATGCGAATGTGGTCGGCCATCGCGGGGGATGTGCGGACACTGTCCCGGTACAGGGTGATCAGGCTGACGCCCCGCTCGAGGGCCTGCCGGTCACGGTCCACCGACCGTGCCAGCTGCTCCTTCGTACGCGGGCCGCCGGGCTGCGCGGCAAGGATCTCGCTGCGGGCCGACGTCAGCAGGTCATCGAGGCGGGCGTTCACGGCGGCTGCGTCGTCGATGTACTGGCTGCTGCCGCCTATCCCGGGCTGGGACTGGGCCTGCTGGAAGGTGACGGCCAACTGGTCGGACATCTGGTGCAGGCTACGCATCTGCTGCACCCGGTCTGCCGCCTCTTCGAGGAGGGCTTCCAGGTTTCTTTGCGCGATCGTCTTCGGATTGAGGGCGATCGGTCGGTTTCCGCTTCCGTGGTGGATCGTCACGAACCCCAGCGCGACGAGCCGGTCGACGGAATCCGCATACCCCTCGGGTATTGACTCACCGGCCGCAATCAGGGCAAACGCCTGCACATCAGCGTCCGACAAAACGTTACTGTCACCTCTCAGTGAATCCATGGCCAAAGCTCCCGATCCCCCGTCAAAACAGGCCTCCACACTGCGTGTCGCCGCAATGCGTGTGTACGCAACACGAAAAGGTTGATGGTCGAAGAAACTCTAAGGCAGATTGAGCCCGGGGCGTCCCCCGGCGCCCGTAGCACGCATCCTCCCCCACACCACAGCGTCTACTGCCAGGAAAACGCAGACGGATTAGGGGACTCGCAGCAGGATGCAAGCCACGGGAAACCGGGACGACGCCCCGTTATCGTTTCCACACCGCACCACCACAACCGAAGAAGGGACCCCCGTGCTCCAGCGCCTGCGACGCTTCGCCGCCGTCCTCGCCCTCACCGCGGCTGCCGTCACCACCACCGCCCTCGCCCACGACGCCGCGGACGGCGGCCCCCAGGACGACACCACCTGGGGCGCCCTCGACGTCACCGATGACACCACCTGGGGCACCCCGCCCGCCGGCCAGCCCACGCTGCCCACCGCATCCGGCACCGTCACCATCATCATCACCCCGCTGGACACCACCTGGGGCTGAACAGCCCCCACTGACGGCCCGGCAGGCGTACCCCCAGTACCCTGCCGGGCCTCCCCATGACCGCGCGGAATGGCTGCGCCAGCAACTCCCGGTCCGGGCGGCCGCGTAGGCGCCGTTGTCAGTGCCGCGTGGCAGTCTGGGAACAGCGCATCGTCCGCCCTTCTGACGGTGGAGGGCGGGCCCGCGCGCCCCGGTTCGAGCGGTGGGAACAACCGGCAGAAACATGCCCAGACTGAAGGGCATGCCCGCATCCATTCCGCACATTTCGCGCCGTCTGGCTCTTTACCTGGCCGTCCTGGTCACCGCCGCGTTCGCGCTCCTCACCGCGGCCGCCACCCCTGCGCACTCTGCCCGCGCTGCCGCGGCACCCGTGTACCAGGCGACCGGCTGGAAGGCCGGCACTGCGTTCGGCGTCTACAGCCTGTCCCCCGACCCGTACACGATCGTGTACGCCGACGACACGGCCCGCACCAAACTGTGGAAGTACTACCCGCAGCCCGCCAGCCAGATCACCGCCAGTGTCGGCGTCACCGTCACCGCGACCACCGGCATCGACTCCACCCCGCTCAGCCAGTGCCCGCCGTACCACCGGATCATCGTCCACTACGAGTACCGGCCCGCCGGCAGCCCCGGCATCAGCTGGACCAACGCCTGCCACAACGCGGCCGACGGCAGCGCATGGGGCGGGCACATCCGCCTCGACTCCGAATACTGGACGAACCCGGCCTGGTTCACCACCGATCCGATCCTCAACGAAGGCTTCCGCAAGGACGCGGCGGCGCACGAGCTGGGGCACATCCTGGGCCTGGACCACCCGAACCAGGATCTCGACAAGGACGGCGTGATCGAGCACCGGGAGTGCGTCACCAGCACCGCCGGACGCAAACCCATCATGTGCTCGGGGAACCGCGGCCCCATGGCCACCACAGACGCCGGCCGGTACACCACCGAGTACGACCTGCCCGGCCTGCGCCAGCTCCTCGCCAACTACACGCTCCGCCAGCAGCCCTGACCGCGCGGCGCGGGCAGCGCTGTCGGTGCCCCGTGCCATCCTGAACCTGGCGCCCTGCTCCAACCCCCGTGGAGCAGGGCACTTCCGTGTTTTCCTGCCGTCTGTCGGTGGCGCGTGCCATAGTGGCGGTCAGTCGGGCAACCGGCGATGCTCCCCGCCGATGCGGGGATGGCCCTGACTCCAGGGGCTTTGGATACTGCTCCCCGCCGCTGCGGGGATGGACCGCATAACCAGAACAGAGTTTGTTCTCCCCGCCGTTGCGGGGGTGTTCCGGTTCACTGCTTCGAGTTGTCCCCGCGTGTGCGGGGTTGCCCTGGCCTTCGGGCCGGGGCTTTCTCGTTTCCCTCCCGCCATCCCCAGAAAGGGTTGACGCATGCGCCAACCTCCGTCATAGTTAACGCATGCGGAAACATCCGCAGTGAGGGAGGGGGACCCGATGGACACCACCACCGCAGCAGCCGAAGCCCAGGTCACCATCGCCACCATCCGCGCCTGGTGCCGGGGTGGCGTCATCGCCGCCACCAAGCAGGCCGGCCGCTGGACCATCGACGCCGCCTCCCTCGCCCACCGCATCGCCATCGGCCAGAGGAAGGCCCGCGTGACCCAGCCGAGCACCTACCGCCTCGAAGAGGGCACCGCCGTCCAGTACCGCGAAGAGCGCCCCACCTGGACCATCGTCCGCACCGACGGAACCCCCGCCGGATTCGCCCCCGGCAAAGACTCCCGGATCTGGGACGCGACCTTCTTCAACCGCCAGTCCGCCGAGTTCTACGCCAACTTCTACGAGAACACCCCGGCCGGCTACAGCATCGAGAAGACCATCCCGCGCGCCGGCCGCATGGACCGCACCACGTACTGGGTCGTCAAGGGCTCCACCCCCGGAGACCCCAACAGCCTCAGCCAGCGCATCCCCGCCGACACCGACAACGCCCTGGACTCGCTCATCCGGTGGGCCAACCAGCACGCCGAAGACGCCCCCGCGCGGATCGCCAAGAAGGCCGAGCAGGACGCGATCGAGGCCGCCGAAGCCGCCGTCCGCGAAGCCCGCGAAACCCAGCTCGCCGAAGCCCGCGCCCAGAAGGGCGAACTCGCCACCCCCCGGCAGGTCGCCTACATCCTCACCCTCCTGGAGCGCCGCCAGCACTCCGGCGACGGCGGCGGCTTCTTCTACGGCCCCACCAGCCAGGCCGGCATCGAGGAACTCTCCAAGCGCGAAGCCTCCACCTACATCGACTCCCTCACCGGCAACTACTAGGAGCCCCCATGAACCGGATCACCATCTACGGCGACGACCTGGACGGAAACGGCGAATACCCCCGCCTCGGTTGGTTCGACCTCGACTCCGCCCAGCACATCCTCGAAGAGGACACCCGCTGGAACGGCCAGAACATGATCGGCGTCATCTCCGGCATGCAGATCAACCGGGCGGACCTGTACCGCACCAGCGGCGGACGCTGGGTGGAACACCAGGACCACCGACCCGAGTTCAACGGGCCGAACATGTGGCGCTTCCTCACCGACGAACAGGCCCGCGAGTGGATGCTGAAGAGTGGTGGCACCGAGGCGGAGAAGGCGCTGGAGCGGTGGTTTCCCGAGACTCCCGAGGAGCAGGGGCCGAACCTGGGCGGCCGGCCCGTCGTGGGGCCCAAGCTGGAGACCCGCGTCGACGAAGCCGTCCTGGCCAAAGTGGATGCCGCGGCCAAGGCCGCTGGCACGTCGCGCGCGGCCTGGCTGCGGGACGTCATCGAGGCCGCGGTCGCCTGAGCGCTCCTCCTGGAAGCCCCGCCATCGTGCGGGGCTTCGTCATGCCCCTACTCCAGCAGCCCCAGCGCGGTGTCCGGCCGGCAGTGCGAACACGCCTCCACCCCACCCGCAATCGCCCGGCGCGCCGTATCCGCATCGACGCCCTTCGACCGCTTCCCCGCCATGTGACAGTCCCCCGTGTGCACGCCCAGCGGCATGGCGTCCCGGTTCAGCCCGTACTCGATCAGCCAGTCCGGGCGCCGCTCCTCCCTCGCGGCCGCCGCCCGCTCCTGCTGCTCCGCCTGGACCCGAACCTGCCGGATCTTCTCGTCGATCCTCGCCACCCACAGGGCGTGCCAGGTACGGAGCGTCTCGAGCCGCTCAAGGTCAGGGGGCAGATCATCGAACATACATGCGAGTCTACGGTCATGAAAAAACGCCCGCCACCTGCACAGATGGCAGATGGCGGGCGCTTGACACCCCCAAGGCGTATGGATCACCGTACGCCTTATCCTCGATGCGGCGGAAGTACGCGTGCCACCCGCGCAGCCAGGTCCGCCGCACGCTGCGGATCCCGCTCCTTCGGGGCCCGGGCCAGCGTCGGCACCAGGAACTCCGGCCCCAGTACGTGCACCGGACCCTCCCAGCCCTCCACCGCGGCCTCCAGCCGGCCGCCCACGATTTGCGAGCCGTGGACGACCAGCAGCGGCCACACCACCACCCCCGGCACGCCCAAAGCGTCCCTCAGACGGTTCGCGTACCGGGCCACCGCCTCCACCTGCCCATGCCGGTCCTGGCCCCCACAGTGCACCCGCCCGCCCTTCAGGTGGGTGGGCCACTGGAAGTGCCAGCGCTTCGAATCCAGAACGACGACCGCGGTCCCGCACGGGGATGCCAGTACGTGGTCGTAGTCGTTGGCGAAGCCGGTCAGCCTTCGGCCGTGGAGGACGGTCCAGCCGGCCGGTAATCGGGTCAGGAGGGCGGCAGTCCACTGCTCGGCAACCGCCCCGTGCGCAGCCCGGACGGCGAGGGCGTCCGCGGCGCGGGCCTGCTTGTTCAGGCCGACCCAGGCCAGGACACGCCGCCGGATACCGCGTCGGGCCCGCGCCCGCTCCCGCGCAGCCCACTCCATCGGAGACCGGCCCGCGCTCACCGGCGCCTCCCCTCACCGGAACGTCCCAGGCAGCGAACGAAGGCGCGCGCCCCGTTGTGGAAGTACACGGTCACGCCGACACGATCGCTGTCCCGGGTCGACCACCGCTCAATCCGAGCGACCCTTGCCGAGCGGGCCCGGCCGATGACGGCAGCCAGCCACTCTTCCCCACCGTCCTGCACATCGGTGTCCGTCCACGGTGCGGGATCACCATCCACGTCGGCGGTCGGGCTGTCGTGCTTCTCGCCGTCCGCCAGCTGGCAGGTGACCTGCCAGCGAACCTCCGCGCCACCGATCCGCACGGCCAGGCCGAAGGGATGCCGCGTATCCCCGGCCTCCTCAAGCGTCTGCACGCCGTCCACGTTCGGCGTGTTCTTCACGCAGTCCAGAAGGAAGTCCGTGAACGCCTGAACGCGCGGTATCGAAGCGGTCGCCCCACTCACGATGCCGCTCCCGTCTGCCTACCAAGGACCTTCCGGGCGGCCGACAGGGCCGTGCAGTATGCGCACGGTCCGCCCCCGTCCCAGACGCCGCGCTGGTCGTGGCAGTGCTTGGGGGCGTCAGGGGCGTTCAGGATCGCGCGCAGGGCGTTCTCCGCCGCCTGGGCGCGCGTACGGAGCGCCTCCGGGTCGTCGGCTTCCGGTCGGTAGCCAGGCGCCAGCATCCGCTCGTACCGCGGCCGCCACTCCTGACACCGAGGACACGTCACCTCCGTGCCCTCCGGGAGAGCCCCCTGCATCATCGACTCCCCGCAGATGCCCGGCCCGGTCGCCCACTCGTCGAACATCGGCAGCCACTGGTACACGGTCAGATGCACGCCGTCCGGGTCGTCGGAGATGACCGTGGCGCGTACGGGGCGCAGGTAGCGGCGCGTCTTGTCCAGCTCGGTCGCTTCGGTCGCTCGGGATCCAGCAGCCGCCCACTCCTTCAGAGACCGCGGCCAAGCGCTCGGGTCGGCCATGAACTCGTGCGCCCAGTCCTGGGTGTAGTCGCAGTCCGGATCGGGGCAGTGCCAGCCTTCACGGGACGGAACCAAGCGCGGCGCCAGAGCGTGCCGGGCCGCGCCGCAGGTGAACGGGTGCATCCTCCCTCCGATCTGGAACTGCTCGAGGGCGGCCACCTGTTCGGGTGTCCATGGGGCGCGGATCTGGTTGCTCATGCTGCTCCTTCGGCGGGGTTCCAGGTGTCGGGGCCGGGGATGGTCTGTACGCGGCGGCCGCGGTGCCGGGTGGGCCAGATACGGCCCACCGGCTTCCTCGAGCGCGCGCATTCGGGGCTGCCGTGCCGGGACAGGCGGCCGCGGGCAGACATTGCAACCCGGCCACCGCACGCCGGGCAGTCGATACGAATACGGGCGGCCATCACACGGCCTTACGGTGCCGGGCCACGCCCGGGCGGGCACGGCGCTGCCGGACGTAGCGGATGACCTGCTCCGCCAGGTCGGCTATCCAGCCGGCCACGGCAACCAGGAGGAGCGCTATCCACCACGGCATGTCCGTGCGGCCGGTGATCCCCCACCAGGTGAGGCCGAATGCGATGCCGCAAAGGATGTACAGGGTGGAGGAGATGAGGGCGGGCAAGTAGGTGCGGATTCTGCTGACGAGGATGGTGAGGCGGGTGCGGAGCATGGGCCCTCCACGGGCGTGATCGGTCTTACCCGACGGTGACGGTGTCTAAGATGTCCGGGTTCGGGTGTTCAAAAGTCCTTGCTCCCGAGCCACCCGAACCGCTGCCTGAAAGCGCTCCCGCCCCCGCGGAAGATGGGTCACATCCAGCAGTCGATAAATCTCCGCCAGCCTGGACGTCACCGTGGCCATCGGAATCCTCAACCGATCGGCAGCCAACGTCGGAGAACCCTCCGCCGCCACAGCCTTCAGCACACGCGCCTGCGCAGGCGTCAGACGGGGCTTCACAGCAGGCATCTGCCATTCCCCCGACAGCAACGACCCGATGTTCACGTGCAACGCCACACAGGCCGCCACAAAGCTACGCAGGGTCGTCTGACCGTCCTCAAGACGCCTCACCGTCCCAATGGACAGGCCGGCACGTAGCCCGAGCTCGTTCTGAGACCAGCTGCGGGCGTGCCGTTCGGCACGGATCCGGTCGCCAATGTCGGCCAGCACGTCGTCCCAGTCCGGGGACGAACCGGGCCCGCCACCCGAAGGCAACGGGCCCACCTGAACCGGGGCGCTCATGCAGCCGCCCCGTACAGCTCCAACGCGGCGTCCCCGGGCAGGTACAGCGGATGCCGCGGCTGCCCAGCCGACGTCGTCCCCAGGCAGTACAGCGGCATCCCGCGCGCCGCCACCGCCGCGACAACCTCCCGGCCGCGATCCCCGGCCACCGGAGCGGCACCCCACGCAGCCACCACCCGACTACCCAGATCGACGGCCTGCCGGATGAACACGTCGTTGTGCTTCCCCACCGGATCCGCATGCCGGGTCAGGGCCCGCGGGTCGGTGGAACGCAGCGCGAACAGGTTCACGACCACAATGCCGCCCGCTCCCTCCCGACGGGCGAACCCAGACGGGCCGGCCAGGCGCCGTATCGTCGCGTCGTCGTCGAACGCGTCCGCGGTAGACGGGTTCAGCATCAGGAACACGATCGGCTTCACCGTCGGGTCCCAGATCCGGGTCAGCAGGTACCGGTACTCGCGGGACGGGCCATCGAACACGGCGGCCGCGAGCCCGCCGGCCAAGTCCTTCTGCTCCACGTGCACGTCCATC
The DNA here is from genome assembly GCF_042735715.1 of Streptomyces sp. NPDC059582. Lineage (NCBI taxonomy): Bacteria > Bacillati > Actinomycetota > Actinomycetes > Kitasatosporales > Streptomycetaceae > Streptomyces > Streptomyces sp. NPDC059582. The sequence continues at coordinate 49,258 of NZ_JBHWCC010000034.1, forward strand.
TCGGGGACGGTCGGCAGCATCGTCAGGACGCTCACTCGCCACCACCCTTGAATCCACCCCGGGCAACAGCACGACGGACGGCACGAGCCTGGTGCTCCCAGTACGAGCGCTCGGCGTCGTCGAGGTTCTCCCAGTCGACACCACTGGCCGTGAAGCGCTGACGCAGCCAGGCGGGCAGCGTGTCACCTTCGGCCGGCTGCTCCTCATCGGCTAGAGCGGCAAGTTCGTTGGCGCGGTGCTGGATGGTGTCCCACGGAGCGCCAGTGCCCAGACCGAGGGCTTTGGACAGGATCAGCCGCATCGGCTCCTGCTCGGCCGCCTCATGGGCCTCCACGGCCTCCTTGGACGACCTGGCCAGGATCTGGCCGTCCTGAACCCACTTCTCCATCAGGTCCAGGTCGCCCTTCGCGACCGTCCGCTCCAGCCAGTCCGTGTGCTCCTCCGCGTCCGGCCCCTCTTCGAACGGCCCCTGGTACCAGTCGGTGATCTCGGCGGCCTTCGCCGGGTTCAGTTCGTTGAGGGCGTGCAGAGCGCGGGCGAACCCCGCGGACATGGTTCCGGCGACGGCCTGCCAGCCCATGGCGGCAGGCTGCTTGGGCCGCGGGGACACCAGGGTGCGCATGTGCAACTCGCCCAGGTCGGCGAGCAACTCATCCGGCGTCTGAACGGTCTCGGTCTCATCGGTCTCGGGTGTGGCGGTCATGCGGTGATACCTCCGGGGTCTCATGCGGGCAGTCGGTAGATGCGGATGGCGTGGTCGTCGCCCTCAGCGGCGTCCCAGTTCACGGTCCACGGGGATTCGGCGTCCTCCGGCTCCCACGTGAACACCGCCCAGGACGGCTCGAAGGCCTCGAGGTCTTCGTCGTCCAGGCCCAGGTAGTTCTCCGCGCTGTACGCGCGTGCGACCTTCTTCGCCACGTCCAGGTCGTCGGTGAGGATGACGAGTTCGCCGTCTTCGCCGATAGCCGCGTACAGGGCGCCTTCCACCTCGTAGAAGCCGTTCCTGTCGTCGGCGACGGGCGTGAACGCGCCCATCGGCAGGTCCGGGACATCGGTGACCTCATCCAGGTACGTGAGGCCCTCGTAGTCGGCGGGCAGGACCAGGTTGGAGCGGGTGCCGTCCAGCCGGATCCGGGCCACAAGAGAGCCGCTGGCCAGGCCGGGCTCGAGGCCGGTGATGATGCCGGGATGCTGCGTGGACTCCACCACGGCCAGGTCGCGGTAGTGGGTGAAGGTGACGTGGCGGCCGACGACTGCCCGTTCCTCGATCGTGGTCATGCGGACTGGCTCTCCTTCGGGGTCTTGTTGCGTCGGGTGAACGGAAGCCGGAGGGCCAGGCGGGAACGCTTCGCGGCCGGAGGGGGCGTGGACGGGGCCAGCACGGCCGTGGGCGGCCTGTCCGCGTCGACGGGGCACCACAGCTCCACCCACACGCCGTTCGACTGCCACGCACACGCCAGACGGGCCGGATCCGAGTAGTCCAGCCACGCGCCGCTGATCGCCACACCGCCCTGGATCGCGTCCGGCGCGTCCGGCCCTTCCACGCGCACGGACACCAGCGGGCCAGCCTCGGTGCTGAACTGCTCCCACTCCCCGAGCCGCGCATCGAACTGGTGGAACTGGAGGAAGAAGTCCCACTCCTTTTCGGCGGCCATCTTCTCGAGGGCCACCGTCCCTTCGGATGTGGTCATACGGTCTGATCCCTTCTGGTGAGGGTTCGGGTGAGGTGAGTGAGGGCGCGGCCGCCGATCTGCCACACGGCCAGCGGGTACAGCAGGAACGCGGTCACGAGGCCGCCTCCCACAGGCTTCGGGGAATGTGCTCGCTGCCGTTCAGGCCGCGCGGTCGACTCGGGGTGTCCCATCCCCGTCGGGCGGGCCGTTCGGCCACCACGTGCCAGCCAGCTGCTCGAAGGCTTGCCCCTGTCTCTTCTGCCTGCGTGTAGGTGATCAGGCGCGTGTATCCGAGGGCCTTGGCTGCGCGCCATGCTGCGGCGTAGAGCATGGAGTTGGCGTTGGACGTTCCGTCGGTTGCGGTTCGCGTGACCTCGAGGGTCTGGCCGTTGTCGAACATGCGGGCTACCGGCCGGCCAACTATGGCTACGCCACGGAGCGTGCCGTCCTCGTCTGCGACCCCTACACAGAACTTGCAGCCGACGGGGGCTTGGTTGTGGCGGTGCCACATTGAGACGAAGGCGGCCGCGTCACGGAATCGGATGGGTACGAGGTGAAGCTGCATTGCGGCCCCCTTCCGGAAGCTGTAGATGCCAGGTCGAATCTGTCAGCGGCTGTACGGTCAGCAGGAACGCAGTTACGCGGACGCTCCTCCGATGGCGTCCAGGGCGAGGCGGACGGTGCCCCGGTCATTCGGACCAGTCGGGCGAGGAACACCGGCCAGGTCGGCGGCCGTGTCGATGTCGTCGGCCGTTACCGCGTCCGAGACGAGGTAGCCGTCGGCGGCGAGAACCTGGGCTGTCAGGAGGGCGGCGTAGGCGGTCATCAGATGTCGTCCCCCTTGCGGATGGAGCGGCGGAGGGCGGCCTTCTCCCGGGCGCGGACCAGGCGGCGGAGGAACTTCTTGCCGCCGTCGGCGCTGGTCTCGTCGTCCCAGTAGTGGAGGCCCATGGAACGGCCAGCGAGGCTGACGCCTGCGGGGCGCGGCTTCTTCCGGGACATGGCTGCCTTCCTTCGTCGTGTGCTGTGTCGATGGGAAGGGCCGTCCGCCGGCTGGCAGTGCGTGGCGGACGGCCCGTCGGGGGTGGGGGTGAGGGGGCCGCGCATCCCTGGGAGGGGGTTGGGGGGATGGGGTGCGCGGCCCCCGGGGCGGGCCGCCCCGCAAGGGGGGGCGTAGGGCGGCCCGGGTCTTCGGTCAGAGGCCGTAGTGGTCGGACGCGTCGTCGGGTGCACCCTCGGTGGTGGCGCATCCCCGGGAGTGGATGCCGGCGGCGATGTCTTCGGGGCTGGCGCCGCAGTCGCAGTGCATGGATTCCCCCGGGGAGCTGGTGGGTTGGGGTGGGTTGGCTATGCCAGCGTAGCCGATACCCCATTGCAATGCAATGGGGTAGTGAGTGCCGATCCCCACCCAGACACATCAAAGGGGCCCAGCCCGAAGGCCAGACCCCTCACCTCAACCGGCAAGATCAGAACGGAGGTTCTTCGCTCCCCCACGCCCCCGACTGCGCCGCATCCGCGGCCGCACCCGACGTCGCCCACGGATCCTCCCGACCCTGCTGCGACGACTGCGCACGCGCCTCCCGGTACTGCTGCTGGCCCTGCCCGCTCGAGGACTTCGTCACCTTCGCCGTGGCCGACCGGAGCGAAGGCCCGATCGAGTCGATACGAACCGCGATCTTCGAACGCTTCTGCCCCGACTGCTTGTCCTCCCACGACTCCTGCACCGCCCGGCCCACCGCGATCACCTCCACTCCCTTGTCCAAGGACTCACAGATGTTCTCTGCGAGCTGCTTGAAGGCCTTGCAGTCCCAGTACGTGGTGTCCGCGTCCGACCACTCGCCTGAGGCGGGGTCCTTCACCCGGCGGGACGTGACGATCGTGAACGCCGCTACCGCCACGCCCGACGCACTGAACCGCAGCTCAGGCGGCGCGGTCAGCCGGCCGGTCAAAGTCATCGTGCTGCTCATCTGCTTCTCCTTCTCAAGCCGCGTTCTTGCGGATGGTGTTGGTGTGGACCTTGTACTCGGCAGCCAGGCTCTTCACGTCCTCGCCTTCCGCGGTCCGCTGGTGAATAGCGTCCCGGTCCTGAGGGGTCAGCTTGGGCCGCTCGCCGAAGAACGCGGCCTGCGAGTTTTCCCCGTGGCCGCACATGTGCTCCCGGGACGCCTTCGCGCTCTGCGTGCTCCGCGTCGTCCGTATCGGGCCGCCGTACTGCGCGTACCGCTTGCCCGTCACGATCGCCCGGATCGTTTCCCGGGTGACGTCGTACGACATGCCCAGCCGGACATCCGACGCGCCATCCTTCGACTGCTCCCGGATCCGGATCACTTCCTGCTCCGTGAACGCCCGCAAGCCGGGGCCCAGAGCCGGGAACTCGCGGCCGGCGCGCTGGTAGCGCTTCTTCAGCCGGTTCACCCAGTTCTCCGCGGTCTTCTTCCGCCATCCCTGCAACGCGTCCACGTCCGACAGGGTTTTGCCCATGGCGACGCACTGCTGGACCGCGGCCAGGAACTCGGCATCCGTCACATCGACGTGGAAACCGAGCACGAACTTGCCGACCGCGACCTCGTCGACGTACTCGTCATCCACGGCCTCCACCGTTTCGGGGGCGAGGTCGCGTACCGAACTCTGCTCGGACCACGACGGCACGGTCAGGCTGCCGTGCTCGTTGAAGTCGAGCCAGCCCAGTGCTTTTCCCACCGGCTGCTCCGGGTCGACCAGGCCGGCCAGGACAACCAGCAGCGCGTCCTTCTGCGTGCTGTCCAGGCTTTCGAGGACTTCGCGTACGTCCTGCGGTCCTCCGTCGCCGTGGACCAGGACGGCAAGGTGTGCGGCCACCGGCAGCATCTGCTCGGCAAGGTCCCCGCGTGCTTCCGCGTTCATCCCGCTCATGCCGCCTGCACCTCCTGCCCGATCTCCGCAGCCTTCGCCATGCGGTTCCACGCGGTGATGGCCAAGCCCAGCGTGTCCTCGGACACCAGCAGATAAGCGGCCACGTCCCGATTGCCGACTCCCAGGTCCCGCAGCCCGTACACAGCCTCCTGGCAGTGGTCGCGCACCAGCTCCCACAACTGCCGGGTATCGCCCGGACTGCGGCGCGGAACGACGCCAGCCTTACCGCCCGCCCACCACACCGCCACCCGCACCGTCACCGGAGACACCAGGACACCCTGGCTGCGCAGCTCTACCGACATCTGCTCCGGGTTCAGCCCCCGCTGGCGCAGCGGCATCATCTGCGACGCCCACGCCGGAGACGCCATCTGCCGGGCCTGCAACAGGTTCGGCAGGTTCCCCAGGAGGATCTCGCAGCGCAGCGCACGCCGCTGCACCGTCGTCAGCCCGCCGACGACTCCCCAGCGCATGTAGCTGCTCTGCTCGTAGTCGATGGCGTCGTCCAGGCAGTTCATCCTGACGGGGCAGCCGCGGCAGATGCCCTGGATGCGCTTCTGCGTGCCGGGCTTCTCGGAGAAGAACTCTTCGATGTCGCATCCCTGACAGGCAGCGGAGTCACGCCAGTTGCGGGCGGTCGCGGCGGCTGTCGTAACGCGGCGGGTCGTGGTGGTGGTCATCGGGTCGCTCCGGGAAGGGTGTAGATGCGGATGGTCGCTCCGGGCTCGGAGAGGGCGTCGGGGTGTTCGCCGGGGTAGACCTTGCGGATAGCGAGGTCGGTGATCTGGGAGTCGTCCTTGATCACGCCGGATGCGGAGAGGGAGTCCAGGCAGGCGCGGGCGTGGTGGTCGATGTCGTGGCTGGATCGGGTGATGGGCCAGGTTCGGCGTCGCTTGGGGGCGGTCTTGGGCTTGGCGACGGTGATGGTGATGTCGGCTCGGGTGGGGATGTTGGCGTAGAGGCCGTGCTGGTCCTTGGGGGTGAGGCAGACGAAGCAGCGGCCGGCTTGGTCGGTGTAGCCGTGTGCTCCTGTGGCTTGTCGTGCGGCGAGGACGATGTCGCGGCGCCAGGGCTTGAGGGTCTTCTCGTTGGTGTGCTTGGCTCCGCGTCCCTTGCCGAGGAAGCTGACGGCGCCTTGGCCGACGGGGGTGCCGTAGACGACGAATGCGGTGGCCTGCTCCCAGGTGTCGGTCGTTTGCTCGGGAATGGTGGTGGTCACTGAGGCGCGTCTCCTGTCAGGCCGTGTGGGCGAGGTCGGTGGGCTGGTCGGTGAGGTATTTGCGGACCCGGTTGGGGAGGGTCGCTCCGAGGACGGCGCACTCTTCGGCGAGGTAGTGGGAGAACTCGGTGCCGTGGGCGTCGATGAGGCGCTGGACGGCGCGTTCGCCTGCCTGCCGGCGGAGTTCTTTGTTGGTGTGCTGGGGGACGCCGTGCGCGTCAAGGAACCGGTCGGTTTCTGCTGCGCGGGCTTCACGGCGGCTGGCGTTGGAGGCGGCCGCGCGTCCTTGGGGGTCCTGCGGGCTGTCGAGGTCCGCGTCCGTTGTGACCGTGTGGTGCGGCTTGGTCCGCTCGAGGTCTTGGGCCCGGAGGTCGCGGCATTCCTGGAGTCGGAGGGTGAGGACGTCTCGGTAGCCTTCGGCGCGCTTGCGCCAGTCGTGGCTGGCGAGGCTGTTGTCGCGGGGCGCGCTGTTGAGGTCGCGGTTGACTTCGGCGCGGATTTCCTCGAGGACGTCCTTCCAGCGGTGGAGGAGGCTGGTGTGGCGCAGCGCGATGCGGTCGGTCATGGGGAGCTGGCCGCGGGCGTCCTTGGTGACGGTCTCGCGGAAGGCGTTGTCGGATTGCAGCTGGAGTCGGGCGAGGTCGGTGGCGTCGGGTATGGCGTCGGTGGGGACTTGGTCGGAGGGCTGCTTGCTGAGATGAGTCCACGTGCAGATGCAGATGTACGGGTGGAGGGGTTCGGTGATGGCTATCTGGGAGCGGTGGGCGGCTTTTTCGGCGGCTTCTCGGGTGGCGTAGCGCTTCTTGTCGGGGGTGGGGCAGGCGGGGCGCTTGTCGGTAGTCATCGGGTCACCGCCTGGGTGGGTTCGGGGAGGTTGAGGGCTTGGGCGAGGGCTCGTCGTGCGGTGTCGTCGTAGGCGGGGTCGTGGATGAACGTGCGGACGATTTCGAGGCGGCCGCGGAGGAGCGCGAGGTCCTTCTCTGCGGAGAGCAGGTCGGGGTGCCGGTCCAGGAGCTGGGTGGCGAGGGCGGTGACGTAGCCCGGCGTGTACTCAGACATCGGCGGCCGCCGGAGCAGTCGGGTACTCGCGGACGCGGAGGGGAGCGGGCCAGTAGGCGGGATGGCCTCCCTTGGTGTCGCCCCATGCGGCCACGCTCTTTCCGTCGGCGAACGTGTTGCGGGCCCAGACGGAACCCATCTGCTTGACGAACGGGGCGGCGCCGGTCTGGCGTGCTTGGTGGATGAGGTCGGCGATCCACCAGGGCTCCAGGGGCCGGGCGCCGGGACCGGATTCACCGCCGATGATCAGCCAGTCGATTGCTGTCAGGCTGAGGTCATTGAGGGAGCCGAGGAGGGGTTCGGCGGAGATGAAGCGGACGGCTGCCGGGGTCTGGCGTAGGGCGTTGGCCCGGCGAACGTACTGGGCGGACTCGATGCTGGTGCCGATCCACACGTTGGGCAGGGGCCAGGCGCTGCGGTGGTAGATGCCGTGCTTCAGGCCCGGAACGTAGGTGGGGCTGTGGGGGGTTGCGGCCCACTCCATCTCAGAGCGGAAGTGGTGCCCCGGGACGCAGCCGCGTCCGCAGATGCACAGGTCTGTGAGGATCCGGGCCGCGCGCTCTGGGCGTTTGGTCAGGATCTGGTAGGTGTGCTGCGGTGTAGCGGCCATGACCGCGAACACGCGGGCCAAGAACTCGCGGGGGACGCGGGCGTGGAACAGGTCGGACATCGAGTTGACGAAGACCTTGCGGGGCTTCTTCCAGCGGAGGGGCTCGGTCAGGACGTCGGTGTGGACGGTGAGGGCGAAGCCGGGTCCGCTGGTGCGAGAGTCTCCGTCGTTCTGGTACTTGGCCTGGCCCATGCCCTTGAGGCGCTTGGCCATGGTCAGGGCGTAGCAATTCCGGCATCCCGGGCTTATGCGGTCGCATCCGGTCGTAGGATTCCATGTCTGCTCGGTCCACTGAATGCTGGTCATTGGCTGGCGCTCCGGAGGTTGTGGCCGCTCACGTAGCGGCGAGGGCGGTTGGTGGCGTCGTAGCGGAGAAAGCTCTGGCCGCACCCGCAGGCGCAGTTGACGGTGGGGTTTGCCTCGCCCAGTCCGCGGAGGTCGGTGCGCTTGCGGTGCTCGTACTGGTGGTGCGCAGCGCTGGCCTTGACCTCGAGGTTCTCGGGCCGGTTGTCCGTCTTGATGTGGTTCTTGTGGTGAACCTGTTCGCCCTTTCGGACCGGCCTGCCTATCAGCTGCTCGGCGACGAGGATGTGCTCGTACACGTAGCCTCGACAGTCGGCTCGGGGATGGCCAGGCCGCTTTATCAGCACGTAGCCGTTAGATGCGACGGACCGCCCGCCCTTCCAATTCGGGTTCCGGGGACCGCTCTGGCGGGGGTTAGCCATCGGTCCCACCGCGGATCCGCCGCAGTTCCTCTTCGAGTTCGGCAACACGGGCTTCGGCCTTCTGCCGGAACTCGTGCGGGGTGGGCCGCTGGCGGCGCTGGATGGTGACCGTGTACGCGTCCCGCGGGTTCTGGCCGTCGCGGACGTCCATCGAGACGGATGGGGCGGTGATCTCGGTCTCGAGGTAGTTCTCTGCGCCGTAGCTGTCGAGCATGGTCCGCATGGAGGCGACCAGCACGAGGAAGAGTTCGCGGGCGGGTTCGGTCTCGAGGGTGGCGACGCCGTTCTGGATGGTGAGGGCCTTCAGCATGGTGCCGTCGGCGAGGATTTCGGCGGCGAGGTCTCCGAGTCCGTCCATTGCGTGGTCGGCGGCCGCGGTGAAGTCGGGCTTGCGGCCGGTGCGGCGCCAGTCGGTCCAGGAGGCGGCGAGGGCGTTGGTGATGGCGGTGTGGGCCTGCTTGCGGCGGCGTTCGCGCTGGGCGTCGGTGAGTGCGGTCATGGCTGGGGGTGCTCCTTCGCGGGCTCGGTGGCGGTGGCGCGTTCGGCGAGGCCGGCGTGGATGTCGTCGTGGGTGAGGGGCTGGGTGTCGGCCTTGGTGGCTTCGGCGCGTCGGACGCCTTCGCGGAGGGCATGGACGGCGGACGGCTTCGGGGTTGCGACCGGGCCGACGCCGCGGGTGATGGCCTTGTCCCAGTCGAGGGCGTCGTCGCCGGTCTGTGTGGTGTGGTCGCGTTCGCAGGCGTGGGTGACGGCGCGGGCTTCGCGGAGGTCGGTGTGGGTGGTGATGGGCCAGCCGTGTATGGCGCCGTGTCGGCAGGCGATGTGGGCGGTGAAGATGCGGTCGGGGCCGGGGTTGTGGATGAGGAGGGTGCCGTCGGCGAGGTTGGCTGTGGAGCCGTTCCAGGCACGGACGGGTACGGGGATGCGGGTGGAGGCGGCGGCGAGGGCGGCGCGTATGGCGGCCTGCTCGGTGGGGCCCATGGGGCCGACGAAGAGGCGTCGGCGGACGGTGAGGGGCTTGCGGGAGTCGACGGTGGTGCCGGGGCGGTCAGTGGCCGGCTTGCGGGGTGCCGTCTCCTTCGCGGGCGCCTTCGCGGGCGCCTTGGCGGCGGTCTTCTTCGCGGGCGCCTTCGCCGTGGTGGTCTTGGCGGCGGTGGCCTTGCGCGTTCTGGCGGTCATGACCGTTCTCCGTCCTGCGGGTGTGCTGGGTGTGGGTGGTGCTCCGGTGCTGGTGGCGGGTGATGAGGAGTGCGAAGGCGGTGAGGACGGCGGCGGCGATGCCGTCCGGCCAGGTCACCGGTGTCCGGCCGCCGTGTGGGCGGTGCGCCGGTTGCTGGTGTGGCGGGTGGAGGTGTCGCGGCCCTGCTTGCGGGCCTGCTTCTTCTGCGCGAGCTCGGACTGGGCGTCGACGGTGGCGATGTGACTGTTGATGAGTCCGGCGATGCTGGTGACGTAGCCGAGGCGGTACAGCTCTGCGGGCTGGATGCGGTCGGTCTGGGGGTAGTCGGCGTCCAGGAGGGCGTTGGCGCGGGCCTTGAGGGTGTCGAGGGTTTCGCCGGCGGCGTGCTCGTCGTAGGCGTCGGCGATGCCGAGGGCGTAGAAGGGGTCGCGGGCGAAGGGGCTGATGGCGGGGGCAACGGTCTGGATGGTCATGGCGTGGGGGCCTTTCAGGCGGCGTGGGTGGCGGGGTGGTTGGCGGCGCGGCGGATGCGGCCGATGACCTCGGAGACGGTGGGCGGCCGCTTCGGGCCGACGGGCGGCGCGGTGGCGACCCAGTTGGAGACGTGCTCGATGTAGTCCGGGACGTAGTAGCCGGGGGCCACCTCGGTCTCGCAGACGGTGGTGTCGAGGACGTCGCTGATGGCCTTGATGGCGGCCATGGCCTTGGGGCTGGACTCGATGAGGCGGAGGGAGGCGTCTTCGTCGGTGTAGAACTCCGGCGGGACGGTGCCGCCTTCGGCCTGCATGTAGGCGATGGCGCAGATGTCGAGGCAGGGTCCGAGGGGGCCGGCGGTGGCGAACTGGTTGCCGGTGTGGATGCCGTGGATGTCGGCGTAGAAGGCAACGCCGGTCAGGGTGTGGTTCATCGGGTCTCCCCTGGTGGTTGTTCTCCCGCCCGGCCGGGGCCCTGTGGTCATCCGCGGCCGGGCGGGAAGTTCGCGGGTGTCAGGCCGTCGCCTGCTTGGCCTCAGAGGGCGTACGGGTCATGACCTCGTGCGTGTGGGGGATGGAGACCTCGAAGCCGTCCGCGAGGGTGACCATCGCGAAGGCCATCGGGCTGGTGACCTGGATCAGGCTGGTGATCTCCTGCCAGGTGCCGTTGGACCGCCAGATCTGCCAGCCCTCCTTCAGGCGGGAGGCGGGGCGGTAGGTGCCGATCTCGTTGGTGGGCATGACACTCCTCTGAAATTCAGTCGGTGATGGGCCGGGGGTGGTCGTGGCCGCAGGCGGGGCACTGAAGTTGGCTGAGGTTGCAGTCCGGGTCGTTGGCCGCGGTGACGACGGCGCCGGGGAGGGCGGTGTCGAAGATGGAGCCGCATCCGCAGCCGCCCGTGTCGTTGAGGCAGGAGCAGCGGGCTATGTCGAGGGAGGCGGGGACGGCGATGCCGGCGGTCTGCGAGGCCTGGACCATGGCGACTTTGTAGGTGGCGTCGGTGCGGGCGTGGTCGGCGTCTTCCATGTGCTGGTCGAAGGCGTTGCGCACGTGGGTGGGGAGGGTGCGGTAGTCGACGGTGACCGGCAGGGTCAGGAAGGGGCTGGGGGCATGCGTCATCACGGCCACTGGTGGTCTCCGGGGTGCAAGTCGCGTGGTCAGGCCCGGTTTTGGGGTCCTGGCGTTCTTGGTGTGACCACAGTAACCCATACTCCATTGCTATGCAATGGTGATGTGGTGGGGCATGGAAAAGCCCCGGCCCGCTCTCGGTGGGCCGGGGCTATCCGGGGACGGGGTGGCGTCTAGGCCTGTGCGGCCTGCGCCTCGCGGCGGTCGGTCTCCAGCGCGTGGATCTCCAGCAGGTCCGCCCAGTCGGCCAGGGAATCACGGCCGGATCGATGGACGTCCACGCCGTGCTTCTTCGCCCACCTCGCCAGGGTGCGAGGGTTCACTTCACGGCCGGGTCCGCACTTGGCGAACAGGGCGGACGCTTCCTTCAGGGATACAAGGTCCGCGACGGCGCTGTAGGGGGTCTGGATGCTGATGGCCACGTTGGCCACCTCCCATTATCAGCGGCCACAGTTCGCAGCTCCGGCGGCCGATTACGGGTGTTACGGGTGGACCACTGGGGTCCGGTTGTGTCGAGCGTGTGAAGAGTGGATTGCAGAGTACGACTCGTCTGCCCGCCGTCAGGTTGCACGAACTCGCAAACTTTTTTGAGCAATTACGTGTTCGTGTGCCAGGCGGGCCAGGGTCCACGTGGTGGAGAGGCCGTCCTCACCCAGGCAGCGCCTGTTCGTGCACCGGACGCTCAAGGTGCGACGGTCCCAGACCAATCCGAAGGTGTTGCAACCGGGGCACCGGTGCGGGCGCACAACGTCCTTGTCGCCCATGGCGATGGCGTGCTCGAGCTGCTGCCGGTACATGAGAGCGTCGCGCCGCTGCTGGACGTCCTCGGGGGCGTTCTGCGTGTTCTCCACACACCACTCGTAGACCGCGGCCACGTGGGCGGGCGGTTCGGTGGCGGCCGGGTTCGCCTTGCGCGTGAACTGGTCGACTTCGCCGACCGTCCGGCCGATGTGCTCGATCACGCCCCAGTTGGTGTTGCCGGGGGCCGGGGCGTGGACCATGGTGGGGCGGGATCCGGCGGCGATGTAGGAGTGGCCGGCGGGTCCGGTGACGGGATGCTGCTGGAAGTATCCGTGGAGCTCCGCGAGGAGTCCGGCAGGGGTGTCCCCTGCTGATTCGATGTCGTTGTCTTTGCCCATCGAGGTCCCCGTCCCCTTGGCGGCCTGGGGCGCAGGACGTCCGTACAGGCGAGTGCAGGGGCGCGCGCCGGAGGCCGGAGTTGACTCTTCCGGGTGATTCCGGACGGCCAATGATGGCACGCATGTGGCCTGTGTTGAACGCTTCGCGACAAACGATCAACCCTGTGTTGTGGAGAGTTGAGTGCTGAAACGCTCCGAACTGGCATCATTCCCTGGCATATGCGGACACCTGGTTGGGGGCTACAGCAGGTGTGGTGCCGCCTTCATCCCCTCGAGCAGCTCAAGCAGCTTGGCCAGCTCCTCTTCGCCGATCACCCCGGTGGCCGCGGCGCCTTTCAGGGTGTGCGCGAAGACGTCCAGGCTCCGTACGAAGACGCGGGCGGTGACGTCGTCGGTGAGGGTCTCATCGATGGCGTTGAAGCCGGCTTCGATGTCGTCGGCGAACTGCTGGGCGGGGCTGCGCTTGGTGTGTTCGGGGTGGTGGTGCCGGTTGCGGTCGGCTGCGTGCGCGTGATTCATGCCTGTCCGCCTCCCCCTGCTGTTGCCGTCGACGATGGCCTTCGCGGCCCTGCCGGCCCGCTTGGTGATATCGATTACGACCGCGCCATGCGAAATGTTCACGGCGGGCGGCATGGGGTCGACCGGTTCTGCTGCGGACATAGGGGTGCCCCCCGCTCCTCCGGCAGAAATGGGAAGGTCCTCGTACGGCGTGGGTGTCGGCTCCCGCGCCCCCGCCCTGCGTGACGGCTGCCAGTCCGTACCGCAGGAAGGCCACTGTGACATCAATTGCTGTGGGTGTGTAAGAACAGATGGCGATTTCACCCGTCCCTGACACGGGGTGGTGTACAGATCCGGCCTGACCGGTCACCGGCGGCAACGATTTGACGGTTTCTGCTGTCGGGCCCGAATCGTCCCACCGGGTTGCGGAGCTGGCGTGCGGGCAGCGGAAAGTACCCGTGGGGGGAGGGGTGTGTTGCGGACAGCGTCCTCGAGGTCCCTTGTAGGGGAGTGAGGATCGCCGGGGCATGCCCGAGCGATGCGGCGATTGTAGGCACGGATGTCGCCATGGTGGTAGGGAGATGCCCAACCCGGTCCCGCCGAATTGTGGCGGGGTGGCCGGGCCGGCCGCCGTGGCCAGGGCGGGGTTCCTGGAGGGCTGCGATCCGCGCAGGGCTCCGCCCACGGCCGGGCGGCCGGCCACCCGTGGGGGGCAGGCCTGATCACCTTGGCGTTGACTGTTAGTCAATGGGAAGGGTTTCACCACACGCTCACACGATGGAGTGACGGAAAACCCACGACAACCCGCCTAAAACTGACCGGAATTGACCGTTGACGCACAGTGGCCCCGAACACTGCCCGTACAGGACAGAGGTTCGGGGCCATTGCGGTGCCGGTCAGGTGGTGAGGGCGGCCTGCGTCTCCGGGTCCTTGCCCAGACCCTCGTACACCGTGGCGCGCTCCGCAGGCGGCATCTTCGCCAGCAAGTGCATCAGGGCATCGGAGCCGTTGTCGTACGGGAACCGCTTGGTGGGCTGCACGGACTCCGCCGCCTCTTCGTCTGCCCCGGGCTCCTCGCGCTGCTCGGGGATCGCTTCACCAGCAGGCCGCGCCGGAGCCTCAACCCGGGCGGGCGTCGGCTGCGGCACCTGACGTTCCTCCACGGCCGGGGTCGGCTTGACCGTCTCCGCGGGGCGAACGGGGGCGGGCTGTTTTACGGCCGTAAAACTCGGCTGCCTCTCCGGAGCCAGGGGCTGGGTCTCCTCCCGCTGTCCGTCCAGAGCCGCAGGCTGTTGTACTGGCATCGGTTGGGCAGTCCCGCGTGATGCCTTCCGGGCAGCTGATCGGGCCGCGGAAGCAGCAGCGCGGCGCTCCTGCTCGTCTTCCCACCACTCCAGCTGGTCCCGAGCCCCCCAGTCCTTGTCCCGTGCCAGCTTTCCCAGCGTGCGGGCCGCCTCGAGCGGAATCGTCTTGCCCCGGACCAGGTCCTGGACTTCGCGGGCCAGGTTGGTGAGGAGCACCCGCTGAGTGACCCAGCCGTCGACCCGGTCGAAGTGCTGGGCGACCGCCCGGTTCGATCCGAACTCGGCTACCAGGGCTTGCACCGCGTAGGCCTCTTCGACGGGGTCGAAGTTCTGCCGGTCGACGTTCTCGGAGACGACCGCTTCCATGAACGTCTTCCGGTCGACTGCGACGTTGTCGTCGACGACACAGTCCAGAGCGGGCAGACCGACGACTGTGGCTCCTCGGTAGCGCCGCTCGCCACTGACCAGGACATAGTCGACGTCACCGATCCGAACCGCATGGTCGGACCACAGCTTCAGATAGGCGCTACGGCTCACGACGGGGCAGGGCTGGTTCTGTCGACGTTGAAGACTCTTCCCGAAGTCGATCAGGTCGTCTTCGGTACCGAAGTCTGTACGCGGGTTGACCAGGTTGGGGGAGAGCCGTCCCAGCGGAACCCGGTACAGCCGGCCGGCCGCGCGTGTGTCGATGACCGGCGTGCCGTCATCGTCGCCGAAGAAGTCGTCGAACTCGTGGTGCTTGCCCATCACCGTGCCCCCGCGTACTTCTGGCGGCGCAGCTGGTGTTCTACGGCGAGGGTGACGAAGTCCTCCTTTGCGCGGAGGGCGCTGGGGTTGGGCTCGTACTGGGTGCAGAAGCGTCCGTTGACGATGCCGCGGGTGTGCGGCTTGTAGTGCCGGATCGTGGAGTTGTATCGCTGCCATCCGCGGCTGTTGACCATGCTGATGGTGCGGTCCCGGTCGGCTTCTCCGTCGCGGGGGTCCCAGTTGTTGATGACGACGCCGTAGGGAATCTGCCGCGGCATGAGGACGCGTTCGATGGTCACGCGGGTGGGGCGGAATGCGGCGCCTTCGGCTTCCAGTGGCACGATCACGTCGTCGGCGACGTCCAGGATGGCTCGTAGCGCGTCGCCTGTGGTGCCGTCTCCGAGCGGGTCGATGGACTCGTCTTCGTCGTCCTCTGCCTTGAGCGGCATGAAGCCCGGGGTGTCGACGATGATGATGTCCGCTTTGGCGCGTCGAAGTTGCCGGAGTCGGTCGATGTTCTCGCTGGCATCGACGACGCGGAAGGGGACGGCGCGTCCGGCCTTCGTGACTTTCTCGGCGTGCTCGATGCTGGTGCCTTGGGGGTCTATTGAGACGACGGCGACGGACTGCGCGTCGCCCGTGATCTCTGCGTAGACCGCGGCAAGGTTGACTGTCATGAGCGACTTGCCGACCCCGCCCTTCCTGTTCAGGAGCACGGTGATGTAGGGCATGTTCAGTTCTCCGACTACTTCCCGAGGTTCCGGTACTTCGGATGGACGGGGAGCATCCTCTCAGACGCGAAGAGAGGGTTCGGATCGACCTGCGGGACAGGTGGAGTTTTACGGCCGTAAAACTCTTCCCGGACGTCCGGACGTCCGACCGTCGCCAGAATGCCCGGCCACCCGCTCCTGTTTTACGGCCGTAAAACTCAGTCGTCGCTCTCGCCGTCTTCGTCGCCCTGGTCGTAGGGTCCGTCGGCGTATACCGGCTCCTGGAACAGGCTGCCGTGGTCGTGGACCAGCCGGGGACGCGGGTAGGCGGGGGTTGTGGTGGGGGTCATCGCAGGCCTCTCGAGGACGCGGCCGGCCGGAGGGCGGGCAGCAGGTTGTCCAGCATCTTGCGTTCCACCGCGGCCAGATAGCAGTCCCGGGCTTCCTGCTGCGTCATGTCGCCCTGGTGCTGGAAGTGGAAGTCCAGGGTGGTGCCCCAGCAGATCTGGTCCATGACGTGGAAGTCGCCGTGGAGGAGGCACATGGTGGGTGCGGAGCCCGGGTGGGCGGGCTGTGCGGGCCCGGCGGGTGTAGCCAAGGGTGATTCTCCGTTCAGACAGCTTCGGGCCCGACGGGAAATGCTCGGTAGCCGTAGCGGGCCCGGTCTCGGCACAGGTGTTCCACCGCGGCGCCGCACACGACCTGCGGCCAACGGGGATTGTCTGGGGTGATGCCTTCGATGACGAAGGAGCTGCTGAAGTACTCGTCGCCCTTCCAGGAGTGGTTGCGGACGGGGATGCCGGGCTTGGAGTTCCACTCCGCACGCCAGAACGTCGTGGCGCGCCCGCGGCGCCGGCGGGTCTGCCACTTCTCAAGGCGGACGGTGACGTCGTGGTTGTCTCCTTCCGGCATGCGGATGACCGCGGGTACGTCGCCGGTGGAGTCGACCTTCTCGTTCGTCACCGGGCCCAGCAGGTAGTCGCGCGGGTCGATGGCCACGCTGCCGCTCATCCACTTCGGGTCGGAGGCGCGGTGTTCGTCGCGACGGGCCCATACCTGCCAAGAGATGCGGCCCTGGTAGTAGGAGAGGCCGGTTTCGCGGGACTGGTAGCCGGTGGGATTGAGGCGGCGTTGCAGCCAGCGCCCGTGGTCTTCGGTGTGGAGGTAGAGGGAGCCGAGGAGGCCCAGGCGCAGGCTGGCGGCCAGGACTTGTTCGCTGCCGCAGTTGCCGACCTTGAAGTCGATGCCGACGGTCCGCCACTTCGACTTGCCGATGCAGATGTCTCCGCCAACGGTTCCTGTCGGCTGCTTCGCGAACGGACCCGGCTGGGACTGGTCGGGCGTGATGCCCCTGCGTGCCAGCTGCTTGCGGACGATCCGGGACAGCGGCTTGGTGGGGGTGAGGGGCCCGGTGTAGGGCTGCCCGATGTCCCACTGCGTGGGGTCGAGGTTGCCCTGCGGGTTGGCGCGCAGTCCGCACCGGTCGCAGGCCACCCACCGGCAGGGGGTGTCGGTTCCGTCGATGACGGGCTTGTGTCCGATCAGGCGGCACAGGGGGATGAGGCGGGGGACGTCGCTGGCCCAGAAGGTCCGGCTGACGAGGACGCTGGGCTGGTGGTCGTCGCCGCTGTTGCGGTCGATGCTGCGGAAGAGCATGGAGGGCTCCAGGGTGGGGGCGGTGGGGTATACCGCGGTATACGCTCCCGCAGATTTGCGAGGGTGTTCCCTCCGCTCAGGCGACGTCGAAGGCGCGACGCGGTTCGCCCGGGCCCGCCTTCTGGCTGCGCTTGTAGGCGAGGGCGGCGGCTTCGGAGGCGGCCATGCTGCCGGGCCGGGGTTCGGTGTGGGCGTCCTGCTCTGCCCAGTACGCCTCCCGGTGCGCTGCTTCCGGCTGCCGGTTGGCGCGCAGTGCGGCTTCCTGTCGGGCGCGGGCCTCTTCGACGTACGGGCTTTCCGCACGCTTGGGCGTCCGGTTCTCGAGGGCCAGGGAGAGGACGTGGCGGTAGCCGGGGTGCGCGGACTCGCGTGTCTTCACCGGTGCTTCGGGCGTGGCCGCCGGCGCGGCCTCGGGGGTGGGTTCGTCGCAGACGGAGTCGTGGCGGCCGCCGGGCGGAAGGACTCGGATGGCACGGACCGCGGTCTTGCCGAGGGCGTTGTTGAGGTGCCGGGCGAGCAGCTGCTGGGACATGCGCAGCCGGGTGGCGTACGCGGGTGAGGACGGCTGGAGGGTGAGGAGTCCGCGGTCGGGGTCGTAGGCGGTGGGCCGGACGTTGGGGGCGAGTTCGGTGGGGCAGATCTTCGCCCACTGGTCCAGGAGGCTGCCGCCGTCGATGCCTGCGTCCCAGCCCTGTTCGGACTTCAGCTTGCCCATGATGCTGCCCAACCCCTGCGGGTCGCGTCCTTCGCCGCGGGAGGGCCGCATGCTGCGCCGGGACTTCTTCGGGGCGGCGGCCGGCTTAGTTTTGGCGGCGGCGCGGGCGGCGGCCAGGGCCTGGCGGGCAAGGTCGGCGCCAGATCCGGGTGCGGCGGTCGTGGGGCTGCTTTCGGTGCTCACGCGTACGCTCCCTGGCGCTCGAGGCGGGCTTGCTGGCTGATGGCGAACTGGCAGATGCGGATGCCGTACAGGTCGATGGCGTCGTCCTGGTCTTCGGCGAGGTGGGCGGCGACTTCTTCCCACTGGTTCCAGCCGTGGAGCTGGGCGTGGGCCCGGTCTTCGTCGGTGCGCTCCTGCTGGGGGGCGGGGGCGGCCGGGCCGAACAGGGCGGCGAGGGAGGCCAGGTCGCGGGCGGCGGTGCTGTCTTCCCAGGCGACGGCCTGCTCCTGTGCCTGAAGTTCGGCGGTCTGCTGCTGTTCCCGCTGGAGGTCGTTGGTGATGCGGGCGCGGATGAACGCGTCGGGGCGGGAGGGCTTCCAGCGGACGCCGGCGCACATGCCGTTGAGTTCGTCGGCGATGCGGAAGGCGTCCCAGCCGCGGTCGGTCCACGGGCGCAGCACGTACTCGAGGCGCCGCAGCGGCAGCTTTTGGGTCCAGTTGACGAGGGCCCGCACCAGCCGGACGGCCTGGGCGGCCTTGCGGACATCCGTGGCGGTACGGCGCTGCCCGGTCTTGCTGCTGCTCTGGTGGGGAATCGAGGTCTTCGCCTGGCGAGCCTGCGAGGTGTAGTTACTACCCCCCACCATCTGAACCTGACTCTCTTCCTTAACCATGGTCAGGGAAGGGGTCTCAAGCGACTCCGGGGTGGAGTTGTCCACAGGCGGGTTATCCACAGGGGCGGCCTGGTTCCGCTGGTCCACGATGATGCGCGCCTCGTAGCCGGAGCCGACGATGCGGTGCCCCATGGCGTGGTCGTAGACCGCGGGAATGACGGCCCCGTACACGGTCGCGGTGGCCGCGTAGCCGCCCAGTCCGAGGAAGCGCCGGACGTTGGCCCGGGTGCCGTGCTGGACCCACGCCAGCGCCCCGAGCTCCCGCAGATACGACACGTGCCGGGCGATCGAGGCGCGTGAAATACCGAGGCGGGCCACCATCTCGTCAAGGCAGTAGCGGACGTGCCCGGTGCTGTAGTCCATGCGGTCGGCGAGGTCTTCGGCGATGCGCAGCGTGGTGGCGGACGCGCGCGGGTGATGGCCGGCTGCGATCAGCCACCGCACGGCGCGCCGCCACCGCCGCGGGCCGCTCCGGCGCGAGGCAGTGCACGCCACCTCTTGGGCGGCGCCGCGCACGAGGGCGACCTGACCAGCACTGTAATCGGTCAGGTGTTCGGTTTCGAGGGTGGCGGCGTGCGTGTCGTGTGACGACTGGGGGGCCGCGCTGTCGCCCGGGCGGGGGGAGATAAGGCGCGAAACGCCCGTCGTGGGGACGCGAAGCTGACAAGGGAGGGTGCGCTGAGGCACTATGTACCTGCCGTCCTGCGGACATGAAAAAGCCCGCCTGGTGGTGAAAGTGGTTCCGACCAGAACCTGTAGGTCGCTCGAATCTCGGGACGGTCGCCAAACCGGATCGAAGTTCGGGCCTTAGCTCCGAGGGCCAACTCGGGGCCGTTGCACGAGGCCGCAGACGGTGCGCCAACACCAAGCGGCCAGCGGTAGAGGAAGTGCCCCTGCCAAGGGGCCCAGGACCTCCCGCTCAGGAAGTCACTACGTCACCTGATCTCCCTTACTGGGTGAGGTCTGCGTGCCTGCTGTTCGGCACGAGTTCAGGGGCGCCATCGGCTGGACGTTCCAGCGCGCGGCGGTAAGGACCCGGCGCCCGTTGTGGCACGAGGTCAGGAACAGGCCCATCTTGTTGTCGTCGACGAACCCGCAACGGGTCTCGCCGTCGGACGGGCGGTAGCAAAAGACGTGCTGGCCAACAGGCGGCACGTAGCCAGTCGCAGTAGGTCCAGGCGACCAGGCGGCCATGAACTCCTCCGCGCTCACTGCTGGCCCCCGATCAGGCCACCGGAGGGCCACTCGTCGCAGCCCTCGGGGATCCAGGAGCGGACGTCCGGAAGGCCGGCATCCCTGCGCATCTCGTTCTGACGCTGGATCGCCTCGATCTGCTCCGCGCGCTCCCGGGACGCCTTCCGCATCTGCTCACGGATCACGCCGTTGGCTACGTCCAGGGCGGCGTCAGTCAGGCAGTCCACGCAACGCAGATCGGCCGCCGCTTCTCCGAGGTGACGGCAGTATGAGTCCTCCAGCGAGAGGAACATCAGCCGCGTGCCCGTGTACGACACGACACCGATGACCTGGCCCCGCCCGCACTGGCAGTAGTCCACCGGCTCAGCCTGAGAGGCCGGCCAGTCCGTAGCTGCGGTCCGGAACAGGCTCCGGACGACCGCAGTCATGCGACGGTGGGGATAGTGGTGACAGGGCCCCGCTCGCTCGCCGGTGTGATCTTCACGGCGGTGGCTGGGGTTCCACTGTCTGATAGCCCGGGACTCCGGGTACTCTCTGCCATGTCGGCACCTCTACTTCGCAAGGGTCGTGGTGTCGGCCCGGCCCCGCACCGGTTGTTGACGCAACCGGGATACTGCGGGGCCGTTCCTATTGTCTTGTGAGCCGCGACCGCATCTGAGTGGTCGTCTGGCGCAGGTGCCAGCCTATCTGTTGACCGTGCCATCTGTCCCCACCCATCCCAAGTCGTGTCGTACGTACTACTCGTCACACCGCACCGTGCCCGGCCGCATCCTCACCGTCCGCTGGATGCGCGGCCGACTCCGGCGCCACCAACCTCAGCGACCGGCCCCCCAGACCAGCCATCGCATGAAACCCCACCGCCGCGAAGTCCTCCTGCGCGCGCAGCATCTGATCCCGATACAGGCGCGGCGCCGACGACACCCGGCCTGCATAGAGGCCCACCGCCAACGCCCGATTCCAGATCTCCTGCACCACTACCGGATCCACTCCCGGGAACAGATCCGCGGCGAGTTTGTCGGGGCGGCCCACCGTCTCCAGCATCCCGACTGCTATCAACCCCGCCAGGAACTCACCCGACGACATCGCCCGCCCGCCCAGGACCGCATCCGTACACATCGCCTGGAACGCCGCATTCCCACCGTCCGACGCGTTTGACGGGACGGCGGACGGGAGGTCGGACGGAACGGGGGTGTTGGCGATCTCGGTCATGCGGCAGCCTCCAGGCGAGTAGCAGGGAACAGGGAACGAACATCCGCCAGACCGGACCCGGCAACCGCCAGATCCCCCTGACCCGGAACCGCCGTGAACCGGCTCCGCAACGACACCGGCCGCGGACCACGACCCACCGGCCTGCGCCCCGCCGCCCGGCCCACCGCCGACGACCGCTTCGCCGGCCACAACCCCAACTGCATCGGCTTGCCCGACTTCACCGACACCGGCACCGCCAGCACCTGCCCGTCGTCCACGACGACCAGCGACGCATCCAGCAGACCCCGCCGCACCGCCTCCGCCAACAGCTGCGCCCGGGTCGCCTTCCCCTTCACCAGGTTCAACTGCGTCACCAGACGCGACCGCTGCCAGTTCGCCGTCCGCACATCCACCCCGGCCGCGGCCGCCACCGACTCCGCATCCCCATCCGCGCACATCGCCAGCGCCAGGAGAACGTCCTGCTTCTGGTCCGTGCGCAACTGCGAGTCCGGCGCCGCCACCGTCACCTCATGGCGGGACTCAGCGAACGCAGCCCGCCGCTCCCGCGCCAGCCGGCCACCCCACACACCGTCCGGCTGCGCCAGCCGCCCATCCGGCGTCACCGACGTGGCGTACGCGTCACACAGCACCATCACCGGGCAGCCCAGGCACAGCTCCACCGCCGCCTGCTCCCGCGCCACCCGTTCCGCCTGAGGCTCCGCCCCATCCCGATCCGCCGGCACGTGCGTGTTGACCGACAGATCCGGACGCGCCGCCAGCACCCGCGGATTCGACGGGTCGGGGGCGCATGCCCGGTACTTGAAGTGACGGTGCGACTGCCACGCCTCGAGCGCAGCAGCAGTAGAGATCGGCTTTCCAGCGGTCCCCGTCATGAGGAGCCCCCTTCCTGGTACGGGTCGAACCAGTCGCGCGCATGGTTCGGACGGTTCAGATCAGCGGTACGAGCAGCCAGAGCCCCGTCCACCACCAGGGCCGCCACATCCACGACAGCCCGATCAGCCTGCTGGCCGGCCATCACCGCCTCCAGACGCCGGTGCAACTCATCCATGTCGCGATGCAGGCACCCATCCATCAGCCGGGCCTGGACACGCTCCCGCGCCAGCACCCTGTGCAACCGCCGATCCCGCACAACAGCGAGAGAAACGGCGACCGCCGCGGCGAGTGCCGCGGCGGCAGTGACAATCCGAGTGGTCACGGCACTCACCCCTTCCTGAGCAGAGCCGTAGAGGGACAGAACCTTCAGGGACGGAACAGCGAGTTCGTCTTCACCGCCTTGAGCAGAGCGGCCCGCCCGGCCGCCGCCTCCGCAGCCTCCTGCGCAGCCAGAACCGCATCGTCGTGCGCCCTCTGAGCGTCCGTCGACATCGACTCCCACCCGGACGCCAGCTCCGTCGGCATGGCCGTCAGACGGGTGTACGACGACGGATGCCGCCGTTCCCACCACAAGACGGCCGGCGTACCCACCAGGGCGAGCAGGAGGACCGCCGGGACGGCCCAGCGCTGCGGTTCGGACAGGAAATCGAGCATGACGAAGCTCCGTTCGGCGACAGCCGGATAGGTAGGTGATGGTGCAGTGCCCCAGACAGGGCCAGGATTGTCAGACGGCAGCGCGCTGGCGGCTGCGGGCACGGTGGACAGTGCGCGGAGAGCAGCGGACACGTTCGGCAATCACCGAAGCGGGAAGCTGCCAGGCGTCCAGCTGCGCAATGGCGGCGGACCGTTCACGCGGCGTCAGCCTCGCCGGGTCCCCAGCCACAGCACGCTCAATGGCCACCTCATCGGGCTGCACCGGCTCGTAGTTACTCGCGTGATACTCGCGCTTACGGATCTCGGCACAAGCCAGGCAGTACAGGCCGCCACTGGGATAGCGCGCAACGTTCTCAGGAAACGGGTGACCGTGTCGGCATGCCGGACTGTCTTCAGCGGCCATATAGACGGGCAGACCAAGACGCATCCGGTAGCAGCGAATGGTGCGGCGCGCGGCCCCCGTCCGACGGTGGACCTCCCAGTCGCTGTGACCGGCGCACAGAAGCGCTTCGACCTCCCGTCGAACGCCATCCGGCAGCCGGCTCACCGCCCTGCCTCCTGGCGGCTCCCACTCAGACGGTACCGACGGTCCGCAGCAGCATTGGCTGCTCGGCAGACGTCACAGCGCTCACCCGCCTTCAGATGGCGCCGGTACATACGGGGCTCGCCGCACACCGGCTCCGGCCGCTTGGTTCGAACCCGCGTCTTGGGGTGCTTCCCAGGCTGCCATCCGTTGCGCTTCCAGCCGTCCACAGTCGACGGGTCCGAACCGACCCGCCGGCCAATGTCCTTCAGGCTGCTCCCACGGCCATCCAAGATCCGGGCTGCGTGGATCTTCTCGGCAACGGTCAGCCGAACCGGCTCACCGTTCAGAGCACGCTCGATGGCTATGTAGTCCAGGTCTTGCTCAGCGTCGAAGGTCTCCGTGGTGGACTGATAGAGCCGCTCACGGGGGCCGACACCAACGCGGGTTCCGTTCATGCCGCGCTCCGTCCCGCGTCGTCGCCCTGAGCGCCCTGGATCTCGGCGATACGGCCGTCCAGCACCTTCCGCAACGTGGTCACGGCACCGCGCTTGTCCGTGAACTCCTCGTCCAGGACTCCGTTCCGGGCGCCGTCCTCTCCGATCTGATTGAAGATCAGAAGGTTGTTGCTCTTCCAGCAGTCGGACACCTGCCGCAGCAGCTTGGCCAGGTGTTCACTCGGGGCAGGAAGCGCGGGGGCCGACTGCTCCGGCTCGCTCGGCTCCTGACTTCGCGCGGCTGCCACCTCCGGCTCCGGCTCCACCTTGTCGTCCCTGAACTCCGTCTCCTTCGTCGCCTTCCAGTACGGCAACGACGACTGCACCACCGGCGACAGACGACCCTTGTTGTACAGCGACAGGCCAAACTGGTCACCCAGGTTCGTGGCCGCCCGCTTCAGGGCCTGCGAGTCGGCGGTTTTCAGCGCCAGGTCGTGAGCATCGGCCCGGGACGGCTGGTTGGGGGCGTCCCCGGTAGCAATGCCGTGCCAGTGCCCCAGCTCGATACCGTCCACTTTCACGGACAAGCGCACCGCGACTCGGTAGATGACGGTCCACGCCTCATACGGCTTCCCGTACGGCTTCCCGTCCCTTCCGGTCTTCTGGTAGTTCGGGATGCTGGTCTCCGCGATCAGCGACGACTCCAGCAGGTCCGTGTCGTGCCCCCCGAACCCGAAGATCCGGATCAGATGGCGTCGGATGTCCCAGGCCTCCATGTGCGAGAAGCCCTTGCCGTCCTGGCCGACCCGATCCGGGTCCACCGGCCTGAGCAGCCAGGCGATCTGAAGGTCGGACAGAGCGCCGATGCGGCGGCCAGCGCCCTGGTTTTGGGTGTGCGAGGTGGGGCCCTCCGCCGTGATGGTGGCGGGGGCCTCGGTGGCCGTGGCCATGAGGTCTCCTATGGGGTCATGCGATGTACGGGGTGCAGGGCCAGCCCGAAGTCAGCGTCCAGGCCGGCCCGCACCACCCGTCAGTCGTTCTCTACGCCCAGCTCTTCACGAAGCCAGGCCGTGGCAATGCTCGTCAGGGACAGACGTCCCTCAACCTGCTCCATCAACCGCGGCAACGCCTCTTCCAGCTCCGTTCGGGCCGCGTCGTCCACCCGCACGTTCAGATTCGCCATCGGCGTCCCGGCCGCGCCGCCCTTCGGGGTCTTCTGCACGGCCTGCGGAACCCACGTGCCGGCCACCGCCGCCCGGAACCCCTCCGTGACCAGAGCGCCCAGCGACACATCCATGTCGTCGCCGGCCTTCTTCAACGCGTCACGCAGCGACTTCGGCATGTAGATCGGGAAGTTCGAGGTGCTCGTAGAGCCGCTCGGGGCGCGCAGCTTGCTCCACCCTCCCGGCGCCAGGACCGAAGCCACGGCCGCGGCCAAGTCGTGGTGACCGTCGGCCTTCAGCTGGTCGGATGCGTGCTGGAGGCGGTCTCGGAGGTCGCTGGCCACGAAGGGTCCTCTCGGCGAGTGCCGCCGCAGCCGGTTCGAGTGGGGCGGGCACGTGGGGGCGATTGCCACGCCAGTGTCTCCTATCTGTCCATTGCAATGCGATGCCGGTACGGCAACCGGGGTGGTTCCCCTGTGGTCACAACCGTACGCGCTTATCCATTGCAATGCAATGGGCTATGCCTTACGGTGGAACCACACCGCAACAAGGGGGACCCGTGAAGCGCACCGCCGGCCAGACCACCACCAAGACCCTCACCGATCTGTTTCGGGCCCTCTCCCACCAGTACGCCGTCACGATCACCTACCTCAAGCCCGGCGAGACCGAGCCCACGGTGCGGACCATCGAGATTCACGAACTGCGCACCAGCGCCGTCGAGATCAAGAAGACCGGGGAGGTCAAGGGCGGCGGCATCATCGTCATCGCCATGTGCCGACTCCGCGGCGAGGGAAGGGAATTCCACCTCTCCGGGATCATCAGCTACACCGTTCACCGCATCGGCTACGTCCTGACCCGCCCCGCCAACACCACCTACGAGCGTCCCGAGCCCCAGCCGGCCGACGACGAGCAGGCCCTCTTCTTCTACGAGCTGGCCCGCGACAAGGACGACGCCGACTACCGCCCCCGCACCCTCATCCAGACCGACACCGGCCTTGCCGCCTAGGAGAAGCGTCTATGCCATCCCAGCCCCGCAAGCCGTGGCGCGTGCTCATCATCGGACCCGATGTTGTCGCCCAGTCCGACCATGGGACCAAGGCGGCCGCCTACGCCCTCCTGCGCGCAGCCCTTCGTGGCGACAGCCCTGCGAACACGGCGATAGTCGAACGCTGGCAGGACGGTTCGTGGCGGCAGTACGCGAAGGTGAGCGCCCGGAGCATCCGATAGCCCCCTGCACGACGAAGGCCGCCTTCCCGGACTCGGGAGACGGCCTCAACACACTGATCGCGCAAGCGCAGCTTACACAAATCTTCCGGCAACGATCAAGGACTGATTCCGAAAGGCCGACGCACCGCCGGCCCCCGGAAACGACGAAGGCCACCACCCTGGTGCAGGGTTGGTGGCCGTCCACACGGATCACGCAATGCGCAGCATAGCTTTCGACCTTGCCATACCACCACCCTCTTCGACGGATCACACTGGAACCCATGGTCAGACAGCGTCAGGAAGCCCTCCCCGAGGTGGAGATGAGCCCGCGCCGGCGGGTGTGGTGCCGTGGCTGCCGCCGGGAACTGACCGACCCCATCTCTCGGATGCGAGGTTGGGGAGAGGAATGTGATCCGGACCCCCGGCGGCGCAGCCCGCGCTTCACCGTTGACCAAGACGCCATACCTGGACTGTAGGAGGAGATTCGTGGACGTCGTCCGGCACCAGTGGGTGGCGGTGTGGGAGCACGGCATGCGGTGCTCCGTGTGCGGTGTGACGGCCGAGCGTCAGCGTGACCGCCGGTACGGGCTGGGCTGGTGGACGCAGTACATGACGGCATCTGGCTGGTCGTGGCACGCCCCGGACGGGAGTGGCAGTGCTCCGCCGTGCCCGCCTCCCCCGGTGGAGGCGCTGTGCCCGGAGGACTGGCGGGCGCAGCGGTACGCCGGCGCCAAGGGTGACGACCAACTGGACACGGCAATGAGCACGTGGTGCGCCGTGCACGAGCAAGCCGTGTCGGAGTGCGTGGATCCGGGCCCGGCGTGTCCGGGGGCGCCAGCCCACAGCGACAAGGGCCCCGGACCGTGCACGGGGCACGAGGATTCCTGCGACTGCATGTGCCCGGCCTGCTGCGGCGACACCCCCGACATGTACGGCTACGACGGCGACTGACACGCCAGGGGGAAGCCGCACCAGCGCGCGGCCCGGTTCCGTCGTAGCGTGCTCGCACAGGCTCCGGAAGGCCCCGCGGTACCGGCCGGTCCACCATGATCGACACCTTTACGAAACCTCGGGCCCCCACCCCTCCAGGAGAGCCCGCGCGCACCCCGCCCCGCACCCTCCCGCATTGGGCCACCACCACGTCTCCTGGGTGAGCGTTCCCCGAGGTTTCGTAATAGATCTTGCTCTGGGGTGGTGGAACCGGCAATCCTTGCCATATGGACCCGCGTGCACTGCTCGAGGACTGGCTGGCCACCGGCGCACTGCGCCCCTCCACCCAGGCCGCCTACCGCCAGGAAGTCACCTCCTGGCTCACCTGGTGCCACACCGCCGGCGCCGACCCCTACAACATCGGCATCGAACACGTCGCCCGCTGGTCCGAAGACCGCTACCTGCGCCCCTACCTCGGCACCCGCCCCTTCGACGGACCCGAAGCCCTCGCCGCCCTCGCCGACGAACACCCCGACGTCGCCAAATCCCACGACCGCCGCATCACCGCCCTCACCCAGTACTACACAGCCGCCACCGACCGCCGCATCCTCCACGCCGCACCCGACCTCACCATGCTCCGCTCCGGCGTCGACCGCGACGGACAAGCCCCCCGCCGCCTCACCCCCATGGAACGCGCCGTCTTCCTCACCGTCGTCGGCATGTGGGGCAAAGCCCAGGCCCGCCACTACCTCCGCGACCGCCTCATCGCCTACCTCCTCCTCGAAGGCCTGCGCCCCGCCGAAGTCGTCCGCGTCGACATGCGCCACCTCTACGAACAGACCGACTTCAGCTACCAGGTCCGCGCCCCCGACGACTTCGAAAACGTCGGCAAACAGTTCACCCTCGAACCCCTCACCGGCGCCGCCCTCAAGGCCTACCTCAAACAACGCCCCACGCCGGAAGAAGGCGTACACGCACTGATCCTCGGACAGGGCGGCCGGCCCGTGAACACCCGCTACCCCAACCTCCTCATCCGGCAGATCACCGACACCCACCCCCTGCTCGCCCAACGCCAGCCACCCGTCACCGCCGACACCATCGCCCACACCGGCTACTGGGACACCCCCGGCGGCTAGCCGATTTCCACCGACCGCCTGCCCCCGGTAACCTGCCGCCCACGCGCAAGCGGAGCTGGCCGCCCCTTCAGAACCCGAGGTCTCCGTGTCCCGACGCACCACCCGGTACAGCAGCGGCGGCCGAACCACGGCCTCCTCACCCCGCACCACGCCCGTGAAGAAGCCCACCACCAAGCAGATGCAGTCAGTGGACTGCCCGGCCTGCAACGCCCCCACTGGCACACCGTGCACCCTGCAAGGAGGGCACCGGGCCCGCGCCGACGCGTACCAGGCCAGCACCAGCACGAAGCCGCCCGCGCAGCCGGCATCCAAGCCGAACGGCAGGGCTCGGGCCGACCGGGCCTGCGTCATCTGCCGCAAGCCCCTCGGGAAGCAACCCACCGCCAAGGCGAAGTCGGGCAAGACCTGCCACGCTTCCTGCCTGAAGCGAGCACAGCAGGCCGGCAGCGTCCAGCCGTCGGCACCACGCGAGTGGAACACGGCGGCCGCGGAACGGGAGTTCGCCCGGAACAAGGCCCGCGTCGAGGACGGCGTCACCTTCCGGGCCCGGCAGTCCACCGGCTGGCGCCTGGGCGGCTCCCCCTCCACCGCAGGCGAGATCAAACGCTAGTCGTCGTCCGCGCTCGGTAGCCGTTCCGCGATCCGTGCGGCAATCCGGTAGCCGGGGCTGTTGTCCAGGCGTCCGCGGCGCCGGTCGTAACGGCGGGTGGTGCGCGGGTCCATGTGGTCGGCAAAGTCCTGCACGTGGTGCAGCTTGGCGTCCGGGGCGTCCAGGGCGTGGGTGACGGCGTCGTGCTTGAGCACGTGGGGGTGGAACGTGGCCGCGTTCGCGATCCCAGCCTTCGCAGCCAGGCGCCGCACCAGCCTCCACACGTAGGTCGAATCCAACGGGTTGCCGTTGCGGGTCTGGAACAGCGGGCCCTCGGTCCGCCCGTTCAGGTACAGGTCGATGGCGTGCCCGGTCGCCGGCGGCACCACCTTCGGTTTGCGGCGGCCGCCCTTGAGCCGGACGTTGAGGATGCGGTGGCCCTTGTCGTAGCCGAGGTCCTCCACGCGCGCGCCTAGGGCGGAGTCAAGGCGCAAGGCGATGGAGTAGATGGCCATCAGCAGGGCGTAGGAGCGTGGCCCGTCCTCGTAGGCCGCCGTCAGCAGGAGTGCGGACTCCTCTTCGGTGCTGCCCTGGGTCTCGGAGCCGTCCTGGTCCAGCTCGGGCCGGGCGACGAGGTCGAACGGGTCCTGGCCGTCACCGCGGGCGCGCACGCAGTACTTGTAGAAGGAGGAGCAGGCGGACAGGACGTTGGCGCGGGCCGCGTCGGAGCGCGGTGGTCCGGTGGGTGCCTTCTCCCCTCGAGCCCCGCCCTTGACGGGTTGCAGGGTGGGGGCGGCCTCGAGGTGGCGGGAGAACGCTTCGGCTAGGGGGAAGCGCGCCTCGAGCGGGTGGGTGCCGGTCTGCCGGGCGTAGGCGTCCCACACTCGGTACTGGCGGACGTACGTGGTGCGGGTGTTCTTCGTTTTCTGTCGTGCGATCCACGCTCCGGCAAGGCCCGGGTAGGGATCACCGGCCGGGTAGTGCTGGGCAAGTTCGTTGGCGAAGTCGATGGCTTCGGTGGGCCAGTCGTCGGCGGCGCTGCGGGTGCGTGCGGCGAGGTGGGCCGGGCGGGAAGCAGGTACGAGCTCAGACACGGCCGGGCTCCGGGTCCAGCCACCAGCGCAGGTTCTTCGGCTCGGTGTGGGTGAGGTTGCCGTCGGCGAGGGCGAGTTGGCGGCTGTAGCGGGCTACCGCGTCAGCGGCGTGGTTCCGCTCCGCCGGGGTCATCTCTCTTGTGATCGCGTGCCAGTCGCCGTACAGCCACACGGAGTGCCATGCGGCGTCTGCCACGTTGAGGCCTGCCCAGGATGTGGTGCTGCACTGGTGGGAGGCCTTGGCCCCACAGACGCAGATGAGGTTCACCGTGGTCAGGCTCATGGACGCCAGTTCTCCTTGTAGTTCGGGTGCACGGCGTACTCCTGGGCGTGGAGTTTGATGACGTCCATGTAGGCGGAAAGGGCGACTTGGGCGTTGTTGTGGTCCCAGCCCTTCTGCTTGCCTCGTAGGACATGGCTGAGGGCGGCATCGAACTTGTCGAGAGTGGATTCCATGGCGTTGAGGTGTGCGCTGAAGCGTGCGAGGGGAAGGTACGCCATGGTGCTGCCGTTGACGCGTGCGACGAATCCGAGCTGCGGCAGGCTGGTGTCCGTATCTGAGGCGGGTGCTGATTCGAGTGCGGCCCGGTCGTCGGCGATGCGCTTACGAAGGAAGGTGGTGAGGTCGTCTACGGCTGGTGGGCCGGATGCGGCAATGACTCGGACGGTCAGTTCTGGGTCGTCCATCGGTCCTCCGGAGTGCCGTCGGTCCCCCGCTGACGCGTGAGATCCACATAACAGTGATTATGTAGTAGACGAGGCTCCGGGCTTCCCCCGACGCGATACTGGGCCCGTGACCGACACCCCTCAGCGCAAGCCGAACACCACCCGCTCCGCCCCCGTCGGGTCCATCGACCTGCGCGCTTTCGCCGACGACGGCACCGCGCACGAGATCTGGCCGTGCCACCACTGCCTGCCCTGGCACGCCGAAGTCGTCCAGGTTGAAGGGGAGATCCTCGTACGGGAGTGGCACGCCGTCGACTGCCCGGACTTCCAGGAGCTGGTCGACGGATGAGCCGATGCGATTGTCAGGAACGAACGTGTGGTCCTGACAATCGGCAGGCGTCGGATAAGGAGAGGTTATCCGACGCCACATCAGGTGATCCCTTCGCGACGTCCCGTGTCAGGAGGCGCGCTCGGCGAGGATGGCCAGCGCTCGAGGGCAGTCGTGCCGGCCGCGGATGGGCGGGGCGCACAGGTTGCCGTGCTCCGGGCAGACGGTGCAGTCCGGGCACCACTCCTCACCAGGCCGGAACGCCCGGCGGCAACGGCCGCACAGATGGAGCCGCTCAACTTCTCCGGACGAGATCGCCGAACTAACCGCGTCATCCTCGGGTGTGCCGGGTTCGGGGACGATGTACAGCAGCTCGTACTCCAGAACGGCGATCCGTGCTCGGTCTACCTTGGAGTGTCTCCTGAGCACGTCGCCACCTTCCTGATCAGGCGGAACACTCGACTAAGGGAAGATTATCTGGAGCCAGGCGCGCGGGTTGCCCCTGAAACGGCGATGGCCCCGCACCGTGGCGGGGCCATCAATTACGACTCGGTCTGTGGTGGTTCCCATCCGGAGCCGGGCGGGAAGCCGGTCCGCTCCCAGCGCTTGTACTCCTCTGCGGTCCACGGACGGATCTCCACTACCTGCGTGTCGCTCGACTCGCCGATCGTGATGCTTCCGCGCATCTGCCAGGACGGGGATGTCTCCCACACAGCTGCCTCCTCGGGGGCGTGCCGTTACGCATGTGAGCTTATCCAAAACCAAAGCGGGTGATCCCCGTGGACGCACCGCCCCAACTGCCGTGCGGCAAACGTGAGTAGACGAGTGACAGACGTGCGGCGGTGCGCTACCGTCTCCGTTAGAACCACATCCATTCTCGTTAGTCACTACGGGAGCCTGCATGCGCATCACTGTGACCGTGGACGAACCCACACCCGAGTTCCAGACCAAGCTGCTCGCCCTCCTCACCGACCACGCCCAGGACGTCGAGACCGACACCACGTGGACCGAGGAACGCGCCACCCACTACTACCGAATGCTCCCCGCCCGAGCCCGACGCATCGTCAAGGAAGCCGTGCAGCGCGGCGGTATGGTTCCGGCCGACGCCCTCCGCGACAACCCCGACGACAGCCTGCGCGGCCACAGCGCACCACTCAGCCGCATCCTTCAGCGAGGAAAGATGCTCCGCCGCTGGCCCGAGGCGATGACGCAGCCGGTGACCGGCGTAGGCCCCGGCTTCGGAAAGGTCGAGGGCTACGAGATCCAAGCCGACCTGATCGACACCTTCCAGGCCGCCATTTACAACGTAGAGAAGTGAGGACACCGACCATGAACTACAACCAGAATCAGCCGTCCAGCTCCGAGGAATGCGCCTGCGAGGCAGAACGGCTTCTGAACCAGGCCAACCAGACCAACGACGTCGGTGTCATGACCCGGCGTATCGCCGCCGCCGATGTGTGGGCCCGCCTGGCACAAGCCGCAGCTGTACGCGAGACCGCCGCCCGCGCCGACGAAAGGTGAGGATGCCGACAGTGAAGAGATCGGACGTGGCGCTGGGTATCGTCACTGCTGGAGTAGTGCTGATGATCGGCTGCCGAATGATCGTGTGGTGGCCTGGCGTGATGATAGGTGCCGCCATGATTCTCGGCGTACTGGTCCCATCTGCCGCAAAACAAAGTCAGCAGCGGAAGCGCAAACAGAGTGAGTGACTGATCGGCGGCACGGGCAGGTTCTACTTCGCCCGCGTCGCCTCCACCCGGGCTAGGCAGAGGACGCACAGCGGGCATCCGCCCAAGCCGTACCGATGGGTCGGATGGCCACACGCCGAACACGGGCCGACCTGGGCCGGGGCGCAATCGGGGATCGGCGGGGCGGATCTCGGAGCAATGCTGGTCATAGCCGCCATCGTAGAGATCCAGGCAAGAACCGTTTCACCAGCCGCCACCGACATCGCCCTACACGTGGGCTGTGGCCCTCTGCTCGTACAGACGGAACCCGCGTTCGACCATCCGCACCGCAGAGTGCGTGACGTGGAACAGCAGGGAGATGGACCCCGTGATCTGCGCCAGAGCAACGCCGCCGTCCCATTCGAGGATCTCCCGGTCCAGGAACGCCAGTGTGCCGGCGCTGTCACCGTGCGCGAGGGAACTGCACGCGCTCCACACCAGTTCGGCCAGGTCCTCGCCCATGCGTATCTCCGGGCCGGCTTCACGGACGATCCGCTTGTACGAGGGGCGGGCCTTCAGTGCTTTCCGCGCATCCTCAGGGGTGGCCCCGGCCTTGACCAGGAGGTCCTCGATGACAACGAGGCGCTCTTCCTTCGTTTTCACGCTGGGCGACTGGGCCAGCTCCCGCACC
Organism: Streptomyces sp. NPDC059582; assembly: GCF_042735715.1. Lineage (NCBI taxonomy): Bacteria > Bacillati > Actinomycetota > Actinomycetes > Kitasatosporales > Streptomycetaceae > Streptomyces > Streptomyces sp. NPDC059582. Next base: position 82,180 of record NZ_JBHWCC010000034.1, read on the forward strand.
CGGTGTCCGTGCTCGACTTCTTTCGCCTGCAAGCTCAGGTGCCGGGTGAGGCGCTCAAGGCGATTCGCTGGCCCCAGCAACCATACCGCACGGGCCGAATTCTCGAAGACACCCCGCACCAGCGAGGCCTGCGCGTGGGTGTGGATGACGGTAGAAGCGTGCGTTTCGCTGCGCTCGGTGAGGACGGAGGACCGCAGGCACTGAAGGTGATCCACGGCCACGGTCAGGGCGTGCCACGCACTGTGGGAAACCTGGTGCGGGTGGCTCCTGGCGTCGTCGCCCGCAAGGGAGCTGCGGGGCTGGCTTTGCCACTGGCCCTTGTTCTCGTGTGTGTACGTGTCAAACCGTCGGGTGCTGTCCAGAAGGGTCAGCAACTGACGGAGATACTGGTCCTCTTCGTCCGTCACGCTGCTGATGGTATGACGTGCGGGCCTGGCTGTCGGGTCCTTTTTCCCTCCCCAGGTTCGGTCACGTCCACGTGCCGGGGCTGCCAGATGCCGAGCACAGGTGCCAGGCGCCTGCCGAGTCCAGGACCACGTCCCCTGCCGTCCAGGCCCCGGTCGTCGGGGCGCCCGGGCTGGCCTTGAAGCCCGCCAGGCGGATGTTGGCCAAGCCGTTCTTCGCTCCGAGTCCGGCGACGCCGGTGGTGGCGTCAATGTCGTGGACGGTGTCGAACGGGTTGGTGCCGAACTGGGTGCGGCCGATCATGTGGGGGCCTGCGGGCTCCCACCGCATCACGTTGCGCTGGGTGCCGGTGAAGTCGGCGTTCGTCCAGGTGGACACGTTGACGTCAAGGCGGGCGACCTCGAGGTCCAGGCCGCCGCCGGTCACCCGGAACCGGTAGCCGCCCGGGTTCTCCGGATCGTTGCGCTGCACGGTCAGGTTGGCACCCGACAGGTTCACGGTGCCGGTGAAGGTGGCGCCACTCTTGTCGGCCTTGCCGGTGACCGCGGTCTCCAGGCCGGTGGCCCGGTTCTCGAGACCGAAGGTGCCGCCCACGCGGGTCTGGAGGTCGGTGACGTAGGTGTTCAGCGTGTTGCCGTCGGCGGCCAGATAGGCGCCGATGCTGGCCGGGGTGACCGGGTCGGTGCCGCCGGTGGCGTGCGTGCCCGCGTGCGCGGTCGGCGTACGGGCGTTCGTCGTCGTCGGGTCGGTGGAGCGCAGGGCCACCGCGGCCCCGGCGCCGGCCGCTCCGAGGGCAGGCTGCGGTCCGGTGTCGCCCGTGTCGCCCTTCGGGCCCTGCGGTCCCTGCGCCCCTTGGGGGCCGGTCTCCCCTGGCTCACCTTGCGGGCCGGGCGCACCGTCGGCTCCTGCCGGTCCGGGATCGCCCTGCGGGCCAGCAGGCCCTTCAGCACCAGCGGCTCCGGACGGGCCGGGGAGGTAGACGACGGTGCCCTGCCCGGTCTGCGTGTCGGACAGGTCGGCCCGGATGTCTCCCACCCAGTGGCTGCCGCTGGCGGGCACCACGACGTACGTGACGATCGGCGTGCCGTCCCGGGAGCGCCCCTCCTGGATAGCCCACAGGGTGTCCCCCGCATCGGAGGCGATCTGCTCGTTCGGGGTGAGGGTGACCGTCCACTGCCCCGTGTCGGCCGGGGAGATGGGGACCGGGCGTACGAGCTCGCCGGGCTCACTGGCCACGTAGCCGACGGCCGGCGCGCCGGTCACGTCGACCAGCGTCGCCTTCATCTCCACCCGCTGCCCGGCCGTGTAGCCGATCAGCTTCCCGGTCACCGTGGTCATCTGACGTCTCCTAGCTGAGGTCGAGAAGGAGCGGCAGCAGCCCTGAAGAGGTGGGGCTCTGGCTCGGGTCGGGCTGGCTGGTCGGAGAGGGATCAGGGCTGGCGGTGCTGGTGGGGGTGCACCGGTAGCGGGGCTTGTCCGGGTCGAAGTCGTCTTCGGGCACGCATCGGTAGGTGTTGCCGTCCTGGTCGGTGTACGTCCACGACGACGGCGGGGATCCGTTCTGCCCGTCCGTGCCGTCCTTGCCCGACGTCCCGTCGGAGCCGTTGCTGCCGGCCGGGCCCGTCGGTCCTGCCGGGCCGGGCACGGTGGAATCGGAGCCCGCCGGGCCCGCGGGCCCTGACGGTCCGGGGCTGGGGATGATGGTCGGTGCGGCCTTTCCGGGCGCACCGGAGGGCCCGGGCGGGCCGCTGGGCCCCGGGGAGCCGACGCCGGACACGCCGGTCTTCCCCCGGGATCCGGGCGGACCGGCCACCGGTGTCCCGCCCAGCCCTTCCACCTGCGCGGCAAGCTGGTCACGGGCCTGATTGGCGCGTGCCAGATCACGTGAGAGGACCAGGAACGTGCTGACCACGGCGGCCAGCGCCGCACTGGCCATCAGGATCGCCACGGCGGTCGTCAGGTTGCCGCGGCGACGGCGCTTGAGCGCGTCCAACCGGCTTATGGGCCTCATCCTTTGTCTCCTACCAACATCAGGACCAGCGGCAGGACGAGACCGAGCAGCGGAATGAACACTGACGCGACCATGAACCGGCGGGTCTGGGTGATCCGGCTGACGTCTTGTGCGCGTTGGTCCTGAAGGGCCGCCATGTCCCGCTCCTGTCTGGCGGCCAGCTGCTCCACGACTTTGGTGAGGTCGGAGATGTCCTTGGACATCGCCGCCTTTTCCACGGTGTACACGTCCGCCAGGACCAGTCGGTCAAGGCGGGCGCTGATTTGTGCCAGGTCGTCGCGGACATCGCCCCGTAGGGCCTGGATGAGCCGTCCCAGCTCTCCCAGAGACGGCTCATCGATCACGGTGTGCTCCGAGGTGGGGGGTTAAGAGCAGGCCGGTCAGGCGGCGAGCCGCAGGCCGTCCTTGGTGACCGGGGCGGTGACCCGGTCGCGGACCAGCCAGAACTGCCCGACGATCGTGAGGGCTGCCATGACGGCGGCCTGCTTGTCGCCGGACCAGTCGAGACCGAGGTTCATGCCGAGGGCGAGCGCGGCCTGGGCCAGGCCGACGAACGCGGCGAAGGCGGCCTCGTCGTGGACCATGTAGGCGACGGCGAATCCGACCAGGGCTGCGGCGACACCGTTGATGAGGGTCTGGGTGTCCTGGCTGACGTCGACGACGAACGCGGCGACGAACTGCACGGTGACGGCGACGGCTCCGAGGATGACGGAGGGCTCACGGCCGAAGATCTTTACGGGGGACACGGTGGTCTCCTTCTGCGGGATGGGATGAGGTGGGGGGTGGTTCAGACCTTGGGGACCTTGAGGGCGGCCCACGTCTTCGGGCCGGGAATGCCGTCCGCATCGCCCTTCAGGTCGGCCCGGGACAGCTGGAACGCGCGGACGTTGGCCTTGTCGGCATTCGTCCAGTTCGGGCCCGGGCCGTTCTTGTAGTGCTGGCCAAAGCCGAGCGCGACCAGGCGGCGTCCGAGCGCGGTGATGATCGGCGAGTGGCGGCCGCCGTGGAAGAACTCGTCTCCCGGGAACGGCTCGTAGATCGGGGCGGCAGGCTTGGCCGTCGGCAGCTTCAGCTTCTGCCCGATCGACAGGTCGTCCGGGTCCTTCAGGCCGTTGAGGGACACCAGCTTGGCGACCGTCGTTCCGTGCGCCTTCGCAATGGACGACAGGGTGTCGCCCTGCTTCACGGTGTACGTGTCCGTGCCGGATCCGGTGGTGCCGCCCGTGTCCGTGGCGGTCGGCTTGCCGGGAACGATCGTGGTGTCGATGGCGCCGGGGTCCCAGTGATCGTTGCCGGGGATCTGGGCGTGCGCGTAGTGGCCGCCCTTGCCCTGCCAGGTTGCCCGGTTGCGGGCCCCCTTGGCGGCGGCCGCCGCGGTCGCGGGCGGCTTCCCGGCCGGCCACACGTCCGGGATGCCGTGAGCGCGCATCGCGGCTATCAGCTTGCGGTAGTTCGGCTTGCTGGCCGGGTCGAAGTCCTTCGTCCACGGCGAGGCCGCCTTGCCGAGGACCTCCACCTGGATGCACACGCGGCCCTCGCGGTTGGTGCGGCGGCTGCCGTCGTTCTTCAGCGCGCGACCGGACTGGGTGAGGGGTCCGAACTGGGCGATCTTGTCGGCGACGGGGTCGTAGATGACCTGCGGTTCGGCTCCGACCCTGATCAGGTAGGCGGCGACGGAGGTGAGGTAGGAGGCGCCCGCCGGGGATTCGGTGGTGTGCCACACACTGCGGGATGGGTTGCCGGGGTAGTCCATGGCGCCGCCGATGACCTGGTCACCGAAGCGGGTGACGTCGGCCAGGTAGGCGGGCCCAGCCGTGGCCGTACGCGGCAGTTCCTTCCCGTCCGTCGTGGTCTTCGGGGCGGGGTCAGGCTCGTACACCCGGTACTCGGTGGCACCCACGGGCACGTAGACGTCCAGGTCGCCGTCGTCGCGGGCGACACAGAACGCGCCGTCGATGTGCGGGTGCTCGAGGACCTCCCGTGGCGCGGCGTCCAGGGCGGCGATGGCGCGCACTTCGTCGACGTGGGCCTGGTCGACGGTGCCGAGGTAGGTGGTCGTGATGGCTACCGGGCTGTCGGGGTCCGGGGATTCGGGGTGGTCGATGGCGACGTGAAACTCGGTCATGCTGCCAGACCTGCCTTATCAAGTCGGTAGAGCAGAAAGTTCAACACGTCCTTCGTCTGCTTGCTTGAATTGCAGGACGTGCAGATTGGGGCCAGGTTCTGAGGGCATCCAGAACCGCCTCGAGTCACAGCCACAATGTGGTCTATTGCCGAACTTGGACCACCGCAGTAGACACATGGATCATTCTTAATGATGTCCGTGTATTCCTGCGCAGGCCCCAGAGTCTTCCAGGACTCCTGGGTTGGTCGGTTGACCGCTCTCCACGCTCGACCATAAGCTCGAAGGGATTCCTTGTTGGCATCGTAGTAGCGACGCCAAGCGTCATAATTGAAGGGGCGCTTCCGTTCCCTCTCGCGGTGGCAATGCTTGCACCCCACCAACTTCCCTTTTACGACTCTGGCGGACGTCTCGGGATCGTGGTTGCACGACCAACTCTCTCCGAATTTGCGCCGCGGCTGTGCGCCTTCCTTCCGGTTCCTGGCCAGTTGCCTGTCCCTATGGCAGGTGGCGCAGTCGTAGCGTCCCGGACGCAGGTTGTCTGCTTTTCGATGCCCCTGAGGACAAAACTCGGCAGATCCTCGGCGTCTCTCCGGAACCCCGAGTTCCCGTCGACGCTTCGACTTCCAATCCTTCTGGTACTGACGCTTTTCGGGGCGCTTGGCGTCTTCCAGGGCGCACTTCTTGCACATTGCCGAAAAGCTAGGAGAACCGTCCGCGAAGGTGCCCTTCCGGTGAAACGCACTTTCATCGCTCTTCGGATGTCCGCAACGACAGCATTGGGTGGACCGTCGAGACGCCACGTTTTCATTCCCCCCTACTGGTATCCAGACGAGGCTGGACCAGGTCTATGTCTCTCCTAAGGGAATTGTAGAGGGAAAGGCTAATTCTGAACGATCCGCTATCCCCCCACCTGAAACCCCAGCTATTTTGCAGACGGAGGATGGTGCGGGCGTAGTCGAGGCCTCCGTCACCGGTGAGGGCCACCTGCTCGAGGGCAGTGATGCAGACTTCGTGGCCGCCAGCGACCGGGGAGGACTCCCAGTCGGGGATGTCGTCCAGGAGGGCGGACGGCCCGACCGGCTCGAACCACGCCTCACGCCACGGCAAGCCCATGAGGACCGGGCCGGTCTGAAGCAGGACGCAGAGTTCCTCCGCGGTGGTGGCGTGCCCGTACTGGTCGATCAGGCCGCGGGCGCGCAGGGCCTTGGCGACACCCAGTCCGGAGGATCCGCAGTCGTCGGACGGCCAGGCCTGGTCGTTCCACTGGTCGCGGTGCGTGGCGTCGGAGTACAGGCTGATCGCCCAGCGTTCGGCGGCGACCGCGTCGGTGACATCCAGACCGGCGGCGGCCGCGGACGCGTTGTCGTGGAGAACGGAGACCAGCACCGTGGCCGCGTTCGCCGTGCAGGAGCCGAGGGCGTCGACGTCGCCGACACCCTCGAACAGAGAGCCGGTGCGGATGCCCTGCGAGATCAGGTCCTGCTGGTTGAGGACCGGCACCTTGGGAGACCACTCGGCAGGCTTGATGGGCTCGCCGGTGTAGCGGCGCCGGTAGGCCAGGCTGCGCGGGTCCAGCACGAGATGCCGGCCCAATGAGCCGGTCACCTGGTACTGCTTGATCTCGAGGTCGGGCATTCGCCCGTGCTCCTGCACTCCCCGCGCCCAGAGCTGGTGGTGTGGCGGACCACTGTGGTGTGGCCGTCCCTCGGGGGCTGGAGCAGGACGGTGGAGGGTCACCGTGTCGATCTCAGGCTAGAGCCTTGTGGGGCTGGTGTTCCCCTGGCCGGGTCAGGCTTCGCGGTACCAGCCTTCGATGGTGACGCGTGCCCCGGTAAGGAGGTTGGCGCCGTTGAGGACGTTGTCGCGGTTGGTTGTGCCGTCGTTGCTGACGCTGATGCGGTCGATGACGGCTCCGGTGCCGGTTTCGAGGGCGACGGCGTGGCCGTTCATGACGGCGCCGCTGGTGGTCGTGGACTGGGCGTGGCAGGGGATGGTCTGCCGGCCGCCGGTGCGGTAGATGTTGCTGGGTGCGGTGACCGTGATGGTTCCTGTGCCGGTGCCGGCAGCGTTCATGACGAACTCCGCCTGGAAAAAGACGAGCTTGCCGAGCTTGAAGTAGAAGCCGGTGCGGGAGGTGAAGGTGCCGGTTCCTTGGCCTGCGACGGTCGGGGTGTAGGTCTGCCACGTGGTGTCGGTGACGTTGACCGTGGTCCCGTTGAGGCTTCCGGCGGCTGTGGTGTTGCCGTCCTTGTCGACGAGGAATTTGTCCGCGCCGCGGAACAGCCTGAGCATGTTCCCGGTGTGCGCGGCGTCCGCTTCGACGTAGCAGGCGCTGAACGTGGAGGCGGGAGCGGTGACGGAGAAGCGTCCGGCGCCGACCGCGGCCAGGTTCGCGGACACGGTGAAGCCCGTGTTCAGCGGGGTGTTGTCGTCGTTCTGGAAGCCCAGGTTCGCGATGGTGTCGCTGAGGAAGAGCCGTCCGCCGATCTTCGGGAAAGGGCTGACCTGGTTGTAGCGCTCGATGACGGCGGCGTCCCGCTGCAGGACGGAGCGCCACCGCATGGCCGTGTAGCTGCCCACGGTATAAGAGCCGCTGAGCATTTCGAGGTTGGCGTCCCCGGTGACGGGTTCAACAAGGTCGATGACTGCTGCGTTGGTGCCGGCGGCGTTGTACAGCTTCATGCTCGGATAAGTCGCGTTGGGGTCCAGCCAGATGACGGCGCCGCTGGATCCCTTGACGAGCAGTCCCCGCGCGGACAGTTCGTTGATGGCGGTGCCGGCCGCGTTGTACACCAGGATCTTGTTCTGGGCCAACTCGTTCAGGGAGATGCGTTCGCCGCTGGTGGCGGTCTGGATGAGGCCGCCAGTGACGGTCGTACCGCTGATGGTGCCGCCGGTGATGGTGGTACCGGAGATGGTGCTGGCGGTGATGGCGCCGGTGAAGACGGCCGATCCGTCGGCGGCATCGAAGCGGATGACGAGGGTGCCGCTGCCGTTGTAGACGCGCAGCCCGTCCTCGTTGAGCTCCACCCGGGCTCCGGCCGGGTCGCCGGCTACGAGGCGGGTGGCGATCTCCAGGATCGCTTCGAGTTTGTCGGCGGTGACGGCTCCGGCATGGATGGCGGCCGCGGTGACGGACCCGGCGGTCAGGTCCGGGCCGTCGACCTTCAGAGGTGTCGCCATGACCTGGGAGGAGGGTCCGCTTGCGGCGGCGGACGTGTTCACGGCGGTCAGGACGACGAAGTGCGCCAGATAGGGCAGGGGGGTGACGGGGAGCATGCCGCCGTCGCCGGCGCGGGTGATGGTGCCGACGAACGTGGCCGCGGAGGGGGTGAAGCCGCTGCTGGTGGAGATGTGCACGGCGACGTGGTCGAAGTCGGCGGGGAGGGGGCTGCCGTCGGCGAGCTGTCCGTTCCAGGCGATGCGCAGGCCGCCCAGGGACGGGGTGACGGCGGGTGCGGAGGGTGCGCCGGGGGCGGGGCCGTCGACGGCGATGAGGCCGATGGTGCCGTCAGCTTGCATGCCGATGTGGCCGCGGACGGTCCCGGCTTCGTCTTTGACGATGATGGCGTTGTTGTCGAGGGAGGCGTGGCGCAGGCGGGCCGCGCGCTCGACTTCTTCGAGCTTGGAGCGCAGCTGTACCAGTTCGCGGCCGATGTCCATGTCAGACGCCTCCGTACTGGAACATCCAGGATGGCTTGAGGGTGATGACGGCCTGGGGTCCGCCGGTGGCGGTCGGCTTGATGGTCCAGCCGGTGATGCGGCACCAGCCGGTGTAGGAGGTCCAGGCGTTGTGGATGCGGGTGTAGACGTCGTCTCCGACCTGCCAGGACCCGAACGGGGCGGCAGGGGTGTCGCGGATGACGACCTGCTCGATGCTGCCGAGGGACTGCCGCCAGGCGCGCTCGTACTCGACACGCTGCTTGAGGATGTCGTTGCCGTTGACCTGCGGGTAGTCGACGGCGGCCTCGAGGCGGAGGCGGCCGTTGCGGACGGCGGAGATCTGCCGGAGTTTGGCGCTTCCGTCGCCGGTGCCGGTACCGATGACGACCTGCGCGTAGTCGTCCCCGGCCAGAGCCTCTTCGGGCTCTTCGACGATGTTGACGCCGCTGGAGAACTCAATGTCCTGGCGGCGCGCACCGAGCCGGGGCCAGCCCAGCCGGATCCGTTTCACCACCCCGGTCTTGGCGGCGTTCCATTCGGTGCTGCACGTGTACTCGGGGGTCGCGCTGTCCGAGACGAGTTCGTCGACCTGGTCACCCAGAGACTTCGTGTCGTACCAGTAGGAGTGGTAGACGTCGTCGGGTGTCCCGATCGTGGACGTGGACGTGGTGGAGTCGACGACCACCCCCAGGTTCCCGTCGGCGATGCTCTGCGCGTACGTCCAGATGTTGCGGATGACCTGGCAGCGGTCGGCGTACGTGTAGGGGCCGCGGCCGCCGTGCTCGCCGTCCAGGTCGAACCGTTTCATCAGGTACGACGACCACGACGCGGCTTCGATCTGGTAGTCGTTTCCCTGGACGCGGACGTCCCAGACCAGGCCGCCCCACTGGATCTGCCCGGCCGCTTCGACGTAGATGAAGGTCGTGCCGGGGTCGACCAGGGACGTGCTGAAGGCTGCCAGGCGCGGCGACAGCGTCCCGGACAGGGTCCCGGGCCCGGACAGTTCGGGCCCGAACTCCAGCTCGGTGACGGGCAGCGCGGTCGACAGCCACGCCCCCGTGAGGGCGTTCTGCGTGAGGACTCGGTAGGGGGAGGTCACCGCGGCGCCTCGATGAACTCCACGTCGTAGCGGAACGTGGCGGAGCCGTCGACCTGGACGGTGCCGGTGTTGCCGGACGCTCCGGCAGCCTGCGGGCGCAGGAGCTGGCTAGTGCCCCGGTAGGCATCCGGGATCGTCAGGGTGTCGGAGACGAACATGGTGGCCCGGCGGACGGCGGTCTGGTTGTCGTCGAGGGTGACCGCCTGGAGGCTGAGGGAGGCACCGAACGTGGCGCGCAGCAGACCGAAGAACGCGGCCACGCTGTACCTGATCTGCGCAACATCAATGGTGATGATGGCTTTGGATGCCCAGGCGGGCACGGGAACGTTCCAGCCGGCTTCGGTGGAGAAGTAGCTGTAGCTGCTGTTGTTGTTGTTGATCGCGGTGGACAGGCTGGCCGGTGAGTGGATGAACTGGGAGCGGTCCCGGCGCGGGTTCGCGATCTGCCGCAGGTCCACGATCATCGCGTTCGTGATCGTGGACGTGGAGGCGGGGATGTCGATCCGGGCCAGCGGGATCCCGGTACGCCCGTCAGGGATCGCGGTCGCGGACGATGACACGTTGGAAATGATCTGGAAATAGGCCACGTTGCCGGTGGCCGGATTGACGACGCCCTCGTACTGGGGGTCCTCCACGCGCAGGATCAGCATGTCGGATCGGCCGGACCCGCCGGTGGAGGCGATATCGACGTCGAAAGCGCCGGTGTTGCAGGCTGAGTAGTGGCCCTGGAAGGCACTCACGCGGCCCTTGATGACGGCGGAGCCGTCTCCGACGGTGACGCCGGCGCCAGGCGTGGAGCGCTGGGTGACCTTCAGGTCGGTGCCGCGGGTGATGCCTTCCGCATCGCGGGCGAGGTCGCGGACCAGCAGCCGAAACTGGTCGGCTCCGTGGGTGGCCCCGTTGATGAGGATGGGCCGAGGGAACAGGGCCATGCCGGCTCTCCTTCAGAGGGCTACGTAGGCGTCGCGCCAGGTCAGGCGCAGGCGGGCGGTGTTGGTGTTGTCGAAGCTGGTCCAGCGCATTTCGGACTGGCCGGGCGGGATGGTGAACAGGTCGATGCGGGAGGCCGGGGAGAGGTAGCCGGAGGCGTTGCCGCCGTTGTCCCAGGTGACGGTGCGGTAGCCGGGCCGGGTGTCGAGCTCCACCCACTGCCCGGCGGTGAGGGTGAGGGAGGGCAGGGCCAGGACACGGCCGGACGCGACGTGGGTGATGGTGACGTTCGTGCACGGTCCGGTGATGCGGATGATCGGCCAGGCGTCGGTGTCCCCGTTGTTGGTGACCCAGCCGGGCCGGTCTGCGGCGACGGTGCCGTCCTGCACGTAGATCGGTGCGGTGACGGGGGCGGCGAATCCTCCGCCGGTCAGCCAGCCGAGCGGGAGTTCGGTGGTGGATTCCTCATCCGCGTACCAGGTCGGGTCGTGGGCGAGGAACTCCATGTCGAACGGCAGGTAGCCGTGGATGACGCGGTCGTCTTCCGGGTCCAGGAGTTGGGTGCGTACCGTCAGCCGCTTCACGGTCCGGCCGGGCCGCTTGACCCGCAGGCTCAGGCCCTGGCCGCCGAGCAGGCGCACGCTGGCGGCGTCCGTGACCGCCTGGATCTCTGCGAGCTTGTCGTGGCAGGCATCGGCATCCCCGGGGACCTTCACCGCGGCTTCGATGGTGATTTTCCGGGCGGACCAGTAGTCGGGGCCCGCGAACTGGCCGTCCATGGACGGCTGGTCGACGCTGCTGTCCCGGATCGGCGGCCGCCCGAGCAGACCTTGCGTCTTGATGACGTTCACCGGGGTGCCGCGGCCGATGAGGACGCCGCCCAGGTCGTACTGGTAGTCGGTCAGGTCAGGCACGGGATGCCACCCCTCCCCGCTTGGCGCGGCGGTAGCTACGGCCGACGTGGGAGCCGATGTCGGAGGCGCTGGCCCCGGTGCGGAGCGTGGGCACGTTGACGGTCATGGTGTCGCCGCCCTGGACGATGACGACGGGCCGGCTACTGGAGGCGTCGGTGAGGCCGACGCCGAACCGGCGGGCGACGTCGGCGAGGACCGGCATGGCGTGCCCGCGCTTGGACGGTGCGAGCGGCAGGAAGGCCTCTCCGCCGGTCTCCGGCTCCGCGAAGCGCACGATGCCGGACTGAGTGGCGTACATGCCGGCGCGGATGCCGCCGTTGGCGTAGGACAGGTGTGCGTTCGCCCGGGCCAGGTCCGCGATGAACTTCGAGGACCGGGACCCGAGGGAGCTGCTGATCTGCGACTTCGCCTTGTTGGCGACGGCGATGATCTCGTCTTCGCCAAGGCATGTCTTACCGGCCACGTCGTGGATGCCAACCTTGTTGGTGCTGATCGCGGCAATGATCTGCACGAGTTCGGTGACCTGGTCCGCGGTGAGCGCACCGTTTGCGGTCTTGGCCTGGCTGTTGGCCTTGGACGCCTTCGACTTGTCCTTCACGGCGGCCGCCGCGAGCTGCTGGGCGGCTTCGTCGTTCTGCGTGGCCAGCTGGGAGGCCAGGTCCCCGAAGCCCTGCGCGGCCAGGGTGGCGAGGTTGTTGCTGAAGGTCTTGTTCAGGCTGTTGGCGGTGGTGAGCTGCCGGGTGTAGTCGGTCAGAGAAGCCTTGGCCGTCTTCTGGAGGTTGCGGAGGGCCGCCGACATGTCGTTGATGTACTTCGTGGATCCGGTGGCCATCTTGTGGGCGAGCTTGACGCCGTCCTCGCCCATCGCGGCGAGCGCTTCCGCGACGTCGCCGCCGACCCGGTCGGCAACCTTCTCGAGGTCCTTGTTCCAGGCGGTGGTCGCCTTCGAAGCCGACTTGATCTTCTTCTCTACGGCGCCCAAGTCGAAGTAGTCGACTTCCTTGGTGGTGGTCTTCCCCTTCGACTTGACCTTGACTTTCTTGGTCTTGTGGCCCGCGGACCCGGCATCGGACGCGGAGTACAGGGAGCCGGTGGAGGGGTCGTAGCGCCAGTCGGTGACGGAGCCGTCCGCGTTCCACTGGACGCTGTCCGGGTCCCCGCCCAAGCGCCGGATGGTCTCCTCAGCGATGCGACGGGACCGGGGACGCTTGGTGGGGCTGAGCGGGATGTACGCCTCGCCGCCGGTCTCGTCTTCCGCCCAGATCCGCCACGCGCCGGCGGGGGCGATCTCCGCCAGGTGGTTCTCGGATCCGTTGGCGAAGTAGCGGGGACGCTGACCGCGGCCACCGCCGTTGAGTCCGCCGTCGGCGTAGGTGACGATGCCGCCGTCGGCCTTGGTGATGTCGTGGACGGACCGGTAGGTCTTGCTGTTGGTGATGATCGTGTTGGTGACGACGGTGCTGGCGGTCTGCCCGTCCAGCCGGCGCAGGGCTGCCGCCACGGCGTTGATGCTGCCGATGGCTTTGCCGTTCGCGGTGTAGACCTCGGTCCGCCCGTCAGGAAGCTGCCTGGTCTTCAGGCCTACGGCCTCGAGGGCTGCGATGGCGGTGGAGTTGAGGGTGCTGACCGTGACGGACGTGGCTTTCGGGGTCTTCTTGACCTGCTCCTGGACCTCGTGCAGGCCCGACGTGGCCTTGATGATTTCAACGTCGACCATGACGGTCATGCCGTCCGGCACCTTCGACATCTGCTCGATCAGCAGGTCCAACTGTTCCCGGGCGCCCTTCGTCGGGGCAGTGACCTTGTATTCGCGGGTGCCGGGAATCAGCTCGATCTGATAGCCGAGGTCCTCGAGCTGCTTCTTCGCGCCGTCGCTGAGCGCATCAACCGTGACCGTCTTCTCGTTGGGGAACTGCTTGAATTCGGCCTGCACGGCCAGCAGCTCGGACAGGGTGGAGTCGACACCCTCGGTGGACAGCAGGATCGACACCTGGCCGGGGATCAGACCGAGGGAGTCGGCGACCGCCTCGGCCTGCGTTTCGGTGAGGCCGTAGCTGCCTAGGAGGTCGATGGCCGCCTTGCGGGACTTCTTCATCTCCCCCTGCGCGGCCTTCAGCGACTCCGGGAGGCTCTTTCCCTGGGAGTCGGCGAGGTCGTAGGCGGCGACCGCGGCGGAGCTGCTGCTGTCGGCGATCGTGTTGAGGGTGTTGAAGAGACCCTGGCCGTTCTTGGTGGTCGTGTTCAGAGTGCCGTTGGCGTTGAGAAGAGCCTTGCCCCAGCCGTCCGCCTTGTCGACACCGTCGGCCAAGGCCTCGTTGGCGTCGGTGATGGCCGCGTTGACGCGGGCCTGCGCAGCCTGGAGGGAAACGCTGCCGCCGGACAGCAGGTCCAGGGCCTCACGCAGTGCCCGGGTGCGGGAGTCGGCGTCGCCGGTCTTGTCGGCGAGCGCCCCTACGGCGTCCTTGAGGCGGCCGTACGCGGACACTCCGTCGCCGGTGCCGTTGATGCCCTCGTTGTAGGACTTGGCGTCCGCGGCGGCCTTCTTGAAGTCACCGGACAGCCCGTTCAGGCCCTGGCGGAGGTCGTCGGCGGCCTGGCCCTGCTTGTTCAGGGCTTCTCCGCCGACACCCGACTCCGGGTCCAGGACCCAGTGTTTGTTCGCGTCGGCGACGCCCTCGAGCTCCGTTTGCAGCTTGCTGAGGCTGGTGCCCTGGTTGGTGTAGGCGTCGACCAGTTCCGACATCGGGATTTTCGCCTTGCGGGCCAGGTCGACGAGGCGCTGCTGACCGTCCAGCGTTGTCTTGACCTTGGTCTGCATCAGGGTCTCGGTGGCGATGGCGCGCACCGATTCATCGACGACGCCGTTGGACTCGCGCAGGGCAGTCGACAGGCTGCTGATTTGCTGCTGGTGTTCGGCTGCTGCGGCCGCTGCCTTCTGCTGCTTGCTGGCGAGGAAGCCTAGGCCGACGGTCGCGGCGGTGATGGCCAGGCCCCACGGTCCGCCAAGGGCGCCGACGAGGCCGGAACCGATGCTGCGGCCGGCGGACAGGGAGGCGGCGCCGACACCGCGCAGGGTGCCGGTGAAGCCGGATCCGGCGGTGGACGCGTTGCGGAAGGCCTGCCCCATGCGGCCGATGGCGGGCACCCGGGTCTGGAGGACGGCGACGGCTGCCCCGTACCGGGACAGGGACACTCCGGCGGCGGAGGCGAGGCCGCGCTGAACGGCCATCTGCTGGTTGAGGGACCGGAAGGCGCCGGTCACGTTCCCGCGGACGGTGGTGGCGAGGGCGGCCATGCGGGGCTGGATCCGGCTGGTGAGCATGGCGGCGATGACGAACTGCTGGATCGGTCCGGGCAGTCCGGCGAAGGCGTGTACCAGGCTGCCGATGACGTGCCCGATGGGGACCAGGACGCCGGACAGGGAGCCTGCTGCGGTGGCGGCGTAGTCGAGGGCGGTGACGACAATGTTGATCGTGGAGGCGACGGTGCCGCCCTCGCCTGCCAGGTCGGACAGGCCGTCGACGACGGGTTCGGCAGCGTGGGCGAGGTTTTTGAGGACGTCGATGACGAGCTGGCCCGCGGTGAGGATGAGGTGGAGGCCGGAGGCCAGCGCGTCACTTCCGAGGTCCTTGAACGGCTTGGCCATGTCGGAGGCGGCGTCGGCGATGCCGGAGAACTGTTCGCGGGCCGCGGCCGCGATGTCGGGTCCGAAGAGGGTCGCCGCGTCGTTGAAGTACTGGAAGAAGTCCTTGATCGCGGGGGTGGCCTTGTGGAGGCCGTCGGTGACGCCGCGGACCAGGAACTCGAGGCCGGGCGCCATCCCGTTGTAGATCGTCAGCCCGGTCTGGCGTGCCTGGGTCTTCAGCTGGAGCATCGCACCGGCGAGGCCCTTGCCCTTGGCGGCCGCGATGTCGGAGGCGGCCCCGGTGTCAGACACGGCTTGGATCAGCGCGTCGTAGGAGGCGGTGCCCTGGTGAGCAAGGGCGATAGCACCGGACATGGCCGGTTTGCCGAACGCCTTCTTCACGGCGGCCGCGAAGTCCTGCTGGCTCATGTGGTGCTGGGCTTTGGACAGGCCGTCAATGACATTGCGGAGGCCCTTGAAGTTGCCTTGCGCGTCCCAGGCGTTGATGCCGAGGGCTTCCAGGCCCTGGTTCATCTGCTTGGTGGGCGAGGCCAGGTTGGCGAACATGCCGCGCAGGGTGGTGCCTGCGGTCTGTCCGAGGATGCCGGCCTTGCCGAGCATGCCGACGCCGGCGGCGGCTTCCTGCATGGTGACGCCAAGCCCGTGGGCGACCGGCCCGGCGTACTTCATGGCGTAGTAGATGTCGATGATGTCGCCGGATGCGGCGTTCGCGGTGGCGGCGAGGGTGTCGGCGGCGACACCGGCCTGGTCGGCGCCCATACCGAACTGGTCCATCATGTCGCCCAAGTACTTCGCGCTGTCGGCGGCGTTGACCTGCGCGGCAGAGGCCAGGGTGAGGGCGGCGCCGGATGCGCTGATCGCCTGGTCGGTACGGAAACCGGCCTTGGCGAGCTCCAGCATGGCTTCGGCTGCGTCGGAGGCGGTCGCGCCCGGCAGTTTCAGGTCGTTGCCGAGCTGGTCTGCGGTGGCGGCGGCGCGGTGCATCTGCATCTGCGTGGCGCCGGTCGTCGCCCCGAAGGCGTTCATCGCCTGCTGATATTCGGCACCTTCCTTGATCAGGTCGGCGGCGCCCATGGTGAGCGCACCGCCGGACAGCAGGACGGCCATCGACTTGAGGTGGTCGCGGGCGCGGCTGGTCTCCTGCCCGTAGCGGCGCATCCCGGCCGCTCCGTTGCCGCCGACCCGGCCCAGGCGGGCATCGGCGCGGCGGGCGGCGTCGGCGAGGCGCAGCAGGTCCCGGACAGCGGTGTCGATCTGCCCGGACATGCGGGCGAGCTGCCGGCCGGTGGTGCGGGAGTCGTCTCCGAGAGCGTTGACGTGGCGCTGGGCGCGCTGGGCGGCGTCGCCGTACTGGCCCAGGCGGCGGGTGACGGTGCGGGCGCCGTCCCCGAGGGAGTTCAGGCGTCGGGCGGTGGTGCGGGCGTCACTGCCCAGGGTGCGGATGTGGCGGGCCGCGGTTTGGGACGCCTGCCCGAGCTCACGTACCTCGGTTCTGGCGGTGCGGGCGGCCGTGCCGAGGCTGCGGGCGTGCTTCGCGGACGACTTGAGGGACTGGGCGAGGTCGTTTCCGTGGCCGCGGATGTCGACCGACAGGTTCCAGTTGGCCACCGGCCCCGCCCTCCCTTCCGATCGTGTAGCTGGCTACTAGCTGTTGGTGAGCTGTTCGGCGACCTGCTGCGCGGCATGGATGTGGGCGGGCAGGAGCAGGACCTTCATGCCGTCGCCGGCCCGGCCCTCGGGGATCTCGCGCTGCTTCATCGCGATCTCCTCGCAGCCCAGGCACTTGTGGGAGACGGCCACGTAGGCGTCGACGTAGTCGCCTGCGTCGTCCTCCCACTCCGATTCGCGGGTCCCGCACTGGGGGCACACCCCGCGCTGGTAGGCGTCGTAGGCGAGGGCCTTGGCCCGGTCGAGAGTCGTCCAGGTGCCGTCGCCGGTGCCGCGGAACACGCTGTGGGGGATGCCCCACTGGTGGCACAGGGCGAGTTCGGACCTGAACAGCTCATCGTCGATCAGCCTTTTCCCAGGTCGGCCCGGGTGTTGTCCTGGACGCCCATCGCCGCGTTGAACAGGGCGTTCGCTTCGGCGAGGGACCACAGTTCGAGCAGTTCGCGGGCGTCCTGCTCGGTCATGCCGTCCACCGACGCGGCCGCGATGAGGGCGGCCGGGTAGGTGTCGGCCCACTGCTTGCCCTCGTCGGCCTCCGCCTCGGACGGTGCGTGCTCCTTGATCAGCGCTTCGAAGGCCTTGCGGGGAAGGGCCCGGAACCGCAGCGGGATGGACACCTCGTCGTAGGCGGCCTTCGCCTCGTCGAACGCCTGCGACGCCTTGGCCGCGTCGGCGATGGTGTCGGTGTCATCGGGGTGCGTCTTGAGGTAGTCCTGCACCTGGTCGAAGGCCCGTTTGGCCCGCTGGTAGCGGCTGCGGACGTCCGCGTCGTCACAGATGACGAACGTGGTCTCCGCCAGCGTGCGGTCCCGCAGGCGGGCCATCTTGGCCGCCCAGTGGGCGTCCGCTGCCACGGCGGCCGCCGGCGGTTCGGGCTTGGTCCTGGTGGTGGTCATGGTGGGTGGTGTCCTTCGTCAGGGGGGCGGACCTGGCCGGGCGTACGAGCGCCCTTCCCGGAGCGATTGGCGCCCGGCCAGGAGCTGAGAGGAACGGGTGGGTCAGCCGCCGGGCGTGGTGGTGGTGACCGTGACGGCCGGGCTGGTGCCGCCCGTGAAGGACCCGGCAGCGGTCATCTGCGGAACGTTCGTGCCGTCGTAGGCGCCGCCGAACGTGACGGTCACGGCGGTCCCGGGCAGGGGTCCGCCGGCGCAGACGACGTCGCCGGGGGCGATGTTCGACAGGGCTTCCAGCGCGGACTGCACCGCAGACGCGGCAGCGTTGTAGGCGATGGCCGCGGTGGTCTGACTGTTGAAGGTCAGCGTGAACGTGCCGCCGGTGGGCGTGCCGGTGATGGTGACGGTCTGGACTTCGTCCGGGCCGGCGGCCGGGACCGCAGCGCCCTGAAGCGGCCGGCTCGTGATGGAGCAGGTCGCCATGAACTTGGCGGCCTCGTTGTCCGCGGTGTACTGCGGCGACTGCGACGCGACACGGATCGGGAAGACGTCCATGCTGTTGTTGCCGGGGACGTCGCCCTTGCGGAGGATCACGACGTAGCCGGTGGTGCCCTTGGCGAACGTCTCCTCGAGGTCGGCGTCGACCTCGTCCTCGTAGAACGTGAAGGAGCTGGAGTCGGCCTTGTCGCTGCCGGGGATGGTGGAGTCGTACGTGTCCGCCATGTCCGGCGTGTCGATCTCCTGGTTGGTGACGGTCCAGCCGTCCATCGCGGAGATCTTCTCGGAGAACTCCGTACCGGCGGTCAGCTCGGCACGGGTCGGGATCATCGTGGTGGCGGCGATCGTCGGCACGAAGAAGAACTTCGACGTACCGCGCCGCATGTACTTGCGTACCGGCATTCGTGGGCCCCTTGGTCCCGGGGCCATCACGGTCGCTGGGACCCGGCCCCTTACACGGTGGTGTATGGGTGGCGGCCACCTGCGTGGTGGCGTCCGCGTGGGGTCCCGCCGCGGTGCGGTCGTACGTCCTGACCTGCGTCAGGGAGAGGTCACGCAGAACGTGAATCTCTGTGCACTGCTCATGATTGCATCGGTTGGGTCAGGTGTTTCCCCCGCTTCCCCCGCAGCCCGCCGTCCGGTGACCCGGGCGCCGGGGACGGCCATCTCGTGAAGCCACCTGCGGGTCACCGGATCACGGCCCAGGACAGCGCGGCGGGCCTTGTCGTCCAGCCACTGAAGCTGGTCCTGGGTGCCGAAACTCTTGGGGTCGCTGGGGTCCGGCCCGGACACCGAGGTGATCTGAAGGGTGATGTCGGCGTCCTCGTTGAGGTCGGAGAACGGGGCGCCGTCCGTGGTGCGGGTGATGAAGTAGACGATGTAGTAGTGCGACGGGTCGGCCATGTTGTCCGGGCGGCGGCC
>NZ_JBHWCC010000035.1:0-100210 GCF_042735715.1 Streptomyces sp. NPDC059582
GACCCGACCGGTCCCGGGCGGCGGGCCGTGCCCTCCGTCCCCGCCCTGATCACGGCACCTGTCACGGTGGTGATCGTCAGACAGGAGAACCGAGCCCGCCATGCGTCACTCCGCCCCCGCGCCCACTCCCCCGTTCCGGCCCGGCCGGCTGCGTGGCGCCCTGCTCACCGTCCTCGCCGCCCTGGCCGCGGTGTTCGGCGCCGCCCTGTCCGAGGCGGCCCCGGCCGCCGCGCACGACGCCACGTCCAACGCCTACGTCGAGGTCACCGGCAGCTCGGCCCGCCCCGTGGCCACCCTCGACCTCGAGTACGACCTTTTGATGAAGTCGGCCTGGCTGTACGCCGAGGCGTACGACGCGAAGGGCCGCGCCGAGCAGCTGCGACAGCTCCGGCTCAACGCGGACGCGGTGTCCGAGTACACCACCCGGCACTTCGCCGTCGTGCGCGACGACACGGCCTGCGCCGCCCGCACCGAGGGCGACGCGGACGTCCGCACCCGAGGCAAGCGCCCCTACGCCGTGATCACCCTCGCCTACACCTGCCCGGCCGGCGCCGGCGGACCGGTCACCGTCAGCAGTGCGCTGTTCCCCGGTGTGGAGAACTTCGTCCACGACACGAAGACGATCGTGCACTACGACATCGACGGTCAGCGGGGCTCCCAGATCCTCACCCCCGCCGACCCCTCCGTGACCGCCGTCGCGGCGACCGGCCAGGAGACCCACCAGGTCCGGGAGTTCTTCCTGCTGGGCACCGAACACCTGCTGTTCGGCCTGGACCACATCCTCTTCCTGCTGTCGTTGCTGATCGGCGCACGAGGCCTGCGCGACATCGTGCTCACCGCGACCACGTTCACCGCGGCGCACAGCATCACGTTCCTGCTGGCCGCGTGCGGTGTCGTCGAGGTGCCCGGTGCGGTCGTCGAACCGGTGATCGCCGCGTCCATCGCCGTCGTCGCGGTCGCGGGCTTCCTGCTGCGCGACCGCGAGGACAACGCGCGCTGGCGACTGCCCACCGTCTTCGTGTTCGGGCTCGTCCACGGCCTGGGCTTCGCGGGATCACTGGGCATCCACGAAAGCTGGTCCGGGGAACTGCTGCTGTCGCTGCTCAGCTTCAACGTCGGTATCGAAGCGGTGCAGTTGGGAATCATCGCCGTGGTGTTCCCGCTGCTGCTCGTGCTGCGTCGGTCACCGGTGCACCGGTGGGTGCTGCCGGCGCTGACGCTGCCCATCGTCCTCGTCAGCCTCTACTGGCTCTGGGACCGGGTGGCCGTCAGCGCCTGAGCCCCGTCGGCCGGTGAGCGGCGGCTCGGGGAAGAGCAGCCGGAGCCTTCGGACCCTTCTGTTCTCCCGGAACATGAGCCAGACGAGGGTCGGCGGGCGCGGGTCGACGGCGTCGGGGGGATTGGGGCTCCGAGATGCAGGTCGCCCGCAGGGAGTCCTGGAGCAGGGCCCAGCGCCGCGCGTCGGACCAGTAGTCTGCGACATACGCCGGCACGATCGCTCGGGCCACCGCCATCATGGCCTCGTCGTCCGAGATGGCCGGGATCGCGCCGAACGCCTGCAGCACGGCGGGCAGTTCCGGATGACCGGCGTGCCGGGCGGCGAACTCCCGCACCGCCCGCATCGCCTCCGCCGCGTGCTCGGGCCCGGTGACCGGCGCGCTGTCGTACAGGACCATCCCCGCGAGTCGGTCGGGACGGTGCAGCGCGTGGTACTGGGCGACGAAGCCGCCGTGCGAGTGGCCCAGCACATGCACCCGGGACACCGGGAGGTGGTCGATCAGCGCGGCCAGATGCCGGCTGTAGCGCGCCCTGGTGTACCCGTGGGGATGGGTGGCGAGCCGGTCCGAGCCGCCGGTTCCGACCGGCTCCAGGTACATCATGGTCAGGAACCTCTCCAGCGCCGGTGCGCGCAGGTACTCCCACGCGATGCCGGGTCCGCCCGGGTGCGCCACGCACACCGGTCCGGTGCCGTGGACGTGGTAGCGCAGGGGGTGATCGCATGCCGGGCCGGACCTGGGGCCGCGCCCTGGCGCGCCGGGTCGGCCGCCGTGACGAGCGCTGTGGCGAGCGCCGACGGCGCGCGGCTGTCAGGACACGGTCGCGAGGATCCGTTCGGCGACCCGGGCCGCCTCGTCACCTTCTCCCGCGGGTGAGGCGAGAGCCCCGACGCGGACGGCCACGGCGATCCGTCGTCCGGCGCCGCGATCCGTGTACCCGATGAACCACGCGCCGGCCGAGCCGCCCCGACCGTCCGTGGTCTCCCCCGCCTGTCCGCTGATCCCGGTGTCCGTCGCGGAATCGAGGACCGACCGCAGCGCGTCCGCGGTGCGGCGGGAGATCACCTGCCCCGCAGGGCCGGCAGCGGCCCCGGGCTGCCGGGTACCGCCGTCGGACTTCGTCACGCGTGACACCAACGACGGGTTCACCAGCCGCCCCCCGTTGACGACCGACGCCGCAACCCGCGCCATCTCCAGGGGGGTTGCCGCGACCTCTCCCGCGCCGATCCCCGTCAGAGCCGTCTGGGAGGCCGTCGAGCCGGCCGCGGGGTAGGTGCTCTCTGAGACCCGCAGGGGCACCGTCAACGCGTCGTCGTTGAAGCCGAACTCCTCTGCCATGGTGCGGACTTGGTCCGCGCCGAGGTCGGCGGCCATCTTGGTGAACACGTTGTCGCAGGAGCGGCGCAGGGCCACCCTGATCGATGCGTTCGCGCACTGCGGGGACGCGCCCGTCACCCGCGTCCGGGTGAGGGGAAGCACGTAGGTGAGTGGGCTGCTCGTGGCCTCGTCCACGGTCGGGTAGAGCCCCTGCTCCAGGGCGGCAGCCGCGACGACGACAGCGAAGGTGGCGCCCGGGGCGTCGGCCTGCCGCAGCGCCCGGTCGAGCAGGGGCGCATCCGCGTCGCCGTTGGCCGTCTTCCACGCCCGCACGTCCTCGGGCCCCCGTCCACTGAACGCCGCCGGGTCGTACGAGGGCGTGCTGACCACCGCGAGGAGTTTCCCCGACTCCGCGTCCAGGGCCACGGCCGCGCCCTGCCGATCGCCCAGCGCGTCGAACGCGGCCTTCTGGGCGGCCGGGTCGATCGTCGTCACGACGTCACCCGATGCGCCGCCGGCGGCCAGGACGTCGTCGTACAGGGCCTCCAGTCCGGTACGGCCGTACAGCATCGACCGGTATCCGGTGACCGGCGCGTAGAGGCTTCCGGCGGAATAGGTGCGCCGGTACGGAATCCTGGTGTCGCCCGTGGCCTTCGATCCCGTGACGGCCTTCCCGCCGACGAGGATGTCACCCAGGCCGCGGTGCGCCGACGACGGGGACCGCGACCCGGTCGACGGCTTGTCGGCGGAGTCGGGGTGCGAGTCCTCGCCACATCCGGTCGCCAGAACGGCCAGCGCGGCGAGAACGCCCGAGACCCGAAGTGCCCCTGTGATGGTCGCGTGCATGGCGGACAGCCTAGACAACACGGCGCAGTCCGCCGGGCGATGCGCGCTTTCCGGCCCATTCCCCTCTCTTTCGCGCCCCGTTCGTGCCAGGGTTTACGCAGTGCGCCTCGGGTGGGGGCGGGGGTGGGGGGACTCATGGACGAATTCCTGCAAGGCGTCCCCCAGCCCGATGACTTGTGGAAGTTCGTCCTCAACGCCCTCTTCGGTCCGGGCATCGCACTCGCCGCCTACCTCCTCTACGTGCTCGTGACCGCGTGGTTGGGCACCATCAGGTCCACTGTCGCGCTCGCGCGCTGGCTGGGCGGCGTGGCACGTGACGCGCGCGTCCGGCTGGTGGAGATGTCCGCGACGCAGATCACCGCGGCGCTGGGCCTGTCGGCTCTGTTGGCACTCGTGCTGTGCGGCTGGCTCGTCGGCGTGCTCGTCATCGGCAACCTGATC
This sequence comes from Streptomyces sp. NPDC059582, assembly GCF_042735715.1. Classification (NCBI taxonomy): domain Bacteria; kingdom Bacillati; phylum Actinomycetota; class Actinomycetes; order Kitasatosporales; family Streptomycetaceae; genus Streptomyces; species Streptomyces sp. NPDC059582. The sequence continues at coordinate 3,882 of NZ_JBHWCC010000035.1, forward strand.
TCCTTCGCCTACCGGCAGTCCGGACACGACTTCCTGGAGCTGCAGACGCGAGACGCGGCCTCGCTCGTCGACTGGTTGCAGTGGAACACGTTCACCAAGGCCTACCTCATCGCGGCGCTGGCCGTGCTGCTGATCGCCGTCGTCAGCCGTGGGGCTCCGAACGTGCGCTTCCTGGCCTTCCTGATCGGCATTCCGACGATGCCCTGGGGCTTCTCGATCGCCGTGCTCACGGTGTTCGAGATCATCCTGGGATGCTTCGCCTGGCTGGCGACGGGGACCTACTCGGCCGGGGAGGGGTTCGCCTGGCACCTGGTCTTCGCCGCGATCATCGCCGCGTACCTCGGCACAAGTGTCCTGGCCCTCCGCGCCGGCCGGGCCCTGGGCCGTCTGTGGCTCGCCCGCGAGTGACCTCGGGCGGGTGGCGACCGCGGGGCGGCGCGGCGGGAACCGCACCCGGCCGGCCCCGGTCACAGGGTGTCGTCGTCGCTCCACTGATCCAGCAGGGCGTCGGTCGTGTCATCGCCGGGTTCCGTGGCGGTCTCGTCGTGAAGGGCCTGCTCGGTCCAGATGACCTTGCCGCGGGGGGTGTAACGGGTCCCCCAGCGCTGCGCGAACCGGGCCACGAGGTACAGCCCGCGCCCTCCCTCGTCGGTGGCCGCGGCGCGCCGCAGATGGGGCGATGTGCTGCTGGCGTCGGAGACCTCGCAGATCAGGGTCCGGTCGTACAGCAGTCGGACGGTGATCGGCGCGGCGCCGTAGCGGACGGCGTTGGTGGCCAGCTCGGAGAGGATCAGCTCGGTGGCGAAGGCGATGTCGTCCAGGCCCCAGTCCCGCAGCCGCCGCCCGCAGGCGGCGCGGACCGGTGCCACCGCCGCCGGGTCGGGGGCGAGCTGCCAGCGGGCGATCCGGTCCGGCTCCATCAGTCGGGTACGGGCCACCAGCACGGCGACATCGTCCCGGGGTACGGCGGGCAGGACGGCGTCACAGACGGCTCGGCAGGTCTGCTCCGGATCCCGCTCCGGATGACCGGCCAGCGCGTCGCGCAGGAGGGCGAGGCCGACGTCGATGTCCCGGCCGCGCTCCTCGATCAGCCCGTCGGTGTACAGGACCAGCCGGCTGCCCTCGGCCAGTCGCAGCTCGGCCGTCTCGAAGGGCTCCGCGCCGCCCAGGCCCAGCGGCGGGGAGGCGGGCACCTCGGGGAAGTGCACCGTGCCGTCGGGGCGGACCAGGACCAGCCCCGGATGCCCGGCCCGGGCCGCGGTGACCCGTCCGGAGGTGGGGTCGTAGACGGCGTACAGGCAGGTGGTTCCGGTGACACTACGGCCGTCGTCCCCGCCCGCCTCCTCGGTGTCGATGCGGGTGACGAGTTCGTCCAGGTGGGCCATGAGGTCGTCGGGAGCCAGGTCGAGGGCCGAGAAGTTGTGCACGGCGGTACGCAGCCTGCCCATGGTGGCCGCGGCGTGCAGACCGTGTCCGACGACGTCCCCGACCACCAGCGCCACGCGCGCGCCGGGCAGCGGGATGACGTCGAACCAGTCGCCGCCCACGTCGTCGGACTCGGCGGGCAGATACCGGTGGGCGACCTCCACGGCACTGGGGGTGGGCAGGGACGTGGGCAGCAGGCTGCGCTGCAACGTCACGGCCATCGCGTGCTCGCGGGTGTAGCGGCGGGCGTTGTCGATGGCCACCGCGGCCCGTGTGGCCATCTCCTCGGCCAGGTCGAGATCGTCGTCCTCGAAGGGTTCGGGCTTCTCGGAACGCCAGAAGCTCGCCACGCCCAGGATCGCGCCCCGGGCGCGCAACGGGACCGTGATGAGTGAGTGGATGCCGTGTTCGACGACCCTGCGCATACGCTCGGGGTCCCGGGGTCCGAAGCCGGGGATGTACCCGGGCATGGGGGCGACGCGCAGGTCGGGATCGATCACCCCGCGCCCCGCTGTCAGGTGCGCCGTCCGGGACGCCGGTGGCGCGAACGCGACGCGTTCACCCACCCGGATGAGCGGAGCGTCCTCGCGGACCCCGGCGGCGGCGACGCGGCGGAGCTGGCGCTCCGTACCGTTCGGTTCGTCGCCGCGCAGCACTGCCTCGGCGAGGTCTACGGTCGCGTAGTCGGAGAACTGCGGCACCGCCGCTTCGGCCAGTTCCTCGGCCGTCCGGGTCACGTCCAGGGTAGTGCCGATGCCGATACCCGCGTCGTAGAGCACTCTCAGGCGTTCGCGCGCCTCCTCCGCGCGGCCGGACAGCACCCTCAGCTCCGTCGAGTCGCGCAGGGTCACGACGCTGCCGGAGGCGCCGCCGTACCGGTCCAGGGGCCGCTGGTTCACCGCCAGGACCCGGTCCCCGGCCAGATGCACCTCGTCGGTCGCCTCGCGTCCCGAGGCCAGCAGCTCGGCGATCGACGGCGCGAGGTCCAGCTCGTCCACCCGGCGGCCCTGCGTGTCCGTCGTCAGCTCGAGCAGCCGCCGCGCCTCCTCGTTGACCAGCAGCAGCCGGCGGTCGGCGTCGAGGATGACGACGCCCTCCCTGGCGGCCCGCAGGACCGCGTCGTGATGTTTGTAGAGTCGGGTGATCTCGGTCGGCCCGAGGCCATGGGTCTGGCGCAGCAGACGTCTGCCGACCAGCACCGCGCCGATCGTGCTGACGGCCACGGCGGCGGCCGTGACGCCCAGCAGGACCGGCAGCTGTCGCACGGCGTCGGCGCTGATGCTCGTCACCCGCACGCCGACGGCGACTCCACCGATCACGGAACCGTCGGTGTCCTTGACGGGGATGAAGGTGCGGATCGCGGTGGAGGAACCGCCCTCCTGCCACCCCGTGATCGTGCGCCCGGTGCGCAACGCCTCCAGGTCCTCCTTGTAGGGGATGCGCAGGCCGATCAGGCTCGGATCCGGGTGTGAGTACCTGATCCCGTCCTTGCCGACCATGACGACGAAGTCGAGATCCGCGGCCTTCCTGACCGCTTCGGCCTGCGGCTGCAGCACCGCCGCCGGATCGGGCGACTTCAGGCCCGCCACGATGCCCGGGGCGCGGACGATCCCCTCCGCGACGGCGAAGGAGCGGTCGGTCGCGGAGCGGGTGGCCTCACGCTGGACCGTCAGTACCAGCAGGACCACGGCCACGACGGCCAGCAGCAGCACCATCGCCACCTGGAGCACGAACATCTGGCCGACCACGCTGCGTACGCTCAGGAGCGACCGCAGGCCGCGCCGGTCGCGCTGCTGACCGCCGGTGGCCTCATCCGAGTGCTGAGCGCCGACCGGGGCCCGCGGTCGGCGAGGCAATCGCACCATTCACCCTTTTTACCCTCTTTTGCGATATTGCTCGCCGGATCGCGTCTATGTCGCCTCGGCAGGGAGGTGCGCTCGGGCCGCGCGAAGGAGAGCCACGTCCTCGGCCCGAACCCGGGCAAGGACGACCACGTGGCCGTACCCGTCAGACCGCGCCCCTGGATCCCAGGACGTCGGCGACAACCTCGGCCGGCGACGTGGGCGGCCGACCGAGGACCTTGCGCAGGTCGTCGGTCTGCCGTTCCAGTGCGCCCGCGCGCACCTGCTCCTCCAGCCGGCCCTGCGCGCCCGCCACCCGTTCGCGTCGCTCGGCGACGTCGACGCGACGGCCGGAGATCCGGCTCACGGCGTCGGCCAGGTCGGCGAAGGTCCACCGGTCTCCGGTGAAGTCGTAGGCGCGGCCGATGTGTTCGGCGCCAGTGAGCACGGCGACGGCGGCCACCGCCAGATCGCGGCGCAGTGCCGTGTCGATGCCGCGGCCCCCAGTCCCGTCCGGCCGTCGGCCGCTGCGACTCGCAGACCCGGGTGGCCGAACGCCTCGGTGTAGAAGGGATGGCGCAGCACGGTGTGCGGCAGGCCGGCGTCCCACAGTGCCCCTTCGGTCAGGCGATGGGCCGCGGGCGCGCCGTCGCTTCGGACGTCCGCTCCGAGGAAGCTCGTGCAGACGACCCGACCGACGCCCGCGTCACGGGCCGCGTCGAGAGCCGTACGGTGCTGCCGCACGCGCCGCTCGACATCCAGTTCCGGGGACGAGACGAGAAGGACACGGTCGGCGCCCTCGAAGGCACGGCACATCGTCTCCGCACGGTCGTAGTCACCCAGCCGGAGGTCGAACCCGCCGGCCGCGAGATCCCCGGCCCCGTCGGGACGGCGCACCGGCGCCACGATGTGCTCACCGGGCAGACGGCGCCGCAGCCCGGCCAGGACCTCGCGCCCGAAGGCACCGGAAGCGGCGGTCACGACGATCATCGAGTATCCCCTCAAGTGCCTGCGCCAGTGGTCCGACGACGCCGGACGGGCACACTGTCGAGGACCGGGTCGCCGCCGTCAAAGCGTTGACGGGGCTGGAGCGACACACTCGCCGCTGCCGCGCACGGGCCGTTCGACGGCGTCGCACGCACGCTCTTCGCCGGCTGGCGGGCGTACGCGCCGGCCCACGGAGCCCCGCGCCGACTGTGGCTGTCCCTCGTCGCCCGAGTGACCTTCGGTTTCGCGTAGTCGGCGCCCTGGCGGCGAACGTGACGCACCGGCCTCGCGGACATCGGGGCGGCGCCCGTGGATCCGCCGTCAGGTCGGCGGGATCGCGGACGCGAGCAGACCGCGCAGGCGGCGGATCTCGGCGACCAGGCGAGGGATGTCCTCACGGGCGCCGGCGATGAACCGGGCGTTCTCGTCCCAGCGTTCGTCCGCGACGTCGGCGTAGCGAGGCTGCTGGACGAGGGTGGCGGCCACGATCTGGCGGTGGTCGAAGTCCGGCCATCGTTCGCCGTGTCCGGTGTCGGGGACGGTGCTGATGGCGACGAGGCTCATGGCGAAGTCGTCGTCGAGCTGCCGGACGTACCAGGGACCGGGCGTCGCGGCCGCGGCGAGCTCCTCGATCCCGGCGAGTTCCTCGTCCGTCGGTCCGTCGGGTGAGCGCATCGGACGGTCAACTCCTCACAGGTGACCAGCGCCCGGAGCGTGCGGCGAGATCCGTCCACGAGCTGACCGGCCGTCCGGTGGGCCATGCCCCCGCTTCGCGGCCGGAGGCCGACCGGCCACGGGGGCTGTGGAACGCAGCTTTCCACAGCCCCCGTGCAGTCGCGACGGACGCCCCTCTCTCCCTCGACTGCCGGGGCTCCTCGGCAGCGCGGGTTCCCCTGCTCCCTCGGCTACGCGGAGGGCCAGGGGACCTGTGGTGAGCGGTAGTAGGTGATTCCCAGCGCGTCCCACCGGGGTGCCTGTGCCGCGAGTCGGACCTTGTACGTGTCCCAGTCGTGGGTCGCGGCCGAGGACCAGCCCAGTTCGGCGACGCCCGGCAGGCGCGGGAAGGCCATCACGTCGATGTCGGCGTCGCTGACGATGGTCTCGGTCCACAGAGGCGCTTCGACACCTCTGACGGCCGAGGCCGGTGCCCCGGCGAGGTAGTGGGCGGGATCCCAGTCGTAGGCCCGCCGGACCTCAACCAGACCGGCCCAGTCCTGCCCGAGCGGGGTGTCGGCGGTGTACTTCATGTCGAGGTAGATCCGGTCGGCGGGCGAGAGGATCAGGCCGGTCCCGTTCTGCGCGGCCCGGGCGACCTGTGCCTTCTCGGCGGCGTCGGTGTCGTCGAGCCCCCAGTACTGGGCCACGGCGCCCTTCACGGGCGTCGCCCCCGTCAGCTGGTGCCAACCGATCACCGTCTTGCCGTACTTGGCGACGATCGGCTGCACCCGGTCCACGAACTTCACGTAGTCCTCGTGACTCGTGGAGTGCGCCTCGTCGCCGCCGATGTGGAGATACCTGCCCGGGGTGATCGCGGCGAGCTCGCGGATCACGTCGTCCACGAAGCCGTAGGTGGCTTCCTTCCCGACGCACAGCGAGCTGAAGCCGACATCGGTGCCGGTGTACAGCGGGGGCGCGACTCCGTCGCAGTTCAGTTCGGCGTACGAGGCGAGCGCCGCGTTGGTGTGGCCCGGCATGTCGATCTCCGGGACGACCTCCAGGTAGCGCGAGGCCGCGTACCGGACGATCTCCTTGTACTGCGCCTTGCTGTAGTAACCGCCCGCTCCGCCGCCGACCGACGTCGAGCCGCCGTAGGTCGTCAGACGCGGCCACGAGTCGACGGCGATGCGCCAGCCCTGGTCGTCGGAGAGGTGCAGGTGCAGTTTGTTGACCTTGTACAGCGCCAGGTTGTCGATGTAGCGCTTGACCTGGTCCACGGTGAAGAAGTGGCGGGAGACGTCGAGCATGGCGCCGCGATAGGCATAGCGCGGTGCGTCCTTGACGGTGCCGCCCGCGACCAGCCAGGGCCCGGGCTGCACGGTCTGCTTCTCGACGGCGGCCGGCAGGAGCTGGCGCAGGGTCTGCACACCGTGGAAGAGCCCGGCGGACGCCCTGGCCGTGATGGTGACGCCGTGTCGGCCGCTGTCGAGGCGGTACCCCTCGTCGCCGAGGCTCTTGTCGCGGGAGCCGAGCCGCAGCCGGATGGTCTCGCCCCCGGCGCGCGAGCTGACCGGCAGCCGGTACCCGGTCGACGGTCGCAGGATCCCGGCCAGGTACGCACCGATCCGCTCGGAGCCGCGATCCACCTGGATACGCGTCCCGGAGGTGATCCGGAACGGGGAGCCGTCCGGGGCCACCGAGGCCGGAGCCGGGACCACCCGGCCGAGCGGGGTCGGACTGTTCACCGCCGCTGACGGAGCCGCCCCGCCTGCCGGCGCGGCCCCGCTGACGGATATGCCGGCAGCGGCGACCAGCAACAGCGAACCGAACAGCCGGGTCGTTCTGTGACGCTGTCTCACTAGCGGTCCCTCCCGCGAGATGTGACGGACCTTCCCTATGGGACCGGCTGGACTCCCGCCGCGTCAATAGGTATAGACCATCCCTCTCGGTGGGTCGCCCTCAGTAGGCCGCCTCGGTGGCCACCCTCAGTGGCCCAGCCGCTGCGACTTCCCCGACGAGCCCTTCGGGTGACTCAACTCCGGCCCACTCGGCCGTCCGGCGCCTCCGACGACGCCATGGCGAGCTTCAGCCTGGCCTCGTCCACGCTGCCGGGCGCCGCGGTCAGGACCACGATCTTCAGGTCGGAATCACCGTCCGTCAGGACATCGCAGTCCACTTCCACGAGCCCGACCCCGGGATGCTCGATCGTCTTGCGGTCCTCGCGGTGTGCGGCCACCGTGCCGCTCGCCCACAGCCGGGCGAAGGTCGGACTGCCTTCGGTGAGCACCCGGATCAGCTCCGCCAGACGCGTGTCGTGGGGATGGCGACCGGAGGCGCGGCGCAGGTCGGACACGATGGCACGGTCGGACTCCTCGCTGTTGTGCACGTGCACCGGCCACGAGGCGATGCGCGCCTGGTCGGAACCGACCGGGAATCTCTCTCGCGCGAAGTTGCGCAGTTCCGGGGGCGAGGTGGACGGGTCGCCGACCAGCGCGGCCCAGCCGTGGTTCCACCAGATCAGCTGCCAGTCCGCGGCGAACACGGCGACCGCGACATCCCCGAGCCGGTTCAGCACGCGGTGCACGCCCGGCGGGATGCGATCGGGGATCGGGGTGTCATCCGGGGCGACCAGTCCGGCCAGGCGGTGGAGGTGGTCGCGTTCGGCGGCGCTCAGGCCCAGGGCGCGCGCGAGGGAGGCGACGACCTGGGCCGACGGAGCCGTGGCCCGTCCTTGCTCCAGGCGCACGACGTAGTCCACCGACACACCGGCGCGTTCGGCGAGTTCCTCGCGGCGCAGCCCGACGGCGCGGCGCGGGCGGCCGGACGACAGTCCCACCGTCGACGGGGACAGCCGCTCCCGCCAGGCCCGGATCGTCGCGCCCAGTCCGGCCCCCTCCAGCGTCACCATGTCGTCCATCCTGCCGCATCGCTCCAGAGGGTGGTATCGCCGTTCCTACGGTCGGAGCGTCCCTGGCAGAGGACCGGTGCGGTGGGGACCATCGACGCATGACCACCACGTTCATCACCGGAGCCAACAAGGGTCTCGGCCACGAGGCCGCCCGCCGCCTCATCGGACTCGGTCACACCGTGATCATGGGAGCCCGCGATCCCCGGCTGGGTGCCGCGGCCGCCGCCGCGCTGGGCGCGCGCTTCGTCCGTATCGACGTCACCGACGACGCGTCCGTCGCCGCCGCGGCCGCGGACGTCGCCGCACACGAAGGCGTGATCGACGTCCTGGTCAACAACGCCGGCGTGTCCGGTCCGCACGGCGATCCCGCCGAGCTGACCGGCGCGGACGCCCTCGGGGTCTTCGACGTCAACCTGTTCGGCGTGGTCCGGACGACCACCGCGTTCCTCCCGCTGCTGCGCCGCTCACCGGACCCCGTCATCGTCAACGTCAGCAGCGGCATGGGGTCGCTCACCCTCACCCACGATCCGTCGCGGGTCGAGTCCACCGTCGTCGCACCGCTCTACACCGCCTCGAAGGCGGCCCTCACCATGCTGACGACCCAGTACGCCAAGGGGCTGACGGACATTCGCGTCAACGCCGCCGACCCCGGCTACACGGCAACGGACCTCAACGGCCACAGCGGCCCCCAGTCCGTCACCGAGGGCACCGACGCGATCGTCGCGCTGGCGACCGAGGGGCCCGGCTCCGGCTCGGGCCGCTTCATCGACCGCGCCGGACCGATCGACCTGTCCTGAACCTGGACATGCTCCCCTGCCCATGAGCGCCATAGGTCTCTGGAGACAAGCACGTCGGGCGGACAGACCGGCCGCCGTCATCGTCGGGGAGGGCAACCTGCTGCTGTGCGGCGTGCTCTTCCTGATGATGATCGGCGGGATACTCGCCTTCCAGGCCACCACTCCGGCGGAGGAGTTCGCGGCCCGGCGTCTCGCTGGCCAGATCTTCGGCTGCCGGCTCGCGGGCGGGCTGATGCTGTTCTCCCTGCTGGGCATGGTGCGGGCCCTGTTCACCCATCTGGCCACGATGGCTCCGCCCGCCGCGCTGATCCTGGTCCTGGCGCTCCTGTGGTGACGTAGGTTCCTGCGCTGACGTACATGTCATGGGAGCGGCCTTGCGTCCCTGTGGGAGCGTGCGTGCGTGCCTGTGGAAGCGGGCGTACGTGCCTGTGGGAGCGGGCGTACATGCCTGTGAGGGCTGGCGTTCATGCCTGCGGGAGCGGCCGTACGTACTTGTGGTGACGTAAGGCGAACGCGTATTCGACTTCGAATGGCCTCCCCCCTCCCGGGCGGCTACCTTGATCGGTGAATCACCGGTTTCGAGACGATCAAGGATGTCGCGATGCGTCCCCTTCGCATCCACGCCGGGTCCCGACCGCGTCGATCCGGCCGCAGGCACGCGAGTGGGAGGAACAGAAGATGAGCATGCCGCCGCCGGCGCCCCGGATGAACGGGCAGACCGAGTGCGGCCCGTCCCTGCACACCCCCCTGCGCGACTTCCTCCGGACGGAGACCGGCAGCGCCTCCGTCCTGCTCACGGCCGCGCTCCTCGCGCTGGCCTGGGCGAACATCGCTCCCGGCGCCTACGAGGCGTTCTGGGAGACGGAGCTCTCCGTCCACCTGGGCACGAGCGGGTTGTCGCTGGGTCTGCGCGAGTGGGTGAACAGCGGCCTGATGACCCTGTTCTTTCTCGTCGTGGGGCTGGAGGCACGACGCGAATTCGACATGGGGGAACTGCGCGAGCGCAGAAGGGTCACCCTGCCGGTGATCGCCGGACTGGCCGGCATGCTCGTTCCGGTCCTCATCTACCTGGCGCTCACCGCGGGGAGCCCCGCCGCGCACGGCTGGGGCGTGGCCATGTCGACCGACACGGCCTTCGCGCTCGGGATGCTGGCGCTGCTCGGCGGACGACTGCCCGCGGGGCTGCGGGTCTTCATCCTCACCGTCTCCGTGGTCGACGACTTCGTGGCCCTGGTCGTCATCGCCGTCGCCTACAGCGGCCCCATCGACTGGCCCTTCCTGGGCACGGCTCTCGCCCTGTTCGCCGTCATCTTCGTGCTGCGGGCCGCGGGTGTCCGGCGGGGCTTGGTGTACACAGTGATGGGCCTCGCGACCTGGGTGGCCGTACAGGTGTCCGGCGTCGACCCCGTCGTCGTCGGACTGGCCATGGGTCTGCTGACCTACGCGTACCCGGCCAGCCGCAGCGACCTGGAGCGGGCCAGCGGGCTGTTCCGGCTGTTCCGCGAGCAGCCGACGCCCGAGCTGGAACGGTCCGTGCGACTCGGTCTCGCCTCGGCGCTCTCGCCGAACGAGCGGCTCCAGCGGATGTTGCACCCGTGGACCAGCTATGTGATCGTGCCGCTGTTCGCCCTCGCCAACGCCGGGATCACCATCAAGGGCGGTCAGTTGGCCGACGCGTTCACCTCCCCGATCACCCTGGGCATCCTGCTCGGCTACGTACTGGGCAAGCCCGTCGGCATCTTCAGTGCCTCGTGGCTGGTCACACGGCTCAGCCGCGGGCGCCTGCGGCCGCCGGTGGGCTGGGGCGCGATCACCGCCGGAGGGGCCATCGCGGGGGTCGGCTTCACCGTCTCCCTGCTGATCGCGACCCTCGCCTTCTCCGGAGAACAGCTCACCCAGGCCAAGGTCGGCGTGCTGAGCGCGGTCGTCTGCGCCTTCGCCATGACCTGGCTGGTCACCTGGGTCGTCGGGCACCTCCCGGGGCAGGCGCGCACCCGCGCCCTGCTCGGCACCGGGGAGAGCATCGTCGACCTGGTCCCACCGGTCGACACCCACCGCGACCATGTCCGAGGCCCGCAGGACGCGCCGGTCACGGTCGTGGAGTTCGCCGACTTCGAATGCCCCTTCTGCGGTCAGGCGGAACCCATCATCCGTGAGCTGCTCGCCGACTTCGGCGACGTCCGCTACGTCTGGCGCCATCTCCCGCTCGACGACGTGCACCCGCACGCCCGCCTCGCCGCCGAGGCGGCCGAGGCGGCCGCCGAACAGGGCGCCTTCTGGGAGATGCACGATCTGCTGCTCGAGCATCAGGGCGAGCTCCGAGCACCCGACCTGGTTCGTTACGCCCAGCGGCTCGGCCTCGACACGGACCGCTTCCACAAGACGATGCGCACGCACGCGGCCGCCGCACGGGTCTCCGAGGACGTCGAGTCCGCCGATCTGAGCGGGGTCTCGGGGACGCCGACCTTCTTCGTCAACGGGCGCCGCCACCATGGTGCGTACGACATCGAGAGCCTCACGTCCGCCGTGCACGCGGCGAAGGAGCGGGCCCGGCTGGACAGCCCGGCCCGCTGAGCACCGCGTGCACCGGCCCCCCCGAGCGGGTCGAGCACGGAAGGTCGTCTCACCGGTCGGGACAGTGGCCGACCGGGGTGGTCCGATCGACGGGACAGTGGCCGACCGGGGTGGTTCGAACGACGGGACAGTGGCCGACCGAGGTGGTTCGAACGACGGGACAGTGGCCGACCGAGGTGGTCACCGATCGGCGTACAGGGTCTCCAGGTCACCCGAGAGCGCGGCGCGCACCTGGCGGGTGCGCTCGTCGACCAGCACCTCGGGTTCGTCGGCGAGCAGCGCCGCCATGGTCATCTCGGCCACGTCGGCCGCGAGGATCTTGGGCGAGTCGATGCCCGCCGTCAGATCGGTGTCGACGTAGCCGGCGTGCACACCGACCACCAACGTGCCCTGCTCGCGCAGCGCCAGCCGAAAGGCGTTCGTCAGTGACCACTGGGCGGACTTGGAGGCCGCGTAGCTCGGGAGCGCCCTGTTGGCCACCCACGAGGCCACGGAGAGCATGGTGACGAGCGCTCCGCCACCGTTGGCGGCCAGTACGGGCGCGAACGCCCGCGAGACGGCCCAGGTGCCGAAATAGTTCACCTCCATCTCGCGCCTGGCACCGTCGAACGACCCTTCGAGGAGGGACGGACCGCCGACGACCCCGGCGTTGTTGATGACGATGCTGACATCACCGGCGGCGGCCGCGGCCGCCGCGACCTGCTCCTCGTCGGTGACGTCCAGGCGCAGCGCGACGAGCCCCGGGTCCCGGACGGTCTCCGGATCCCGGACACCGGCGTACACCTTGACGGCGCCGTGATCGAGCAGCGCCTGCGCGAAGGCCAGCCCGATGCCGCGGTTGGCACCGGTGACCAAGGCAGTCGAACCCCTGATGTCCATGATCCTCCTCCTTGCGAACGGGTGTGCGGGACGCCCTTCCCCACATGTGGCCCTGGTCAGTGGTCGATCCCCCCGTCGCCCCGGGCAGCCGTGGGGCACCCGCCGCCCGCCTGCTCGACGGGGTGGTGCCCGGCTCTACGATCACCCGGACACACACGGGCACGGTCGAAGGAGAGCGTCATGATTTCCGAGCCTGAGATGGTGGGGGAGTTCGGCGCGATGGAAGTCCGCGAGGTGGTGGGCGACCTCGATCGGGAACCGCTCTACCGGCACCGACCTGGAAGGCCGTGGCTGTGGGCGCTCAGCGGGGTGGTGACCGCATCGGCCCTCTGGGCGGCCGCGGTCTTCGTCTACGGACTGGGCGAACAGACGCCGGACGCCCGCGGGTACCGGCTCGCGCAGGATCTCTGTCCGTCCGTGCAACTGGCATCGATAGGGGCGGCGATCTCGCCGAGGGATTCCGCCGGCATGAACGATTCGGGGCTGGTGAGACACCCTGCCCTCGACCAGGTCCAGTGCTTCATACCCCTTCGGTCGCGGCCCGGGACCGAGCGGTCCGGGAACGGGTCGTTCCTCGACTACACGGTGGGCATCACGGTGGCACTCCACAAGGAGACCGACCCCGGGGCCGAGTTCGAGGCGCGGCTACGGGTGAGCGACCTCGGCGTCGTACCGGAAGAAAACGTCGAAGCCCTTCCGCGCCTCGGCGACAAGGCGTACCTGATCACCCGGGACCTCGGGAACGTGGAGCTGCGAGTCCTGGACGGTGGAGTGGTGCTGTCACTGAGCCTCTCCGCCTACCGCTACTACGACAGCGAAGACTCCGCCGCCGAGGCCGGTGACGGGCAGGACGTCCCCGACGTGACCCCGTACGAGCAGGCCATGATCAAGGACATGCGTGCTCTGATGGCCGACCTCAGGCAGTGAGGACGAACCTCACCACCCCCGACGGACGACATAAGAGGGTCGGTTCGGGGCTCTGGGCCCCAAACCGACCCCAGGTGCGACTCACTGACGGAGTCGCCTGAATTCCGTCACCCCTGTCGGGGATCAGGCGCTACGGTCACCGACCGCCGCCACCGCCGCCGCCGCCGTGACCGCCGCCACCGCCGCCGCCGTGACCGCCACCGCCGCCGCCGTGACCGCCACCGCCGCCGCCATGGCCGCCGCCGCCGTGGCCGCCGCCACCGTGGTCGCCGCCGCCGTAGCCGCCGCCGCCGTGGTTGCCGCCCCCGCCGTAGCCGTAATCGTCATCGTCCCAGTTGGATCCTCCACGGTCGTGGTTGTAGCTGCTGTAGCTGTAGTCGTGAGACGGACTCGCAGAAGCGGTGCCCGCTGCGCCGATCGCGGCACCACCAGCCATCAGCAGGCCGGCGGCGGACATCGCGAAGACGCGCCTCGCGCGTTGTGATCGCATGGGAAAGTACCTCTCATCGTCTCTCGCGGCACCAAACGGATGCGCGAGGCGGACGGCGCCACCGCAAACGGAAAGGCATACAGCGGCGTCTTGGCTCACCCACGACGCGCTCGGACGTACGCCCCTGACGGCCGAATTTCCTCAGGCCCAGGCGCAAGGTCTCGCGGATGGACGCTGACCGGGTTCCGCGTGGTCGTGGAACCTAGTCGACCGGCGTACCGCGCGTCGCGGCTTTCACACGAAAAGCCTAATCCCGCACCCGCCACTCGTCACCTTGGGCGACAAAATGGTATAAAAGCGCACGTCAGAGGGTCCGTGAGCGCACCGGGCGGCGGCATCCGGAGCATCTCGCCGACCGCGGCTCGACCTGTCGTACGCACGGTCCGCCGCCGCTGCACACGGTCCGCCGCGGCTCCGCGCGCGGGGTCCTCCGCGCCGGACGGTGATGAACTGGCCACTTTCGCAACGGAGTTGCCTTCCGCCATGCGTCCCTCCCGGCAGCCGTGCGGCGGTGCCGTGGCGGCAGCGGACCGGACGGCCGCCCCGGGCGGGCGGGCGGAGCGGGCGGACGGAGCGGGCGGAGCGGGCTGAGCGGGCTGAGCGGGCTGAGCGGGCTGAGCGGGCCGCGCAGATCGGCCGGCAGGGGACTCGGCTCTCGTCGGCGGCTACGGTGACCTCCCCCGGTGTGACGCCGCGAGCGCGCGACGTCCGGCGGCCGGATCGACCGCCCTACGCCTCCTCGCGCCTCGTCGGCACGCAGAGCCCCGCGCACCCTGCGGAGATCAGGTAGGCGAGCGCGCCGACGGCCATGCTGGTACGCAAACCGGTGCCGTAGTCGGTTCCGGTGGCGAGCAGGCTGCCTCCCAGTGCCACGCCGGTGGCGCTGCCGATCTGGCGGGCGGTGTTGAACAGGGCGGAGGCGGCTCCCGAGTACTCCGGCGGCGCCGCGCCCATCACGGTGGCGGTCGCACCGGTCAGGGCGAAGGAGGTGCCGAACCCCGCGGCCATCATCGGAACCACCAGCAGCCAGTAGTCGGGCTCTGCTCCCGCCGCGGCCCAGCCCGCCAGCCCCAGCGCGGCCACCAGCATGCCCAGGACCACCAGCGGACGGTCGCCGGTGCGGCGGGTCAGCCGCCCCGACAGCACCGAGGCGAACATGGTCATCGCCACCGCCGGGAACAGCGCCACCCCGGTCTTCAGCGCGCTGAAGCCACGCTGGTGCTGGAAGTCGAGACTGGCGGTGAACACCATGCCGTAGAAGCCGAAGTTGAACAGCAAACCGATGAGGGCTGTGCCGCTCATCGCGCGAGAGCGCAGCAGGCGCAGCGGAAGGACCGGGGAGCGCGCCAGCCGCTCGCGCACCGCGAACCCGGCGGCTGCCAGCGCGGCCAGGCCCAGTCCGGCGAGAACGGCCGGATCCGACCAGCCGCGCCGCCCGGCCTCGTTCAGCGCGCTGGTCAGCAGGGCCACCGCCGCCACGATCGCGCACTGCGCCGGCCAGTCCAGCGTCCGGGCGCCGCGCCGGGGCGAGGGCGTCACATGGCGCAGGGTCAGCAGCAGGCAGAGCGCCCCGACCGGAAGGTTGACGAGGAAGACCCATCGCCAGCCCACCGTGGAGACCAGCACTCCGCCCAGCAACGGCCCGGCGGAAGCCGCGACCCCCGCCATCGAGCCCCACAGCCCGAATGCCCGCGACCGTTCGGCCGGCGTCGGGTAGGTCTGCTGGAGCAGGGCCAGGGAGCCGGGCACGATCAGCGCCGCCCCGAGCCCTTCCACCAAACGGGCCACCACCAGGAACGCGGTACTCGGGGCGAACGCGCACGCGGCCGATGACACGGTGAACACCAGTACGCCCCAGCAGAAGACCCGGCGGTTGCCCAGCCGGTCGCCCAGCACTCCCCCGGTCATCAGCAAGCCCGCGAAGACCATGGTGTAGCCGTCCGTGATCCACTGGATGCCCGTGAGCGAGGCGGACAGTTCGCGGCCCATCACCGGCACGGCGACGTTGATGACCGTCACGTCCAGGATCACCATGAAATACCCGGCGCACACCGCCAGCAGCGGCGCCAGGGACCGTCGCCGCCCGGAGTCCGCCGTCGGCTCAGGAGGGGGCGCCTTCCCGTCTCCGGCCGACTCGGCGAACGCCACGACCAGCTCCATCCCATCCACGGAGGATCCACGCAGAAGGTCACCATAGTGAACACATGTCACCAGGTCGGGGCGCCGGGCCGGTTCACGTCGCCCGAGGGCGGCAGGAGATCCGGTACGGGCTACACCACGGGCTTCCAGCCCCACCCGGTCAGCATCCCGGGAGACAGTCCGGCGTACGTCGGAGAATCCAGCCGGCGCACGGCCTCGTCGATCGCGGCGTCGTCCACCAGGCCCGTCGCCACCATCGCGGCACGTGACCTGTCCCAGGTCCGGGCCCAGAACCGGCTGATGGGACTGCCCGGCGTCAGGGGCGGCACATGGATCTCGGCGGCCACGGAGTCCAGCCCGGCGGCCAGCATGAGCTCGGGAAGACGCGGTACCCACGAGACGTCGGTGCCGATCGACGCACGCAGCCCCCGCCACATCGCCCGCATGGCCAGGGTGTACGGCGAGTCGGGAGCATCGTCGCCGGTCAGGTCGACCGTGTCGCTCAGCACGAGGACGCCCCCCGGCTTGAGCAGCCCGGCGAGCCGCTCGACCATCGCGGCGGGGGACGGCAGGTGCATCAGCACGAACCTGGCGTGCACGAGATCGAAGAGACCCTGCTCGATGCGGTCGGAGGTCACATTCGCCTCGACCGCGGTCAGCCCCGCGACGGGCTCGCCCGTGAGGAAGCGGATGTCCCGGTCCACCGCCACGACCTCGGTGACGCGCGCTTCCCGCAGCAGTGAGCGCGCCACCGTGCCGGTTCCGGCGCCCACGTCGAGGCAGCGCCAGCCGGGGCCGGCCCCCAGCTGCCGCAGCCGCGCGATCGTCGTGGCGTCGTACACGAGCGCGCCGAGGTCGATCCGTTCCGCCTCGCCCTCGTCCTGCGGGCGGAACAGGTGCTCACCGTAATGTCCGGGGCTCACGGACCCCTGAGGGATCCGTGAGCCTGATTCACGTGCCATTCGGCCATTGTCGGGGCGGGGCTCAGCCTCGGCCAGGGGAAGCCGATCCGGCACCGCCACCCGGCCGAGGCACGCCCGTCAGGACAGGCGGCGGCAGAGCAGCGCCGCGGGTCCCGCGGTGCTGCCCACCCGTGTGGTGAACGCGATCCCGGCGGCGTACTCGTCGTCCGCGCACTGGCCCTTGTAGTCCCCGTGGGCGAAGTCCCCACCGGAGGCACCGGCGGGCCGGTTGTCGGACCGGTCGAACCACACGGTCCGGCCCGTGACACCCAGGGAGGTGCGGGCCGGGGCGCACAGGGCCGCCGACACACGGCCGGCGCGGCGGCTGTAGCCGATCAGGAAGGAGCCGGAGGGGCACTGGAACTTGGTGTAGCCCGAGGCCCAGTCGCCGCCCTGCGGGACGTTGCGTTCGTCGGTGACGACCGTCTGGGTGCTGGTCGCGGCGCGGAGGTCACCCGCGGTGACGTCGGTGCACAGTCCCCGGCCCGCCGTGTGGCCGAGGCCGATCAGCCGGGACCCGTCGGGGCAGGCGGCCTTGGAGGCGCCCTGGTCCCAGTCTCCGCCGGCCCGTACCCGCAGCGACTGGACGTAGTCGCCGTGGTCGGTGGCGAGCATGTGCCAGGTGGGCACCGCGGCGACGGACCCGGTGCGGGTCGGGTAGGTCATGAGGCGGGTCCATCCGGCGTTGCGCCAGTCGGTCTGGTCGAGGAGACCGTGCCTGTGGCCGTCGGTGTCATAGCGCAGCAGGGCCCAGTCGTCGTGGCCCTCCCATCCGACCAGTGGCCAGTACGCGAAGTCCACGTCGTGGTCTGCGAAGTAGTCGGTCACGTTGCCGAACCAGGTGCGGGCCGCGCCGCCGGTCTCGTTGGCTCCGATGCCGAACTCGCTGATCCACAGGGGTGCGGTGAAGTGCCGGCCGGCCTCCTCGGAGACGAAGAAGGCCTCGTCGTAGAGGGCTTGGTGGAGTTCGTCGAGGGTGAGGTCCTGGTAGCGGGCGTCGTGGGTCTCGCCGATGCCGGTCGCACCGCTGTGCCGTGGTCCCGTGTAACCGTAGAAGTGTGCCGAATACACCAGCTTGTCGGAGGCCACGAGGGTGTGCGAGAGCGTACGTGCCGGGGTGAGTGCGGGTCGGCCGTGCGGGAGGCCGTCGACGGGCAGACCGGTCCAGTTGATCCCCTCGATGACGATGAGCAGGTCGGGGTTGGCCTCGGTGAGGATACGGTCGGCGGCGAGTTGGGCGGCCGCGTACCAGTCGTGGGCGTCGCCCGCGCCCCAGTTGGGATCGTCCAGGATGTCCCGGCGTACCTCGTTGTAGAGGTCGGCGCCCACCACGCGGGGGTCGGAGGCGTAGCGGCGGGCCATGAAGACCCAGTCGTCGGCCCAGCGTCGAGTGTCCTGGCCGCTGTTCCACCGCTCGTTGCCGTCGATGCCGCAGCACCAGCGGGAAGTGTTGGTGTGGTTGTTGAGGACGACCGCGAAACCGTCCTGGGTGAGAGCGGCCACCACGGAGTCGAAGATCTGCAACGGCGTCCTGCCGCGCAACTGCGGATTGGCCACGACCGCGGCGTCCGGCACGGCGGCGGTGGTGTGGATCATCTCGTTGGAGAAGGGCAGCCGGATGCTGTTGATGCCGAGTGCGTGGAAATCGGCGAGCAGTCCGGTCAGGGGAACTCGGTCCAGGCCGAGGGGTATGCCGTAGGAGTTCTGGCCGGCGTGATGGCCGGCGGGATCGGTGATGTCGCCACTGCCCGTCCAGGATCCCTGCGCGCCGTCCCAGTTGGCCGACTTCAGCCGGAAGCGGTTTCCGGCCGCGTCGACGATGTACCGGCCCCGCGTCGAAAGGGGCGGCTGCCAGGCGGCTGCCGCCGCGGCGGCGGTCCGTGCGGTGGGGCCCTCGGCTCCCGGGGCGGCGGCGACCGCCCCCGGAGCCGTGGCCAGCAGGAGCACGGCCGACGCCACTCCTGTCAGGTACTGGACAATTCTGTTGTTCGGCATGGGTCCTCTGCGTGCGAGCGGTGGTGCGCGGGTGGGGGGTGGCGCGGCCGGCGGTCGGTGCGGTGCGCGGCGCCGCTCGGCGGTCTCCCGCGGGGCGGTCCGGCACGGCCGTCCGCGGACGGCGCCCGTCAGTCCATGAAGCAACAGCCGTCACTTCAGCAGTACTTGGGGGCGGATACTAACCTTCGCGGGCGAAGGCGTCGACCGGGAGCGGTGACGGCCCGATGTCGATGTGGACGCGGTTCCGCGGCGTCGGCGGGGCGCGTGGTCCGTGGGCGGCGCGTGTCCGGGTGGGCGGGGTGTCCGGGTCCGGTGCATGTCCGGGTGGGGCGGGGTGTCCGGGTGCGCCGTGCCCGGTGCGGCAGGTGTCCGGATTCGGTGCGCGTCGGGTTTCGGTGCGCGTCGGGTTTCGGCGCGCGTCGGGTTTCGGTGCGTGTCCGGTGGAGTCGGAACGCACGGACACCTCTCACCTCTCATGTGCGAGCGTCCGTCGGACACGTACCTGGCGGATGGGAAGGGCTGCCCGCCGTTCACTCCCGGTCCGGTTAGTTTGAGCTGACGGCAGGCACCCGGCCGGCCGCCGCCCGCCCCCGACAGCCATGAGGTGTGCCGCCATGAGCTTGAGCATCCGCAACCAGATCCCCGGCACCGTCACCGCGATCAACCCCGGCGCGGTCATGGCGACGGTCAAAGTACGCCTCGACGGCGGTCAGGACCTCACCGCGGCCGTCACGCTGGAGTCCGTGAGGGAGCTGGGCCTCGTCGAGGGCTCCGCCGTACGTGCCCTGGTCAAGGCCACCGAGGTCGCCCTCGCCACCGGCCCGGTGCAGGGCCTGTCCATCCGCAATCAGCTGCCCGGCACGGTCACCGACGTCACCACCGGCGGCGCCATGGCGTCCGTGAAGGTCACGGTCGACGGCGGTGAGCTGACCGCCGCGATCACCGAGGAGGCCGTCACCGATCTCGGGCTCCGGGCCGGATCCTCGGTCGTCGCCCTGCTGAAGTCGACCGAGGTCTCCCTCGCGACGGTGTGAGCCCGCCACGCGAAGGGGGACGGCCGGCCCGCGACGCGACGCACCCGATGCCGTGGACCATCCGGAACCCCGCCCGCGGCATCACACGACATGAACCTTTACGCTGCTCGGGAAGACCGGGGAGCAGACCGGCGGCCGACGAAGAGGGAGCGCACAGTGGCGAGCGACCCTTCCAGCGGGCCCGGCACGTCGAGCGCCGCCCTTCGCATTCCACCCGGCCAGCGTCATGTGCACGGCTGGCCGGTCTCCCACTACGGCCCCGTGCCGCGTTTCCGCCCCGAACGCTGGAACCTGCGCGTCTTCGGCGCCACCGCCTCCGGCGACGTGCACGAGTGGACCTTCGACGAGCTGACCTCACTGCCCCGCGCGACGGTCGTCGCGGACCTCCACTGCGCGAGCGGCCCCACCTCCACCGACCACGAGTGGTACGGCATCCCCGCCACCGCGATACCGGCCCTGGTCCCACCGGCGCCGGACGTCACACACGTCATGGCCTGGGCGGAGTACGGCTACTCCGCCAACCTCCGGCTGAGCGACTTCACCTCTTCCCGGACCCTCATGGCCACCCACCACAACGGCGAGCCCCTCACCGCCGAACACGGCTTTCCGCTTCGCCTGGTGGTCCCCCACCTCTTCGGCTACAAGGGCCCCAAGTGGCTGCGCGGCATCGAGTACATGACCGCTGACCGGCGCGGCTTCTGGGAGGAACGCGGCTATCACAACGTCGCCGACCCCTGGCGGGGGCAGCGGTACTCCTACCAGGAGCAGGACCAGGACCCCGACCTGCCGCAAGGCTAGCCGGCCCCTCACCCACCACCGCCGACGCCGGCTCACGGCTGCACGGCTGCACGGCTGCACGGCTGCACGGCTGCACGGCTGCACGGCTGCATAATGCTCGCCATGTCGCTTCAGGGAACCGACGCCCACCAGAACGACGACACACTGCCCGCGCTCGTCCAGCGGGCCGTCGAGGCGGCGCGCAGGCACGGATTCGCCTTCTCCTGCCGACCGGAACAGGGACGTCTGCTCCAGGTGCTGGCGGCGGGCGCGCCCCACAACATCGCGGAGACCGGAACAGGCTGTGGTGTGGGCCTGGCCTGGCTGGCTTCCGGCGCGGTCCCGGGAACGCGACTGACCAGCGTCGAACGTGACCCCGAACGAGCCCGCATCGCCGCCGAGGTCTTCCGGGACCACGACCACGTCGAGGTGCTCCACGGCGACTGGCGACGCATCGAAGAGCACGGCCCGTACGACCTGCTCGTGCTCGACGGCGGTGGTCAGGCCAAGGGCGACGGCGCCGCGGACCCCGCTCGCCTGCTCACCGCCGGCGGCACGGTGGTGATCGACGACTTCACTCCGGCCACGTCATGGCCGCCCCACTTCGACGGCGCCCCCGACGCGCCGCGACTGCACTGGTTCGAACACCCCGGACTCCGAGCAACCGAAATCCGCCTGGCAGCAGACCTCAGCGTGGTCATCGGCACCCGCCTGCCCCCCACCTGAGACCAGCCACGACCCGTGGTGCGTCAAGTAACCAGTCACTGGTTGTCGAGCGGGTGATCCCGGTCAGAGGATCAGCACGATGGCGGCGCCGATGCCACCGAGGAACAAGGCGAGAGCGGCTTCGAGCCAGCCCCCCTTGCCCCAGCGGAAGGGGCGGTCCAGGGCCAGCTTTCCGGGGCCGATGGCGGCGATGGCCAAGGCGACGACGGCGATGCACAGGTTGTACTCGATGCCTCCCTCGGTTTCCCACAAACCGTGGGCCCCGGTGACGGTCGCCATGGCGTTGATCATCACGCCGATCAAGGCGGCCGCCGCCAGCGGCGTGAACAGTCCGAGAGCCAGGCCGAGACCTCCCAGGAGTTCGGACGCCCCGCCGATGGCGGCATAGACCTTGCCAGGCCGGTACCCCAGCGCGGCGAAGCCCTTGCCGGTGGCGGTGAGGCCGTCGCCGCCGAACAGACCGAAGACTTTCTGGGCGCCGTGCCCTGCCATCAGCAGACCGAAAGTGAGTCGGATGAGAAGCAGACCGAAGTCGGCGGCAAAGGCGGTGGACCGTGCCGGAGCGTGGGCCGCCGCGTCGGGTGACGCGCGCAGTCGCTGAACGAAGTCATTCATAAGGGCTCTCCTCTGCTCCAGGTCCGGGGGCGGTTGACCCGCCCAGGAGGCCGCAGAGCCGCTGGTCACCCGGTCTCCTGGGCGCCTCGAGGGCACCCCGACAGGGCAACTGTGTTCTTCCATCTTCACTCCTGTCGGCCTTCATGGCCGACAACCAGGAATGCCACAAACATGTGTGCCGACGGAACACACCACATGACCGGCGCTCGCCATGAACAGAGCTCGGCAGCGCGATGGTCCAGACCACCTTCGCGTCTTTGACGACACAGGTCGGCTCTTCACGAAGTGGTGTTTCGGCGGGACGCTGCCGTGGTCCGGAATCGTCATCGACGAGGCGAGTTGATTCTCGGCCATGCCGAAAGCGAACAACACACAGCTGTCTTCCGTAGTATCGCTACAACACGGCTGTGCTTCAGTAATTGCTGCCGCCTTTACCGAACCAGCCGAGATGGCACACGCATTTGGTTCCGCATACGCCTGCGAGCCTGCCTCACGCGGCCTCCAGGCACACGAAGGGTTGTGAGCATCATTAGCATCATGTCCGAAACCACCGCCGGGACCACCGGATTGACATCGCAGTACGCCACTCAGGTGGCAGGTGACCTTGAGCGCAACCTCAAGGAGCAGGAGCGCATCGGCAGCGAAATCGCCGCGCTGCAGGAGCAGTTGGCCGTTCTCCAGCAGGATCACTCCGTCCTGGAGAACGTCCGGCAGGCCCTCGGCGTCTCGGCGGCGCCGGCCGAGCCGGTGTCCGAGCCCGCCGCCGCGGTGCCCGCTCCCCGCACGAAGACCGCCGCCAAGGCCGGCACGGCCAAGGCGAGCACGACCAAGGCGGCCGCGGCCAAGACACCGCGGACCAAGAAGTCCACCGCCGCCGGCAGCAAGTCGAGCGCCAAGAAGAGCGAGACCGAGGCCGCGGCCGCGGTCACGCCGACCTCGCGGCCCACACTCGTCGACATCGTCCGCGAGTACCTCAACGCGCAGGCCGAACCGCGCTCCGCGGCCGAGATCACCAACGCCCTGGGGCAGGCACACCCCGAGCGCACCATCAAGGCGACGGTCGTGCGTACCACGCTCGAGGGACTCGTGGCCAAGAACCAGGCCCACCGCAGCAAGCAGGGCACGTCCGTCTTCTACACCGCACCCGAAGCCCCGAAGCCGACCGCGGAGGCCGACCAGGACAAGGAACAGTCCGCCTGACGGCAGCTCCGCCGACCGGCACTTGGGCAGAGTGGGGTGGCTGCCGTCCTGTTGGGCCTGCCCGCGCATGGCGGGCAGCAAGTGCCCTTTACAGCGACTCTCGCATCACCCGTGTCAACCGGTCCCGCCGCTCATCGAAGGCGGCGCGGGCCTGCTGGACCTCCTCGGCCTCGAAGAGCAGGCCCTGGGCGACGACATCACGGTACGTTCGCAGCAGAGCGACCGTACGAGTGACCTCGTCCAGCACCGACTCGTCGGCGACCAGGGAGGGTTCCCGCCTGCGGAAGAGCACACTGCTGTCCCGCAGTACGGTGCCGGATCGGGCGGACGCGGTCGCGTCGTTGTCATGGCCCCGGGCTACGTCCATCGACGTCTCGCCCGCCGCCGTGGCGACGAGGAACGCTGGGTAGGCGGACCGACGGTCCTCCCTCGCTCGCTGCATGCTGCCCCTCAGCCGGCGGCGCCGCTCGAAGAAGGCGGACGCGGTCCAGGCGATCAGCGCACCGAGCGGCGTGTTGAAGAGAGCTGTCCCCTCCACACCCCTACCTTGCTCACGGTGTCACTCCAACCTCACGGACCACGGACCGGCAAGGAGCGCGGCGACGGCCACGCGGCTCCCGAAGCACCCCCTCTTCCCCTTGGGTGCGCTTCGGGAGTTCCACCGGATTCGGAAGTCATTCCGGCACCTGGACCACCGCGGTTCACCCGGCGTTGCGCCGTCACCCTCCAAACCGACAAACGATTCCAGCCATGTCTCACGTGACACGCGTCAAGGCGGCATCCGTCCTCTCGGCCTTCGATAACTCCCCTTCATCCGTGCGATGTTCACCGTCACGGCCGCACCTCGAAGATCATCTGACGGCTGCTGTTCGCCTGCCCGACCCATGACCGCGGCCCTTTGTTGAGCGGCGCGTTGAACTCTGCTCGACGGCATCCGACGCCGTCTGTGGCCGGATGCGTCAGGACGTGTCGCCGAAAGGAACCGACCGTGCGCTCGATACCCCCTGCTTCTCCGCTGTCCGTGCGCAGGGTGGCGCTCGCCACCGCAACCGTGCTGATGTCCGCAGCGGCAACCGCCGCGCCCGTGCACGCAGCGAGCTACGGCACGCCGACGATCAAGCTGTCCACGTCCTACCTCTCCGGCGCCGTCGGCGCGACCGCCGACCCGATCGTCACCGTGACCGTCGCCCAGAGCGGCGCCGACGCCTCCGCCCTCACCGTGGCCGTGTCGAAGACCAGCAAGTCCACCGTCGCCGCGGCCACCGACGTCACGGTCACCGGCACCGCGGGCACCCGCACGCTGACCGTGGCGGCCCGGGGCCAGGGCTACACCGATCTCACGCTGAAGGTCACCGGTCTGGGCGGCAAGACCGCGACCACCACCCTGCACTACGCCGCGTCGCCGACCGTGCAGCACTCCGCCGACGCCCGCTACCTGACCGGCGCCAGCGACGCCTCCGCCGCGGTCTCCGTGGGTGGCGGCTACCTCCTCGTCGCCAACGACGAGGACAACACCCTGCGGCTGTACAACGGCAGCGTCTCCGGGGCTCCCGTGAAGACCTGGGACCTCGACGACGCGCTCGACGCGGACAAGGAGGTGGACATCGAAGGAGGCACCCTCGTCGGCAGCACCGTGTACTGGACCGGTTCCCTCGGCAACAACAAGGACGGCGAGTACAAGAAGGACCGCAACACGGTCTTCACCACCAAGCTGACCGGCTCCGGCGCCTCCACCGCGCTGGCCTTCGGCACCGCCGGTCACACCCTGCGCGACGACTTCGTGAAGTGGGACGAGGACAACGGCGGCCGCTTCGGCTTCGCGGACGGGGCCGAGGACGGCTCGATCCCCAAGGCGGTCGACGGATTCAACGTCGAGGGTCTGGAGTTCGCCCCCGGCAGCACCACCACCGCCTACGTCGGCTTCCGTGCCCCGCTGGTGCCGCCGCAGAGCGGCGGCCAGGCGCTCGTCGTGCCGGTGACCAACATGAACAAGGTCGCCGGCGGCACCCACGCCACGTTCGGCACCCCGGTCCAGTGGAACCTCGGCGGCCTGTCGGTGCGCGACATCCGCGCCAACTCCCTGGGTCAGTTCCTGATCCTGGCCGGTTCGTGGGCGGCCGACGACAACACCGATCCGTACGCGCTGTACTCCTGGGACGGCAACACCGCGCACCAGCCAGTGAAGGTCCTGGACCTGCCGACCACGGACGCGGGCGGCTGGGAGTCGATCGTGTCGGTCCCCGACCTCACCCAGTCCGGCGCCCGGGTGCAGCTGATCACCGACGACGGTGACGCCGACCTGTACGGCGACGGGTCCGAGGCGAAGGACCTCGACCACGCCGAGTGGCAGAAGTCCCGCAGCACCTGGTTCACGCTGGGCTGACCGGCCGGTGCCGGTCCCGCCACGGGACCGGCACCTCCCCCTCCCCCCCCCGCCGCGGCGTACCGACGACTCGGCCACGGGGGCGTTCACGGAGCGAGATCAGGTCAGGTCAGGTCAGGTCAGGTCAGGTCAGGTCAGGTCAGGTCAGGTCAGCCGGATCACGTTCCAGGACAGCGGCTCCAGTACGGCGGTCAGGGTGCCGTCCGTGAGAGCCGTGCCCCGGACCGGGTGCGGGGTGACCCGCTCCGGATCGCCGAGGGTGTTGCGGGCGTCGGGGTCGGCGTCCGCGAGGGCGCTGTGCTCCTCCACCGTGCTCAGGTCGATGCCGCTCAGGACGACTTCGAGCGCAAGCGCGTCGGTACTGCTGCGGTTGACGGCGAAGACGGTGACCGCGCCGTCGTCGGCGCGGACCGCCGTGGCGTGCAGCAGGTCGGCCTCGCCGTACTTCTTCGTCTCGTACGTCGGTGAGTCGACGCGGACGTCGAGGACCCGTCCGCGGCCGTGCCGCGAGGCCTGCGCGAAGGGGAAGAACGTCGTCTGGCGCCAGGCCGGGCCGCCCGGCTCGGTCAGGATCGGGGCGATGACGTTGACGAGCTGGGCGAGGCAGGCGACGGTGACGCGGTCGGCGTGCCGGAGCAGGGCGATGAGCAGTGAGCCGAAGACGACGGCGTCGGTGACGCTGTAGTTGTCCTCCAGCAGCCTCGGCGCCTCGGGCCAGTCGTCCTGCGCGAACGTCGTGGCCCGCTCCTGCCAGCGGGAGAGGTACCAGACGTTCCACTCGTCGAAGGAAAGGTTGATCCTCTTCTTGGACTTGAGCTTCGCTCCGACGTGGTCACAGGTCGCCACCACGTTCTCGATGAAGGACTCCATGTCGACGGCGGAGGCGAGGAAGGAGTCCACGTCACCGTCGACCGGCTCGTAGTAGGCGTGCAGGGAGACGTGGTCGACGAGGTCGTACGTCTCCGCCAGCACCTTCGCCTCCCAGTCCGCGAAGGTGGGCATGGACTGCCCCGAGGAGCCACAGGCGACGAGTTCGACGCCCGGGTCGATCTGGCGCATGGCGCGGGCGGTCTCGGCGGCGACACGGCCGTACTCCTCGGCGGTCTTGTGGCCGGTCTGCCAGGGGCCGTCCATCTCGTTGCCGAGGCACCACAGCCGGATGCCGAAGGGGTCCTTGTCACCGTGCGCGGCCCGCAGATCCGAAAGGGCGGTACCGGTGGGGTGGTTGGCGTACTCCAGGAGTTCGAGGGCCTCGGCGACACCGCGGGTGCCGAGGTTGACGGCCATCATGGGCTCCGCCTGCGGACCGATCTTCCGCAGGAAGGCGATGTACTCGGAGAGGCCGAACCGGTTGGTCTCGGTGGAGTGCCAGGCCAGATCGAGGCGGCGGGGGCGGTCCTCGGCGGGGCCGACGGAGTCCTCCCACTTGTAGCCGGAGACGAAGTTGCCGCCGGGATAGCGGACGGCGGTGACGCCGAGTTCACGGACCAGGTCCAGGACGTCGGTGCGGATTCCGGCGTCGTCGGCGGTGGGGTGGTCCGGTTCGAAGATGCCGGTGTAGACACAGCGGCCGAGGTGTTCGACGAAGGATCCGAAGAGCCGGGGGTTGACCTCACCGACGGTGAAGGCGGGGTCGAGGGTGAAGCGGGCGGTGTGCATGGTCGCCTTTCATGGGGTGGTTCGGCTTCGTTGGCGGTTGCGCGGGGCGACGGCCGCCGGCGCGGCCCGGCGCCGCTAGCGGACGATCGGCCAGCCGTCCGTCGTCCAGTGCAGGGTGTTCAGGCCCAGCTTCGGGGTGCCCGAGTCCTCCGCGTCGTAGTAGTGGTAGGCGAGGACGTCCCGGCCCTCGTCCCTGAAGACCGACTCGCCTCCGGTACCGACGTAGCGTCCGTGACCCGCCAGCAGCGGGGTGCCCGCGCTGTCGGCGTACGGGCCGGTGACGTTCGTGGACCTGCCGACCCTGATCCTGTACGTGGAGTTCACGCCGGCGCAGCACGCGTCGTACGAGGCGAAGAGGTAGCAGTGGTCGCCGTGCCGCAGGAGGTACGGGCCTTCGACCGCGTAGGGGGCGTCCGGGCGGGTCGCCAGGTGGTGGACGGCCGCGCCGGGCGCGGACTTGCCCGTGGCCGGGTCCAGTTCGACCATGCGGATGCCGGTCCAGTACGAGCCGAACACCATCCAGAGCCTGCCGTCGGCCCGGACGACCGCCGGGTCGATGGCGTTCCAGGGGTCGGTCGTCTCCGAGGTGAAGGCCTTGCCGTGGTCCTTCCAGGTGCCGGGCAGGCCGGAGCGGGAGGTGGCCACGCCGATCGCGGAGTGGTTGGTGCCCCAGGAGGAGACGGCGTAATAGAGCCAGTAGAGGCCGGCCCGGTGGGAGATGTCGGGGGCCCAGGGGTCGCCTGTGCCGTCGTACTCGTACCACCAGTCGGGCGGTGCGGCGAAGGCGTTGCGTGAGTCGTCCCAGTGCTTCCTGTCCCTCGACAGGCGGGCGCCGATGATCCCGCCGGTCGAATAGGCCACGTTCTGAACGGAGTTCGGGCGGCTGACGGTGGGGTCGTGGATGATCTGCCGGCCGGTGATCGGCTGCGGGTCGGGATGGTCGGCGGCCCGCGCGGTCGCGGGAAGGAGGGCGAGGAGGGCCGCGGCGAGTACCGTCGCGAGTCTGAGACGCTTCAACTGTGTAGCTCCTCAGGTGGAGTTACTGACCGGCGGGGCCGGTGCGCGACACCCGCCACGATCTGGCGCTGGAAGAAGACGAAGACGACGATCAGCGGCAGGCCCGCCATGAGGCCGCCGGCCATCAGCTGGGCCCGCTGGATGCCGTAGGAGTTCATCACGGTCGCGATGCCGTTGGGCATGGTCGTCAGGTCGGGGTTGTTGGTCACCATGTACGGCCACAGGAAGTTGTTCCAGGACGCGATGAAGGTGAAGACGCCGACCGCCGCGAGGGAGGGGCGGGAGAGCGGGAGTGCCAGGCGTTCGCGCCGTCCCGTTCGGCCGCCTCGTAGAGGTGGCCCGGGATGGCCTGGAGAGCGGCCAGGTAGAGCAGGAAACTGAAGCCGACGGTCCACCACAGGGTGCAGATGACTACGGCGGGCATGGCGTACGCCTTGTCATGTTGTAGCCGTCGCCGCCGCTGAAAAGGTTCCAGTACCGCACGCGGGTCCGTGAGCCGGCGGCGAGCGCGTCGGCGCCGGTGCCCAGCGCGGCGAAGCCGAAGCCGAAGCCGCCCGCGACGAACAATCCGCCGAGTCCGCCGAGGAGTTGCCTGCGATTCAGGTCAGGTCGTCCCATGCCCTGCCCCAACTGTTCGAGACGTTCCAAAGAACTTGCCCCAGAGGAACGTGGTTCGAGATTTCGGATTGCGCTCGTAACTTCGAACGGGACCGTAGAATCGAAGCGCCTGCGCGTCAATGGTTTGGACACGACTCACATGACGGGGCAGTTCAGGGCTCCCCATGTCGAGGGGCCGTCGGACGGCCGGCACGAGGCGGGCTGCGCAGGGCGGCCTTCGTGCGGACGCCGTCGCACGGACGGCCTTCGCACGGACGGCCTTCGCACGGCGGACCATGCGCGGCGGACCGTGCGCGGCCGGCTTCGTCAGGGTTCGGGGAACACCAGGGGCACGCCGTAGCGCCGCTCGGCGGTGCGCAGGGCCGGGACGAGGGCCTTGCGCAACTCGTGGATCTCATCGGCGTGGTCGGCGAGGAACCGGGCGCGCAGGCGCAGCCGGGCGGGTTCGCGGACGGCTTCGACGGGCCGCATGCAGGTCGCGTACGTGTCCCCCAACTCGGCCTCGGTGGCAGGGAGATCGGCAGGTGCCGCACGCTGCTGGCGGCCGTCGGCCACGGCCATGAAACCCTGCTCGTCGCGAGCCGGGACACCCTGCTCGGCCAGGCAGTCCGGCAGGCCGCGCAGGACGTGGAGCACGGCGGGATCGCCGCGCAGGGAGACGACTTCTGCGAACCACTGCTGCTGGAGGGGGACATAGAGGTCGCGCAGGGCGGCCGAGGCCGTCGTGCCTGCGGCACGGCAGCGGCTCACCTCCGTCGCGCTACCGGCTCGGACGGCGCCCGAGGGACTCGCGAGGGTCGGGACTTCGGCACTGGTGCTCATCCCGTGCCGGGCGATGAAGTCCAGGTCGGGGAGTTCGAAGAACCGGATGAACGCGACCGGCACCCGCTCCTGGGGGAGCCCGATCCCGCTCTTGTCGGCGCAGGTGGCTGCCGCAGCCCGCGTCACCTGCTGACCGAACACGTCCAGGCCCTGCGTCCACCGGGTCTCGGCACCCGTGGCCGGCAGGACCATGCGCACGGGATCGTCCGGCAGGGCGTGGCCGAGGCGGGCGGGGGCCACGGCCCTGGCCGAGGTGCCGGGCGCGCGGCCGGGGTCGGCCGAGCACGCGGTGACGAGCAGGACGGCGGCCACGACCGCCGCGCGTACCAGGAACCGGGTCCGGCTCATCCGGATCGTTCCTCTCTCGCGATGACCGGCGGGGGTGCCGCCGCAGGTCGGCACGGCACCCCCGCGGGCCGGGTTCGGGGTCAGTGCGTGATGCGGACGGTGTCGCCGCCGTTCGCGGCGCTCGCCACCGTGAACAGGGTGTTGTCGGAGACGTCGGTGCACAGCCAGTACTTCGAGTCGTTGACGCTGTGGCTGCCGTCGAAGGCCCAGACATAGCCCGCGGTGCAGGTGACCCAGCTGCTGCTGGAGGTGTGGTAGAGGCGGCCGGCGTAGCCGTCGTTGCCGTACTGCGTCTTGTCGTCGCTGTAGGTCAGGTTGAGGTCGCCGCAGCTGCTGGTGGACGACTTCCTGACCTGGGTGCCCACACCCTCGTTGGATCCGGTGGTGAGCGTGCTCGTCACACAGGCGGCCGGCGCCGCGGAGGCGGCGGGCGCGAGCACGAGACAGGTCGCGGCGGAGACGAGCGCGAGCATGCCCGCGGCGATGGCACTCTTCATGGTTCCCCCTGCTTCGGTCGTCACGGCTGAGGCGGACTGCCCCACCCGGCGGTGCGTTCGCCGCACACGCTCGCAGAGCCGGCGGAGCCGAACCACGACCTTCGACGGGTCTCGAAAGGCGCGGGTCGAGGGCCGGAGGCGGTTACTCCGCTGGTGCTCGGAGGACAGGCGGGACACATGAGACGTAGCAGGCCTCTTGTTGGCGGCTGCGACCCCGTGACACCTGACTAGAACTCGACGCGGCCCACCGGCTCGGCGCGCTCGATCGCCGGCCTCCGCCGGAGCATCGCCGCTCCGAGCGGGGTCAGTGTGTGGAGCACGGTGTTGTGACGGCGGTTGCTGATGATCAGACCCGCCTCGCGCAGCACGGCGGTGTGGTGGGCGACGGTGGCGGGCGACACGCCCAGGGAGCGGGCCAGTTCCGAGCTGGTCGCGCCGAGGGCGAGCGAACGCAGCGCGGCGGCGCGGGTGCGGCCCAGCAGGGCGGCGAGGGGACGGTCGGAGGGATCCGCCGAGCTCGGGAGCCGGGTGCCGTGCACGGGATAGATCAGCACCGGTTGCAGGGTGTCGTCCGCGAGGGAGATCGGCTGGTGCCAGCAGAAGTAGGACGGCACCAGACGCAGCCCACGTCCGTTCAGATACAGGTCACGGTCCACGACGTAGTCGACGTTGAGAACGGGCGGCTGCCAGCGCATGGCGGGGGACAGTCCGGCGAGCAGACCGTCGACGCCGGCGTCGAGGTTCTCGCGGGCGCACAGGGCGCGCTCTCCGGCGATCGCGGCACAGATGCGGTCGTGGTGAGGTGCGACGACCGCCTCGTGGTAGGCGCGCAGGAGTTTGACGAGTTCCTCACGGGTCGTGCGTTCCACCAGCCGGGGCGCCCAGGCGGGGGCGCCGCTGAGTTCGTCCAGCATCCTCATCTCGTGGGCCACCCGGGTGGGCGGGGTGTCGATGATCGCCGCGAAGCCCCGCTCCAGCCCGTCGGCGGCTTCGAACGGCGTCAGGAAGTCCGGGAGGTAGGGGGCCCGGGGCAGGACGGGGACGAGCAGCCGGCGCACCGCGTCCCCGAGGGGTGTGCCGGTGAGGGTGGCCCGCGTCTCGCGATACCACTCGGCGAACGCCCAGCGCCCCCGCGTGGTCTGCAGCCGGTGCAGGCTACAGGTGATCTCCCAGAGCGGGTCGGGCGCGCTCGCCACCCGGACCCGGGCGAGGTCTTCGGGGGTGAAGTGGACACGCAGCACGAAACCCAGCCCCTCCCGTGAAACGACCGTGGTCGCCCTCGGGAGCAGCCTGGGCGACGACCACCACACGGGCAATGCACCGATTCAGCCGCTCCACCGCGTCACAGACGCCGCACCACCGCGGGCCGGCGGCGCCCCGGACACCTCCTCGCTCCGGTCTCCTACCTCCGGTCTCCTGCCTCCTGCCTCCTGGAGGCGGTGCCGGCCTTCCTGCGGATCACCGCCGGGTGATCCGCAGGACGGCCGGGTGACAGAACCGGACCCTTCCCCGGTGTCACTTCAGGTAGGGGCCGTCCGTCCCGATCTTGCCGGGGCCGTTCAGCACGTACACACGCAGGTTGCCCTGCCCCGGGGCAGCCACGGACAGGGAGCCGCCGGTGACGGTCCTGACGTCGCCGGTGACGGCGTCACGGTAGGTGCCGTTGGGAATGCCTGTGTACGTCGCGCCACCGGTCACGGTGACGAGGGCGAAGCTGTCCGTACTGCCGCTGGTGTAGCGGCGCTTGAAGGCCATGGCCCCGCTGATGCCGTCGGTGGAGTACTGGCCCGCCTGGAGGGCCGGCACCGCCCGGCGTATCTGGTTGAGCCGCTGAAGGTGCTTGACCAGCGGCTGGGAGAGGGTGGTGGCGACTACGCCGCTCGCGGAGTCGACCTTGCCGAAGTCCGAGACCGTGACACTCCCGGTCAGATGGTCGCCGTAGTAGGCACGTCCGGTGGAGGCCAGCGGGCAGGTCGGGCCGCAGTCGATCTGCCTGCCCTTCTGAAACTCGATCTCCGAGCCGTAGTAGAGGGTCGGGATACCGCGGAAGGTCCACATCAGTGCCATGTTCTCGGCCCAGGCGTCGGTGCCGCCGCTGTAGCGGGTGCTCGACTTGTTCGGGCCGTAGTCGTGGCTGTCGACGTAGACGACGTTGTACGTGGCGTCGTTGACGCTGTCGTCGGAGTCCTTGCCGTTGTTGTAGGCGTTCTGCGCGTCACCGAAGTTCATGTGCATACGCATGTCGATGATGTTCATGCCGGAGAACCTGCTGTGGTCCGGCGTGTGGTACGCGTTGCCGTCGAGGAAGGCGTTGGTCGAGGTCGGCTGGCTGCCGGTGCCCAGTTGCTCCTCGTACGTGTACTGCTCCAGAGCCGCCGCCTCGTCGTCGGCGCTGTACTCCTTGCGTTCCTTCCAGGTGTAGAACTGCGCCGAGTGGTTCACCGACCCGCGGTTCCACTTGTCGTTGACGAAGGCGCCCACCTCGCCGAAGACGAGGAAGTTGCGGGCGGCGTCCGCGCCGAACTTCTGCGTGACCCGCTCCTGGACGGCCGGCAGGAACCGCCGGTTCCAGGTGACGCGCGGAATGTGGACGGCCGTGTCGACGCGGAAGCCGTCGACTCCCATGTCGATGTACTTGTCGTAGGCGCCGATCAGATAGTTCTGCACCGGCGTCGACTCGGTGTCGAAGTCGGCCAGGTCCTCGTGCAGCCAACAGGAGCGGGAGTCCTCGCCCTCCCAGTTGCCGATCCAGCACCGGTGGTAGTACGCCTTCGGGAACATGCCCGAAGTGGG
Source organism: Streptomyces sp. NPDC059582 (assembly GCF_042735715.1). Classification (NCBI taxonomy): domain Bacteria; kingdom Bacillati; phylum Actinomycetota; class Actinomycetes; order Kitasatosporales; family Streptomycetaceae; genus Streptomyces; species Streptomyces sp. NPDC059582. The sequence continues at coordinate 36,952 of NZ_JBHWCC010000035.1, forward strand.
GCTGGGCCACTGGCAGTTGTAGAGCGTGTAGCCCTCGGCGCTGCGGCCACCGGTGGGCTTGCCCCAGTTGAGGCAGGTGTTGCCTGCCGGTTCGGCGGTGGACCACAGGTCGCCGTTGTAGTACGCCTTCCCGGACTTCGGTTCGACGGTCAGACCGTCGTACTCGAACCCCTCGCTCTTCTCGTCGTAGTACCAGCTCCACTGGCTGTCACGGACGCCGTACACGGTCGGGGTGAACAGACCCTTGGCGCCCCAGCGGGAGCTGTGGTTGTAGACCACGTCCTGATAGATCTTCATCCCCTTGGCGTGGGCCGCGTTGATGAGGTCCTGGTAAGAGGCGCCCGCGGACTCCAGACGCGGATCGACCTTGTAGAAGTCGTAGCCGTGGTAGCCGTGGTAGTCGTAGTCCGACCGGTTCAGGACCACCGGGGTGATCCAGACCGCCGAGAAGCCGAGGGCCTTGATGTAGTCGAGCTTGTCGACCAGGCCTTTGAAATCCCCCCGGAACATGGGGTCGTTGTCGGCGGCGTTGCCGGACTTCACATGCTGGCTGCCGCCTCTGTCGTTCGCGCTGTCTCCGTCGTAGAACCGCGCGGTGAGGACGAAGTAGATGGGGTCCTTGCGCGGATCGGTGCCGAGCGGGGTCCCCGGTGCCGGTTCGGGCGCCCGCTCCCCCGTGGTGGCGGTGGCCGGGGCCGACGCCGGGGAGGTGTTGCCGGCCGCGTCGACCGCCTTCACCGTGTACGTGTAGGCGGTCTTCTCGTCGAGTCCGGTGTCGGAGAAGACCGTGGCGCCGACGTCGCTGACGATCGTGCCCCTGGTGCCTCCGGTGCGCGTGACCTGGTACTTGACCACACCCTTGTTGTCGCTCGCCGCGTCCCAGGTCACCACCACGGACGTGCCGGTGGCCGTCGCCGTGACCCGGGTGGGCGCGCCGGGGGCCTCGGTGTCCGGCTCCTCGGCGGAGCACGGGTCGACCGCGTCCGTGGTGACGGTCCTGTCCTCGACCGTGGCAGTGCCGGCCGGGATGGTGTAGTCGGCGCTGTTGTTGTTGTCCCACACGCCGTTGCCGTTGTTGAACGCCGCCTTCAGGGAGGTGGCCGTGCCGATGTCCAGGGTCTTCTTCCACCAGCCGGCGCAGGCGGCTTCCATGCCGACGCCGGGGACCGCCGTCCAGGCTCCTCCGGCGGGCGCGTAGTGGATGTTCGCCGTGGTCCAGCCGGTGGTCGCGGTCGAGTAGTAGACGGTGGCCCGGTTTCCGTCGCCCGTGCCCGGGTCGGCGCACGGGTCGCTGTGGGCGACGACGCCGTCCTTGACGGTGATCGTTCCCGTGCCGAGCGCGTAGTTGCCGCCGGCGTTGTTGTCCCAGGTGCCGGAGCCGTTGTTGAAGGTGGCCTGGAGGCCGGTGGCCGTACCGAGGTCGACGGTCTTCCTCACCCAGTCCGTGCACGCGGCGTCCATCGCCATGCCGGGAACCGTGGTCCAGGAGCCGCCGTCGGGGGCGTAGTGAAGGTAGGTGGCGGACCAGTTCTTGGTCTTCGTGTAGTAGAAGACAGTGGCCGTGTTCGCCGCCGTGTCGGCCGCGGTCCTCAGCGCGACGGGGTCGGGGACGGGGCCGCCCGTCAGCAGTGCCGCCAGTCCGGCCACCGCCACGCAGACCGCGAGGAGTCGGCGCAGTGGACGTGGCGGTTTCGCTCTTCCGGGGCTCGTGGGTGCGGGTCTCATGGCTTCCCCTGACGCTGCAAGAAGAACCGGCAAGTTCCTGAAATTTGTTGCAGCGGAAACTACAGGTGCATGACAGTCGTGTAAATGGATGGCGCGCGGCTTCCCGGAAGAGGGGTGGGGGGGCCGGGGGCCCTGTGGGGGCTTGGGGGCGGCTCGTACGACGCTCAGGTGTACGGCGGTGCGGCGGTGCGGTGGGCAGGGATGATGGCCGTCATGCGTATCCGCATCGACGCCGTCGACCTCCCAGGTCTCACCTGCCCGCCCGACGCGCCCACCGACGGCACCGACCGCTACCGGAACGTCCACGTCGCCGTGCAACGCCGGGACCGCCGGGACGGACTCCTCGACCCGCATCCCGGCGACGCCGCGTCCGCGACCTGGACCCTGGAGTGCACGACGGCCGCCGCGCCGACCGGTACCGATGTGAAGGGCCCCTACGTGCAGGGTCGCCCGGGCGGTCGGTTCATCTACCTGTCCTGGGGCACCGTCGACGAACAGGGTGCCTTCGCGATGTTCCGCCGCGCCAAGCTCCTGCTCGACGCCGTCCCCGCCGAGGTGCTCGACGCCGCGGCGCGCAGCGGTCTACTGCTCGGACGCCTCGGCCTGACGGACGCGTGCGGCAACCCCCTGTGCGCGCGGGTCGTGCCCCCGGCCATCACCTGGACCGCCGAATCCGCCGAATCCGCCGAATCCATCGGCAAGGGTGCCGGCGCGTCCGATGAGAGCGGCCGCGAGTAGCGCCGCGAGGGCAGTGAGGGACGCGCCCCGCCAGCCGACGGCTTCGAGCAGGGGTGCGGCGAGCGCGGTGCCGATGGCGCCGACGACGAAGTACAGCACCAGGTACACGCTGCTGAGGCTGCCGCTGCGGTCGGGGGCGATGGCGATGACCCGGCTCTGGTTGGCGGCCTGGGCGGCGAAGCAGCCGGCGTCGAAGAGGGCCAGTCCGAGCGCCGTGACCGGCGGGGCGTCAAGGCCCGTGGCGAGCAGCGCGGTTCCGGCCGCGGCGGCCAGCATGCCGGCAGTGATCACGGTGCCGGGGGTGTAACGGTCGCTGAGCCTGCCGGTGACCGGCAGAGCGGCGAAGCCGAGGAGTCCCGCCAGGCCGTACAGGCCGATGGCGGTGGGGCTGAGCAGGTGGGGAGGCCGGCCCAGGGCGAGGGTGAGGGCGACCCAGACGAGGTTGAAGGCGAAATACCACAGCCCACCGACGACCACCGCGCGGCCCAGACTCGGGTGCTGCCGAAGCAGGCGCGGGAGCGAGCCGAGTACGGCGAGATAGCCGCCGGGGCGTGACGGTCGCCGTCGCACGGGCAGCAGCAGCGCGACCGCGAGCGCGTCGATCAGGACGAGGGCGGCGAAGACGAGCAGCATCCGCCGCCACCCGAGAGCGTCGGCGAGAGTGCCTCCGGCCAGCCGGCTCAGCAGGATGCCGGCCGACATCCCGGCGGCCACGGTGGCCACGGCGGTGGCGCGGCGTTCGGGCGGGGCGTCGCGGCCGGCGATGTTGCCGGCCTGCGCCGCGACACTGGCCGTCGCCCCGATGAACAGATAGGCGACGAGCAGCACGCCCGCGCTGCGGGCCGACGCGGCCAGGACGAGGGCGGCGGCCAGAGCGGTGAGCTGGCCGGCGATGAGGCGATGGGGGGCCAGACGGTCCGCCAGCGGAAGCAGCAGGGCGAAGCCGCTCATGCAGCCGATGAGAGCGGCGGTCGGCACGAGGCCGATCACGGAGAGCGGCACGTCGAGCTGCGCGGCGACGTCGGTGAGCGCGGGCTGGAGGGCGTAGTTGTTCGCTATCGCCGTACCCGCGACAGCGGCGAGGAGGAAGGTACCGCCCCGGTGCGTCGCACGGGTCACGGCCGCGGCGCCCGGGTCAGGACGACGGCGTAACGGCACTCGGCGTCGCTGTCGTTGGCGAAGGTGCAGGGGGCGGGCCGGCCCAGCTCGATCGTGTCGCCCGCGGCGAGTTCGTGCACCGTCTCCCCCTCGTGGAAGGTCAGGTGCCCGTCGAGCACCCAGACGACCTGCCGGAGGAACGCGAAGGCCGCGGCCGGATACGGCACCCGGGCGCCGGCGGGCAGGCGGACCTCGGCGATCTCCACGGGAAAGCGCGGCCCGGTGATCTGGCGGCGTCGATAGCCGGTGGCCGGATCGCGCCACTCGGCCGCGTCGGCGAGGCGGCGCACGACCGCGGTTCCGTGCGCGGCAAGGATGTCGCCCTCGGCAAGGGCATCGCCCTCGGCACGAAGGCCGCCCTCGGCACCGGTCTCGTCCCCGGTGCCGTCGTGCGCCCCCTCGGCGAGGGCCAGCAGCGAGGAGACGCTGAGCTGGAAAGCCGCGGACAGCTTGCCCAGCACGACGGCGGTGGGGCTGCTCTCTCCGCGCTCGATCCGGCTGATCATGGCCGGGGAGACGCCGGAGGCGTCCGCGAGCTGCGCCAGGGTCCAGCGACGGCGTTCCCGCTCGGTGCGGACGCGGGCGGCGATCTGCCCCACCAGGGGATCTACTATGTTGGGCATGAATCCAATATACGAGAACAGGACGGTGACGGTACGGCCGGCGTGTTCCGGCGACCTGGAGGCCGTCCTCTCCATTCGCAACCACGCGATCGAACACTCGACGGCCCTGTGGACGCAGACCCAGCAGACCCTCACCGAGGGGGCCGCCTGGTTCGCCCCTCACCTGGCGCGCGGATCGGCGTTCGTGGCCGACGTGGCGGGCGAGGTCGCCGGTTTCGCCGTCTACGGCCCGTGGCGGGAACTGGACGGGTACCGCCACACCGTGGAGAACTCGGTCTACACCCGCGAGGGGCGGCACGGGCTCGGTGTCGGCACGGCATTGATGACCGCACTTGTCGCCTCGGCGCGCGAGGCCGGTCATCACGTCATGATCGCGGGCATCGAGGCCGGCAACACCGCGTCCATCCGCCTGCACGAGCGGTTCGGATTCCAGCACGCCGGCACGGTGCCGGAAGTCGGAGTGAAGTTCGGTCGCCGGCTGGACCTGAGGATCATGCACCTGCCGCTTGCCTGAGTGCTGCGCCTCTGTCCGACCAGGGCGCGCCTGCCGAGGAGGGCGCGCGGGGCCGGGCGGGGCCGCGCGCAGGCCTCGCGGGGTCGAACTCGGGACGGCACGCGGCGGCTCCAGGCATCGCTGATCCCGACACCCGTGCTCACCGACAGGGCAACCAAATCCAAGCACCGCGGGTCACCTGTGTGTCGTCAAACGAACCGCGACCCGCCTCATGGAGGCCCTGCAATGCCCTCTCAGTTCATCAACCGCCGCGGCTTACGCGCCGCTTCGGCCCTGGCACTGGTCCTCGGTACAGGACTGACCGTCCCGATCGCCCTGGCAGGCACGGCCGGCGCCGCGGCGCTGCCGGCCACCGCCGCTGTCAATGAATACGGCTGGCAGCTGACTTACACGGCCGCCGTCGGCCAGACCAACAAGGTGGCCATCACCGAGTCGTACACCAGTGACAGGACCGGGATCGTCTATGTGATCGACGACGTCCTCCCGGTCAGCGCGGGAAGCGGCTGCGTCCACCCGGTCGACACCGACCGCACCAAGGTCTCCTGCACGGTCGCCCTGGTGGACAGCCAGGACCCGTACGCCGCGCTCCAGATGGACCTCGGCAACGGCAACGACACCGTCATCTCCAAGAACACCACCCGCCAGGTCTACAGCTACAACAGGATCGACCTGGGCACCGGCAACGACAAGGTGACCGACAACCTCGGGCTCGACGGCAACGACATCAACGGCGGCCCGGGCGACGACACCATCTCCGTGGGCAAGTTGGCACTCGTCGTCGGTGGCGACGGCAACGACACCGTCTACGCCAACGGCGACTACATCATCGCGCAGGGCGGCAAGGGCAACGACGTCATCCACGGCGGCTCGGACCACCAGGACCTGACCGGAGACGACGGCAACGACACCCTTTACGGCGGCCCCGCAGACGACTCGCTTTACGGCGGCAAGGGCAACGACGTCCTGTACGGCAACAGCGGGAACGACACGCTCTACGGCAACAGCGGCAACGACACCCTTTACGGCGGCCCCGGCAGGGACAAGCTTTCCGGCGGCCCCGGCAGAAACACCCTCCACCAGGGCTGACCACCCGGGCGCCGGCGCGGTGCGGGCCCACCGACCGGCCCGCACCGGGTGGGAGAGGTTCCATGGAATGGTCGGGCCCTTGCGTATCGACGGGTACACCCGCCCCGCCGAACGGATGGGCGGTCGTCGGTGGTCGGTCATACCCTGGAATAACACCGGTTTCATCTCAGCGGGGCCAGGTCCGTCGGCCGAGGTGTGACGCTCTCGTGTCCTTTCACTCGGCGTACGCGCGGCGCAGCACCACGGCCCAGTCGTCAGGAGCAGCCATGACCAACCCTCCCCTGCCGCCCTTCACTCGCGAGTCCGCTGTCGAGAAGGTCCGCCGAGCCGAGGACGGCTGGAACTCCCGCGATCCGCACAAGGTGTCCCTCGCCTACACCGAGGACTCACGCTGGCGGAACCGAAGCGAGTGGGCCACCGGCCGCGACGAGATCGTCGCCTTCCTGACCCGTAAGTGGAATCGGGAACTGGACTACCGGCTCATCAAGGAGTTGTGGGCGTTCGAGGGCAACCGCATCGCGGTGCGCTTCGCCTATGAATGGCACGACGACGGCGGCCACTGGTACCGGTCGTACGGCAACGAGAACTGGGAGTTCAGGGACGACGGTCTGATGGCCGTACGCCACGCCAGCATCAACGATGTCCCGATCAAGGATTCCGACCGCAAGTACCACTGGCCGCTCGGCCCCCGCCCGGAGGACCACCCCGGGCTGAGCGACTTCGGCTTCTAGTCTGCCGGCGTCCGTACTCACCGGTCGCCTGACTGCTGAGCACACCAGCCGATGAAGTGCCGATGACGCCATTGGCGTGATGTACCGCGCCCACCGCAACCGGACCGGGCGCCCGGCGACTCCTGTCCAGCAGAACCGGCACCCACGAGAAGGAGATCTGCGTGACCGCCACTGCTTACGAACACGGATCGTCCCGCGCCTACGTCGACCCCTACGCCGTCGACGACACCGCGCTCCCGAAGTGGGACCGGGCCGGTCGGCGGGAGGGAGAAGCGGACTATCTCCTGCCCGCACCCGACCCGGCCCAGCGCCTCGCCATCACCCTCGATCCGCGCGACCTACGGCGGCTTGAACTCCAGGCGGCCCTGACCACGGCCGGCATCCCGCCCCTGCCGGACGACCGGGAGGCCATCGACCAACTCAGCGCGCTGCCCGGCAGCATCAACGCCACCCTTCAGCGCTGGCTGCACCACACCATCTGACCCGTCGGCTGCCGTCCGGTCCGGGCTCTCAGGCCTCGTCGGCCGAAAGGGCGTACAGCTGGGGAAGGTTGACCACGATCGCCTCCTGCGTGCTGCGGGCGATGACGACCACGGCCTCGGCGTCGGGGTCGGGGTTCTCCTCCCGATGCGGCACGAAGGGCGGTACGAAGATGTAGTCGCCGGGGGACGTACGCAGGCGTACTTCCTCCGGCTCCGCCCCCGTGTCGTCCAGGAAGACGAACTCGGGGTGGCCGCTCACCACGTAGATGGCCGTCTCGGACTCGCCGTGGTGATGGTCGGAGGAAGCGGTCGACGGGGCCACGTGGGTCTGGCCCATCCACAGTTTCTCGGAACCGACGTTCTTTCCGCTGATGGCCGCGAACCTGCGCATGCCGCCGGTCTGGGCGGTGTCGCCGTCCAGGGCGTCGGCGCGAACATGGTGCAGTCGGCTGCGCAGAGGGGCAGCCAGGTGGCCCGGGGCGTCGGGGAGATGGGGGTGGAAGCCTTCACCGGCGGTCGTCAACGGCTCGCTCATGGCGGGGACGCTAGAGCCGGGGCGAAAAGGATGTCAAGCGGTGTCCTTTGGCCTTCACCTGCGGCAATGTTCCCGCAATGTAGGCTGCCGGCCGCTCGGAACCTGGTCGCGGCGGAGTTCTCGGGCATGATGTGCTCATGCATATTTCCGCGAAGGCGGACTACGCCATGCGGGCACTGCTGGAGCTCGCCCGGGAGCCTGCCCGCCCACTCACGTGTGAGGCGATCGCCTCCTCGCAGGAGATCCCGTTCCGTTTCCTGAAGTCCGTGGTCGGCGAGTTGCGCAGAGCGGGCCTGGTACGCAGTCAGCGCGGCTGCGAGGGCGGATACTGGCTCGGCAGACCCGCCGGGGAGATCACCCTGTTGGACGTCGCGCGCGCCGTCGACGGTGAGTTGATCACGCTGCGCGGCGAGTCACTGGCCGGACTGGACTATCCCGGTCCCGCGGCGGGACTGCCGGGCGTGTGGCGCGAGGTCGAGGCGGGTGCGGCGGCGGTTCTGGGCGGGGTGACCCTGGCAGCGCTGCTCCCCGGGGTGACCGTCGAAGGGCCGGCCCGGACGGACGCCGCGTGACCGGTGTGCCGCGACCGCGGCCGGTGGTCGAAGTGGTGGAGTACACCGACCCGTTGTGCCCCTGGGCCTGGGGGTCGGAGCCCGTCTTCCGCGCACTGCGCGCCGCGCTGTCGGGCCGGGTCCGCTGGCGCCGGGCCTACGCCATCCTCTTCGACCACGACGACGACCCGGCGCCCGACCCGGCGGCGGAGACCGCCTGGTACGCGCGCTACGTCGAGGAGATCAGCTCGCACAGCCGGGCCCCTCGGGCAGCGCGGCTCAGCCGTATGCCGGCCGGTTCCTGGCCCTCCTCGCTGGTCGCCAAGGCCGCCGAACTCCAGGGCGGTGACGTGACCGAGCGGGTGTTGCGGAGGCTGCGGGAGACCGTGTTCGTCGTCGGTGAACCGGCGGACACCATCGCGCTGGCGCTGTCCGCGGTACGGGGAACGCCGGGCCTCGACCCGGGACGGCTGGCCTCCGACGCCGCGTCCCGGGCCGTGCTGGAGCAGGTGCGCGCCGATCGTGACGAGGCCCGCCGACCGGTCGCCGAGGTGTTCCGTGCGAGCGGTGGGTCGCCGCACCCCGGCACCGCCAAGGAGACCGCCGACGGCGGGCACCGGTACGCGCTGCCGACCCTGCTCGTCCGCACCGCTTCGGGGCATCGCGCGGTGCCCGGCTGGCGCCCCTTCCAGGAGTACGTCGCCGCGGTCGAGGAGCTCTGCCCCGGGCCGCTGCCACCCCCCGCGCCGCTCCACCCGGCAGAGGCACTGGAGCGCTACCGGAGCCTGACCGATCCGGAGCGGCGGCTGCTGACGGACGGCACGTGGCCGCCCCCGCAAGCCGTGCGGCTGGACACCGGCAACGGCCCTCTCTGGCTGCATCCCGACGAGGCCGCCACACACCCCGCAGTCGCCCGCTGAGCCGCCTCCCGCACCCCGTAAGGCCTCTGATCTGCGGTCAGACACCGTCCCGCCGAATGAGACACCATTAGGTGTCCATTGACAGCCGGTGACGACAGCGCCCAGGATGTGCAGCATGCTCACGACGCACCCCGGCGTGGTGTGCCGCTACGTGGACCTGCGGCGCACCAGCAGCGCACTCTGTCGCTGACCTCCCGCCGCTCCCGGCCCGCAGGCGCCTGACCGCTGCTCCGCAGCACGCGCCGCCCGGCCCGAGCCGCGTCCGGTCCCCAGCGCTTCTCCTGGTGCCCCGTCGTACTCGTCCTCACCTCCCCGGTCCTCCCCGGCGAACCCGCCGACTCTCCTTGCCCTGAGCGCCGCGCACCCCTGGAGGGGCCGGGCAGCAGGGGCCGGGGTCGGCTGCCCACTCACGCACACCCTCGACTCGGACCCGGACAGGCCTGCCGGAGAAGCGTCGGTACCCACGGCTCCGCCACCCGACACCTCAGCCCTGCCCCCCTTCTCGCGCCTCACCTCTGCCCCCTTTCTCGCGCCACCGCCGCACTCCCTCGCCTCGTGTCCACGTCGCGCTCCCTCGCCTTGCGCCGCTGCGCCGGCTCGGGGCGGAGCTCACCACAGGAAGATCGAGATGCCCTCTCAACTCAGCACCAGCGCCCGTCGCCCCGGACCGGACCTGCTGTCATCGCGGCGCGCCGGCGGCCGTCGGGCCACAGCCCTCGCAGCCGTCTGCGCCGCCCTCCTCACCCCGGCCCTCAGCGCCTGCGGCGGTGACACCGCCGCCACCAGTGGCAACGCCACGCTGAAGTGGACCTCTTCGTACTTCCCGACCCACTGGGATCCGGTGGTCGGCGGAAGCGGCGCCCAGTTCCGTGAACTCGCGCTGGCATACGCATCGTTGACCCGGACCGACGAGAGCGGAAAGGCCGTCCCCGATCTCGCCGAGAGCTGGAAGTACAACGCGAAGGGCGACGAGATCACCTTCCACCTGCGCCCCGGCCTGAAGTTCAGCGACGGCGAGCCGGTCGACGCGGCCGCCGTCAAGGCGGCCATCGAGCGGGCCCAGAAGCAGAAGAACTCCGCGCTCTTCGGAGACCTGACCTCCATCGGGTCGGTGGACGCCAACGGCTTGGACGCGGTCCTGCACCTCACCCAAGTCGACTATCAGATACCCCAGTTGCTTGGTGAGCGAGTGCTGCAGATCGCCAGCCCCAAGGCGGCGAAGAACCCCGAGAAGCTGGATCAGAACCCGGTCGGAGCCGGCCCGTTCATCGTCACGCAGCTGATCCCGGGCACCAAGGCGGTCCTGAGGAAGAACCCGGATTACTGGGACGCGAAGAACATCCACATCGACAACGTCGAGCTGACCTCCGCCCCCGACGCCTCCACGGTCGTCTCCGGACTCCAGACCGGCGTCTACAACTTCGCCGACCTCGAACCGAGTCAGGCCGCCGCCGCCAAGAAGGCCCGTCTGGACGTCTTCGTGCAGCCGGGCTTCAACGCCTCCAACATCAGCCTCAACGTCAACAAGGCACCGTTCGACGACGACAAGGTCGTCGACGCCGTCCGCCACGCGATCAACCGTCAGGAATTCGTCGACAAACTGACCTTCGGCTACGGCGAGGTGACCGACCAGCCCTTCCCCAAGGGGTACGTGGCCTTCGACCCGAAGTCGGAGAACGCCTACGCCTACGACCCGGCGAAGTCGAAGAGGCTCCTCGCCGAGGCGGGCTACCGGGCCGGAGCCATCAAGCTCGACCTGGTCATCCCGGCGGAGGACCCACAGGCCGAGATCGTCCAGTCGCAGCTGGCCGCGGTCGGCATCACGGTCACCATCAAGATCGACAAGAACTGGGCCACACCGTTCTTCGCGAAGGACCTGACGTTCTCTCTCTACGGGACCACGGGCCGTGACTCCGCGGCACAGACCCTCACCGCCCATTTCGGTCCGCACGGCCCGCTGAACCTCGGCTCCCCCTACGAGCCGGCCGGTTTCGAGGCGGCCATCGCCAAGGTCCGCCGGACCCCGCTGGACGCGCCCGACTACCCGCAGGTGCTCCAGGCCGCGACCCGGGCCGGCCTGGAGAGCAAGGCGCTGATCTTCACGTACTCCCAGCCCAACCTGATCGCCAAGAGCAGGACGATCTCCGGCCTGCCGAAGAACCCGGCCCACATCGACTGGACCGGCGTGACCATCTCCGGCGGCAACTGACATCCGCCCACCACACAGAGAGGGGGCAATCCCATGACGACAACCGCGGTACGGGCCATGCCCGCCCGCCGTCGCGGGGTCGCCGTGACCAGGGCGCGGCACACGCTGAGTCGCGTGCTGGTCACCCTCGCCCGGTCGATCACGATCTTCGTGCCGGTCTTCCTGGTCGCGACGTTCGTGACGTTCGCGCTGCGGTCGCTGAGCGGACTGAGTCCGGCGCGGATCCAGCTGGGCGAGGAGGCGACTCCCGAAGCGGTCCACCGGGTCGAGGCCCAATGGGGGCTCGACAGGCCCTTCCTGGTCCAGTACGGGGACTGGTTCACCGACGTCCTGCACGGTCAGCTCGGAGCCAGCTGGACCAACGGCGCCGACATCTCCACCCTCATCGGCCTCGGCCTCGGCGTGAGCCTGTCCGTCGCCACGTTCGCGCTGCTCATCGGCGTACTCCTCGGCTTCGTCCTGGGCACGGTGGCGGCGGTGCGGCGCACCACCTGGATCGACCGGGCGATCACCGGCTTCGTCACCGTGATCTCGGTGATGCCGGCCTTCGTCGTCGGCATCCTGCTGGTCGCCGTCCTCGCCGTCGGACTCCATCTGTTCCCCTCTGCCGGTTACCTCCCGGCGGGGCAGGGGTTCGGGCCGTGGCTCGCGCACATCACACTGCCGGCGATCGCGCTGAGCTTCGACGTCGTCGCCGATGTCGCCCGCCAGCTGCGCAGCAGTCTGGTCGCGGCCTACCGCGAGAACTACGTGACGGGCGCCGTGGTACGTGGGCTGAGCCCTCGTCGGGTGTTCCTCGTGCACGTCCTGCGCAACGGCCTCGGGCCGGCGCTCGCCACCCTCGGCCTGAAGTTCCCCGCACTGGTCGGCGCCTCCGTCGTGACGGAGTGGGTCTTCGGCCTCCAGGGCTTCGGCAGATTCGCCAACGAGTCCGCGCAGGCCGGTGACGTTCCGGCCGTGCAGGGAGTGCTCGTGGTGTCGATCGTCCTGGTCGTCCTCTTCAACCTGATCGTCAACCTGGTGCTGGCCCGGGTGACGCCGGCATCACAGCGGGGGGTATGACCATGGTGCGTCGCGTTCTCACCCTTGTGTCCGGCCGGGTCGCCGTCACGGTCCTCGCCGTGATCGCCGTACTGGCGCTGTTCGGTCCCTTGCTCGCCCCGCACAACCCCTTGGCCACCAGCGACAACACGCTCGCGGCGGCATCGAGCGCGCACTGGCTGGGCACGGACTACCTCGGCCGGGACGTCCTGAGCCGACTGCTCGACGGATCGCGCGTCAGCGTGCTCGGCTCGCTCGAAGTGGCCCTGACGGCGCTGGTCGTCGGCGCGATCCCCGGCATCCTGTCGGTCTACCTTGGCCGGACCTTCGAGTGGGTCACCCTGCGTCTGGCCGACACCCTGGTCGCCCTGCCTTTCCTGCTGTTCGCCGTCGCCGTGATCGCGCTGCTCGGCAACGGCATCACCCAAGCCATGCTCGTCACCGGCGCGTTGGTCTCCCCGCTCTTCTACCGGGTGGCCCGCGCCGCCACGTTGGCGGTCGCCCGCTCGCCCTACGTCGAGGCCGCGCTGATCTCCGGAGCCTCCGTCGGCCGGGTCGTACGCCGTCACGTCTGGGTCAAGGTGCTCCCGCCGATCGCGGTGGCTCTCGCCCAGACCATCGGCACCGGCTTCATCATCGTCTCGAGCCTGACGTTCCTCGGCATCGGGGTCCAGCCGCCCGCTCCCACCTGGGGCGGCCTGCTGGCGTCCGACCTGGGTTACCTCGGCTACCAGCCGTGGGCGCCACTCGCCCCCGCGCTACTGATCATGATCACCGTCTGGGCCGCCAACCTGCTCGCCGACGCGATCCGCGATGTCTCCGGTGAAGCGGGCCGAGCCTTCGTCAACAACCGCAAGGCCCGTGCCAACCGCCTCGACCAGTCCGACACCGTGACCGCCGGAGGTGCGTGATGACGACGCTGTCCAAGAACGCCGCGCCCGACACGACCCGCGACACCACCGACACGACCGCCGCCGGGACCGCCACCGACACGACCGCCGCGGCACCCACGCCCGCGACCACCGGCGCACCCCCTGCGGCCTCCCCGACCGCCTCACCGGTGCTGTCCCTACGCGGGGTACGCGTCAGCGATCAGGCCGGCGGCCGGGAGATCGTCCATGGCGTCAGCTTCGAACTCACCCCCGGCAGGACGGTCGGCATCGTCGGTGAGTCCGGCAGCGGCAAGACCCTCACCTGCCGGGCCGCCCTGGGCATCCTGCCGTCGCACTTCGAGGTCACCGGCGGATCGATCGAGATCATGGGCACCGACATCGCGACCCTGACACCCCAGCAGTGGACGGCTCTGCGGGGCGCCACGATCAGCGCGGTCTTCCAGGACCCGGCCTCCTACCTCAACCCCTCGATCCGCGTGGGCCCGCAACTCGCCGAAGTCATCCGGGTCAAGAAGGGGCTGAAGCGGCGCGCGGCCCGCCACCGCGCCGTCGAGTTGCTCCAGGCCGTGCAACTGCGCGACCCGGAACTGGTCTACCGCCAGTACACCCATGAACTGTCGGGCGGCATGCTCCAGCGCGTGCTGATCGCGGCGGCGATCGCCGCCGATCCGAAGATCCTCATCGCCGACGAGGCGACGACGGCGCTCGACGTGACCGTCCAGGCCGAGATCCTCGACCTGCTCGCCGAACTGCGCGAGCGGGCCGGACTGGCCCTCGTGGTCGTCTCCCACGACCTGGCCGTCGTCGCCCAGCTCTGCGACGAGGTCCTCGTCATGCGCCGGGGCGAGGTCGTGGAGCACGGTCCGACGCGGCAGGTGCTCCATCACCCGCGGCACGAGTACACCCGGCTGCTCATCGCCGAGCACGAGCAGTACGGCCTGGAGAAATTCCGCACGCCGGAGGAGGACGCATCGTGACCACCGAGTTCTCCCAGGACGCCACCACTCCCGCGAGCAACGTCCTGGACGTCACCGGACTGGATGTGCACTACGGCCCTCGCCGGCGGCGCCGCCGCGCCCTGCACGGCGTCTCGCTGAGCGTCGCGCCCGGCGAGACGGTCGGGATCATCGGCGAGACCGGGTCGGGCAAGTCCACCTTCGCCCGTACCGTGCTGGGCCTGGTGCGGGCCTCGGCGGGCCGGATCGTCATCGGCGACGAGGATGTCAGCGACCACGGCCGGCGGCAGTGGCGCGCCCTGCGCCGCCGCGGCGTGGTGCAGTACGTCTTCCAGGACCCGCTGCGCAGCCTCGACCCGGACCTCACCGTGACGGAGTCCCTGACCGAGCCGTTGCTCGTCCAGGACGTCCCGCGCGAGGAGGCCGCCGAGCGGGCCCGCGCGTTCCTCACCCGCGTGCACCTCGCCGAGGAACTGTTCGACCGGCTGCCCGGGGAGCTGTCCGGCGGTCAGCGGCAGCGGGTCGCGGTGGCCCGGGCGCTGGTCACCGAGCCGCGACTGGTCATCCTCGACGAGCCGGTCAGCGCCCTGGACTCGGCCAACCGGGTCCAGATCCTCCAGATCCTCAAGGAACTCCGCGCCGCCGGTGTGGCCCTCGTCTTCATCTCGCACGACCTCGGTTCCGTCGCCGGGATCGCCGATCGCATCGCGGTGCTCCACCAGGGCGAACTCGTCGAGGTCGGCGCCGCCCGCGACGTCATCACCCGGCCCCGGCACGCCTACACCCGACTGCTCGTCAGCTCCGCACCCACCTTGCGCGGCGCTTCGGTCCACCGGTCCGAACGCGAGGCGCTGCGCGCGCTGTTGGACGCCTGAGCACACCACACCCCTCCGAGACATCCCGAGACACTCCGCCCCCCCGAAACCCTCAAGCCCCTAGCCCCTCGAGCCCCTCGAGCCCCTCGAAAGGAACGCCCATGTCCCGCAGGATCCACCTCGCGCTGCACCCCTACGGTGTCGGCGGCCCCGGCCAGCACGGCCTGTGGAAGGACCCGCGCGTCGCGAAGAACGCCAGCATCGACATCAACTACTACATCGCGCAGGCCCAGGCCGCCGAACACGCGCTCTTCGACGCCCTGTTCATCGTCGACAGCCAGTTCATCAACGCAACCTACCCCGCGCACTATCTCAACCGGCTGGAGCCGCTCACGCTGCTGTCGGCCGTCGCCACCCACACGCGGCACATCGGCCTGGTCGGCACGGCGAGTTCGACGTACAACTCGCCGTTCAACCTCGCCCGGCGCTTCGCCTCCCTGGACCACATCAGCGCCGGCCGCGCCGGCTGGAACGTGGTCACGAGCTTCGACACCGGCACGTCCAGGAACTTCGGGCTCGACGAACATCTCGACTACACCACGCGCTACGGCCGCGCGCTGGAGTTCGTCCAGGTCGCCCGCGGGCTGTGGGACTCCTACGAGGACGACGCGTTCCCGGCGGACGTGGCGCGGGATGTGTTCCTCGACCCGGCCAAACTGCACGAACTCCACCACGAGGGGCCACACTTCAAGGTCGCCGGTCCGCTCAACCTCTCCCGCTCGGCGCAGGGCCAGCCGGTGATCTTCCAGGCGGGGGTCTCCGAGGAGGGCCGTGACCTCGCCGCGCAGGTCGCCGAGGGCATCTACGCGCCGGGCGGCTCACTTCAGCAAGCGCGGGAGTACTACACCGACATCAAGAAGCGCACCGCGGCCTACGGTCGCGACCCCGAGCACATCAAGATCTTCATCCACGGCGGCCCGGTCGTCGCGGCCACCGACGAGGCGGCCGGGCGGCGCGAGCGGGAGATCTTCGAGGAGGACAACGACTTCGACCGCAACCTCGCGCTCCTCGGCCGTTCCTTCGGCGCGTACGACTTCAGCGCGCATGACCTGGACGCCCCGTTCCCGGATGTCGCGCACCTGGCCGAGAAGGGCGGCCGGACCGGCGCGGCCAAGCTCATCGAGCGCGCCAAGGCCGAAGGACTGACCTTGCGTCAAGTAGCTGAATCTGTAAGTGAGTTCCGCCGTTCACCCTTCGTCGGGTCGCCGAAGACCGTCGCCGACACCATCGAGGAGTGGTTCGACGCCGGCACCTTCGACGGCATCAATCTCGCCTTCCGCAACAACGACGACCTGGAGCTCTTCGTCGACGGTGTCGTGCCGATCCTCCAGCGGCGGGGGCTGTTCCGCACCGAGTACGAGGCCGACACCCTGCGCGGCAACCTCGGTCTGCCGGTCCCGGCCAACCGTCACACCCGCCGGCCCCAGCTCGTGAGCGACTGAGGGCCGGGCCCGACGGACACGTCGATCCCCACGGCGGCGCCGGTCGCTTGGACGGGACGCCCTCGTCGCGGCGGGCACGGACGGACTGTGAGAACCCCTGAAAGGCCCTGAAAGGCAGTCACCTCATGACCACTGCACCGACCCCAGGCTTCCGACTCGGCTTCCTCACCCACGTCCAGGGCCGGGGCCCCGACCTGGCCCGGACGTACCGCAATGCCCAGGAACTCTTCGTCGTCGCCGACGAACTCGGCTTCGACACCGGCTGGGTGGCCCAGCACCATGTCTCCCTCGGCGGGGGCGGCCTCTCCTCCCCGTGGACGTTCCTCGCCCATGCCGCCGCGCGGACCACCCGGATCCGGCTCGGCACCGCCATCACGATCCTCCCGCTGGAGGACCCGGTCCGCCTCGCCGAGGACATCGCCGTCGTCGACACCCTCAGCGGCGGCCGCGTCGAGATCGGGGTGGGCAGCGGCGCGAGCGAGGTGGAGTACGCGGCGTTCGGCCAGGACGTCTCCCGTAAACGCGAGCTGACCAGCGAGCATCTCGCGATGCTGCGCCAGGCCCTGGCCGACGAAGAGGTACGGGCGCCGGGGTTCCGCATCCAGCCGACGGCCGGCGACTTCACCGACCGGATCTGGCAGGGTGTCTTCAGCGCGGCCGGCGCACAGCACGCCGCCGCCCGCGGCTCGAACCTGCTGCTCAACCGTGCGGCGTACGGTTACGACGCCGCGACCGACGAGGTCCAACGCCCTTGGGCGGACGCGTTCCTCGCCTCCTGGGACGCGCCGCGCCGCCCACGGATCGGGCTGTCCCGGTTCGTGTTCCCGGCCAAGGACACGCGCACGGCGCTCCGGCAGATCGGCGACGACGTCCTCGCGGCGGCGCACCGGATGGCGAAGAACGGCGCCTTCCCGAAGGGCCTGGACGTGGACGAGGCGCTGCGCCGCTTCCACTCGTTCCACGGCCATCCCGACGACGTGGTCGCGGCGCTCGGCCGGGAGAAGGTCCTGCCCGTGGCGACCGATCTCATCACGCAGTTCAATCCCGCCGTCCCCGACCACGACGCCGCGATCCGGGCCCTGGAGCTCATCGCGACCGAGGTGGCGCCCGCCCTGGGCTGGCAGCCCGCCACCGAGCCCGGACCCGAACCCGAACCCGAACTCGAACCCGCAGGAGCGTGACATGACCGAGTACACCGACCACTTCGGCCCCGTGGGGCTCCGTACCCGAGGCACGGTCGTCGTGGTACCGGGACGGGGAGAGAGCCAGGCCACCTATGCCCGATTCGGGAAGCGGTTGGCCGCCGACGCCTACCGGGTCCGGGTCGTCGACGGGCCGCGGATCGACGCCGACGACGTGACCGGCTCGTTGGCCGGGTTCGGGGACCGGCTCACCGCCGCCGTGGAGGGCACCGCGACCGGGGACGGAACCGTGGGACCCGTGGTGTTCATCGGCGCCGACACCGGCGCCGCAGCCGTCGCGGCGCTTGTCGGACGGTCGTCGAGTGTCCGGCAGCCGGAGGCGGTCGTGCTCGCGGGGCTTCCGGGGCGGTCCGCCGGCACCGGCGGCTCGTGGGACGACGAGCTCGACATCCGCACCTCCTGCCCGGCCCACCGCGGTGTCCTGACCGACGACTCCCGGGCCGAGCGCGGTTCGCTCGACGTCGCGGTGCCGGGTGAGCTGCTCGACCTGGCCCACCACGGCGACATCACCGTCCCGACCCTGATCCTGGTCGGCGAGGCGGACCCGCTCGCGGACCACGACGCTCTGGCCCGCACCGCGAAGTCACTCTCCCGCTCCCGGCTGGCGGTGGTCCGCGACGCGCACCACGACGTCCTCAACGACCTGCAACACCGCTCGGTGGCGGCCGAGGTCGTGACGTTCCTGGAAGCGCTGCGCACCGCGCTGGTACCCGCCGTGGCGGTGGAGTCGAGTGCCTGGTGAGCCGGTTCCACCGCTCGCAGCTGTCGAGAAGCTATGGAAAGGAAAGGGTATGACCGCGCCCCTCCAGCGGAATCCGGCACCGTCTCGCCCGTCCCCCGACGGTGCGGGCATCATCCGCGACACCCTGCGCCGTCACGCGGCGGGGGTCACGGTGATCACCTTTCCGGGCCCCGTCGGCTTCACCGCGACCTCCTTCACCTCCGTCTCCCTGCGGCCGGCTCTGGTGTCGTTCTGCATCGGCCTCGAAGCGTCCAGCACCCCCGCCGCACGCCGCTCGAACCGCTTCGCCGTCCATGTCCTCGGCACTCCCAACGCCGGACTGGCCGGCCGGTTCGCCCGCAGCGGGGTCGACCGTTTCGCCGGTGTCGCGTGGCGGCCGCAGCAGGACGGTCTGCCGGTACTCGACGGCGTGACGGCCTGGCTCTCGGCCCGCGTCACACTCCGTCAGACCGTCGGCGACCACCTCCTGGTCGTCGGCGAGGTCGACTCGGGCGCCCTCGTGGAAGAGGCCACGGCACTCGTCCACCACAACGGATCCTTCGCGTCGGCCCACCCACTGACCTAGGGCCTTTGGTTCGGATCAGGTCGGTCGTGGCCGACGGAGCTGATGGGCCGGCCCGAGCGGGGTGTGGCGCGGGGTGGCCGCAGGACGGAGGCGGGCGTCGACGTGGAGCGTCGGCACCGACGACAACGCCGCGGACGCGCGTGCCGCACCCCGCGACACCGGGCTGATCCAACCTCGAGCCGAAGCTGTCCGGTCGCCAGGTGCGCTGTCCGGGGCGTCGGACTCATGGGGAAGCGACGGGCCCGCCTCGGGCGAAGGCTGCGTCGATCAGCGTCTCCGCGATGGAGCGTGCGCACGGGCCGGTGTGCGTGCTGTTGAGTGCCGTAGCTCGCGCCGCCGCGCCGTCGAAGAGCAGCGCGAGCTGCTCACCGAGGGTTTCCGGGTCGGGGATCCCGGCCTGCCGTGCGATGGCCGTGAGGCGGCGGGCGAACTCCCTCTTGTGCTCCGCGGCCAGCCGGTGGGCGGGGTGGCCGGGGTCGGGCATTTCGACACTGACGTTCAGGAACGGGCATCCCCGAAGCGGAGCGCTGGGGTCCGGCGGCTGCCCGTCGAAGATCGCGAGGAGTTGCTCGCGAGGGCCCGGCGCCGGTCGGTCAGGGGACGCGGGCGCGGGCAGGAGGTCGTCCTCCAGTGACTGGAGGTAGGCCTGGACCAGCTCGTCCTTGCTGGGGAAGTGCACGTAGAGGGTGCGTTTCGACACGCCGGCGACAGTCGAGAGCTGGTCCATGCCGGTCGCGTTGATCCCCTGCGCCGTGAACAGCTCGGTCGCCGCCGCGAGGATCCGCTCCCGGGCACCACGCCCACGACGTCGACGTACGGGGTTGGGTTCGGTCACAGCTTTAGGATACCGATCGTTTTACATAAGGCGGAACGCCCGCTACCGTGGAACCCTAAGTAGACCGAACGTCTTACTTATGTGCTCCAGGCGTCGCGCCACCCGGCCGCATGCGGTTCACCCGCCCCGTCGGGACGCGCCGACCCCCACCGCCCTCCCCGCCACCATCGATGCATGATCAGCACCAAGGAGATCCCATGCGCTACACCACCTTCGGACGACGGACAGGACTGCGCGTCTCCGAGTACGCGCTCGGCGCCGGGAACTTCGGCACCGGCTGGGGCGCCGGCGCCGATCCGGACGAGTCACGCCGGATGTTCGACAGGTTCGCCGAGGCCGGCGGAAACTTCCTCGACACCGCCGACGGCTACCAGTTCGGCGAGTCCGAGGAGCTGGTGGGCAAGTTCGTCGCCGCCGACCGGGACCACTTCGTGCTTGCCACCAAGTTCACCAACGGGGCCGGCCCGCAGCCCGGCATCTCCAGCACCGGCAACAGCCGAAAGAACATGGTCGCCTCGCTGGAGGCGAGCCTGAAGCGCCTCGGCACCAACTACGTCGACCTGTACTGGGTCCACTTCCCCGACGACCTCACGCCGATGGAGGAGATCCTGCGCGGGCTCGACGATCTGGTGCGGTCCGGCAAGGTCCTCCACGTCGGCCTGTCGAACTTCCCCGCCTGGCGTGTCTCACGGGCCGCGACCCTCGCGGACCTCAAGAACTGGGCACCCGTCGCCGGGATCCAGATCGAGTACAGCCTCGTCGAGAGGACCGGCGACCGCGAGCTGCTGCCGATGGCCGAGAGCCTCGGGCTCGGCGCCACGCTGTGGTCACCGCTCGGCGGCGGCCTGCTGACCGGCAAGTACCGCCGCGGCACCGACGGACGGCTGTCCGATCTGAAGACGCTCGTGCACACGGAGAGCACCGACCAGAAGACCACCGTCGTGGACGCCGTCCTGGCGATCGCCGAGGAGACCGGCGCGACGCCCGCCCAGGTGTCGGTCGCCTGGCTCCGTGAGCGTGGGGCTCAGACGTCGACCTCCGTCACCCCGATCATCGGCCCGCGCAGTCTCACCCAGCTCGACGACTATCTGGGCGCCCTGGACGTCCGGCTCACCCCTGCGCAGTTCGCGCGCCTGTCCGAGGTCAGCGCGGTCTCCCTCGGCGTGCCGCACGAGGCGACCGCCGGTGTCCGCGACACCGTCAGGGGCGGCGACGCCGATCTCGTGCTCGCCCCGGCGGTACCGGTGGCCTGACAGCAGTCCGGGCAACTGCGGAGAATCGAATATCTGTCGATCCGCGAGGAGGTCGATCCCGACCGGGCAGGAGGAGTACGTGGCCCCCGCGGTGACCAGGCTCGCGGACTTCTTCGGCGAGCACCTGCCGGCCGCCCGACCACCCGCGCCCGAGGCGGCCTACCGGCCGGGACGCTGCCGCGAGGCCTCTGCGGCACGCCGCGGTCGGTGCTCGGCGCCGGCGTGGTCGCCCCCAGGCCGACCGGCCAGGAACCGGAGCGCCTGGTGGGACGGGCTGCCCGGTTCGGCGGTCATGGGCATCAAGGTCTGGTGAGGGTCGTCCGCGCAGATCGGCATCTGCCGGTCCCGAGTCGGTTCACCGGCCACCGGACGGCGGAAGGTCTTCGTGCCGACCCTGAAGGCGGCGACCTGGCGCGAGGCTCACCAGCCACGGAACTCCGCGTCCTGGGCCCGGAGTTCTCCGACCAGCGCCATCAGCCGGCGGTCGTCGGGAGACTCGGCCGCGTCCATCCGCGGGGCGGCCACGCAATTGCGCGCCACGGTCTCCCAGTTGGCGTACATGGCGCGTATCCGGGACCGCGCTCAGCACCGCGTCCGAGGCCGGGACCCGGCCCTGCTCCAGGCGCGGGTGGTAGTCCGTGCTGATCACGGCGGGGTACGCCACCTCCTCGCGGCGCAGCCCGGCCACCCGGCGCAGCCCGGCGCTGCCCGGCCACCGGCATCCCCGCCTCACCAGGGGCGATCTCGGCACGACGCTGACCGGGTTCTTCACCGCCGTGCTCCGACCCGGTGGTGCGCTCCGCGCTGATCAGCTGTACCGCGTGCGACCGTGCACGCGGTCACAGCCCGTCGCGCCACGGGCGTGAACGAGCGGCAGGTGCCGCACCGGCGTAGAAAGGAAAGGGGAACGCCGGTACGACTCAGGGAGTGACTGGCCATGCAGGTCGTTGTGGATCTCACGCGCTGCCAGGGCTATGCGCAGTGCGTCTTCCTCGCGCCAGAGGTGTTCGAGCTGCACGGCCAAGAGGGGTTGCTGTATGCCCCGGCCGTCCCGGACGACCAGACCGAGCGCGTACATCAGGCCGTGGCCGCGTGCCCGGTCCAGGCCATCCTGGTCGGCGAGGGGGTGACCGCGCGTGCCCGCTGATCTGCTGGACGGCCGCATCGTCGTCGTCGGCGCCTCGCTGGCCGGGCTGCGGGCCGCGGAGACGCTCCGCGAGGAGGGTTTCCGCGGCTCACTGACCGTCGTGGGCGACGAGCCCCATCCGCCCTACGACCGGCCGCCGCTGTCCAAGCAGGTGCTGCTCGGCAAGGTACCGGCGGACTCGACCGCGCTGCCCATGCGCCGGGACCCGGACGCCGACTGGCGGCTGGGGGTACGCGCCGTCGGCCTGGACACGCTCGAGAAGCGGGTGCTGCTGGACGACGGTGACGCGCTGCCGTTCGACCGGCTGCTGATCGCCACCGGGACCCGGGCGCGGCCCTGGCCCCACTCGGAGGAAGCCGCCCTGGACGGGGTGTTCACCCTGCGTACCCGCGACGAGGCCGCGGGGCTGGCCGAGCGACTGGCCGCCGGACCGAGCCGGGTGCTCGTGATCGGCGGCGGCTTCACCGGCTCGGAGATCGCCTCGGCCTGCCGGGAACGGGGACTTGACGTCACGGTCGCCGAACGCGGCCCCGCGCCCCTGGTGGGCGCGCTCGGCGGAACCCTGTCGAAACTCGCCGCCGCCATGCAGCGCAACCACGGCGTGGACCTGCGCTGCGGGGTGACGGTCGTCGCGCTGCGCGGCGACGGGAACGGCCGGTTCATCGGTGCTGACCTGTCCGACGGCAGCCGTGTCGACGCGGACGTGTGCGTCGTGGCGTTGGGGGCGGTGCGCAACGTCGAGTGGCTGGCGAAGTCCGGGCTGGCGGCCGACCCGCGCGGAATCGCCTGTGACGCCGGGTGCCGGGCCTTCAACATGTACGGGATCGTCACCGACGACGTCTTCGTGGCCGGTGACGTCTCCCGGTTCCCGCACCCGCTGTTCGGGTACCAGATGCTGTCGCTGGAGCACTGGGGCAACGCGGTCACGCAGGCGGAGGTGGCGGCGCACAACATGGTCAATCCGGGACCCCTTCGGCGCCCGCACCTCACCCTTCCGACGTTCTGGTCGAGCCAGTTCGGGTTCAACATCAAGTCGGTGGGCGTGCCGACCTACTCCGACCACGTGGTCATCGCCCAGGGATCGCTCGAGGAACGCCGTCTGGCGATGGTCTACGGCTACCAGGGGCGGGTCACCGCCGCGGTCACCGTCGACATGGCCAAGTCGCTCGAGTACTACACGCACCTGATCGAGACGGCTGCGCCGTTCCCGCCCCCGCCCGGCGCGGCGGACCGCGCTCTCGCGGCCGTCATCCCGATTCCGTCCGACGTACCGGATCCGAAGGGGCTGTCGCACGGCCCCACCGTGGCGCTCACCGGTTACCTGCCGGATCGCCGGCTGACGCTGGTGCAGCCCGGCTGACCCACGTCCCGCCCCACCACGAGGAGCCACCATGGCCTCCGACACCCTGCTGGCCCGGATCACCGACTACGCCAACCGCCCCGACCCCTATCCGCTGTACGCCGAACTCCGCGAGGCGGGGCCCGCGGTGAGGCAGGCGGACGGCAGCTACCTGATCGGCACGTACCACGAGATCGTCGCGTTGCTGCACGACCCCCGGATGAGTGCCGATCCGCGTTCGCGCACCGCTCCCGCCCCGTACGAGGTGACACAACAACCGCCGTTCCTGCGGCTCGACGACCCCGAGCACCACCGGCTGCGCACCTCGACCATGCGGCCGTTCGGCCCGCCGCACAGTCCGGACCGGGTCGACTCCATGCGCGGCGAGATCATCCAGCTGACCAAGGAACTGGCGGAAGTGTTCCAGGAGGGCAGGCAGATCGACGTCGTCGACGACTTCGCCTACCCACTGCCCGTGACGGTGATCTGCCGCGTGCTCGGCATCCCGCACGAGGACGAGCAGCTCTTCCAGGACTGGACCGACACCCTCGTCGCGTCCGCCGACATCGGGCCCGAAGGCGACACCACCGAACGGGACCAGGCGGCCGGCCAGGCGCGGCAGGAGATGGGCCAGTACCTGCTCCAACTCGCCGAAGAGCGCCGCGGCCGACCCACCGGCGACATGCTCTCCGACCTCGTCAACGAACCGGACCCGGACGTACGGCTCAGCGAGGAGGACCTGGCGGCGAACACCATCCTGCTGTTCATCGCCGGACACGAGACCACGGTCAATCTGATCACCAACGGCGTCCTCACCCTGCTGCGCCAGCCCGACCAGCTGGGCCGTCTGCGCGAAGACCCAGGCCTGCTGCCGCGAGCGGTGGAGGAACTGCTGCGCTACGAGCCCCCGGTCCACATGCGCGAGCGGGTTCCCCTCGTCGACATCGACGTCGCCGGCACCACGATCCCCGGCGGCACGTCCGTCATCCTGGCGCTGGCCTCGGGCAGCCGCGACCCCATGCGGTTCAGCGAACCCGACCGGTTCGACCCCACCCGCCCGGACAACCAGCACGTCGGCTTCGGCAGCGGTATCCACCTGTGCTTCGGCGCGCCACTCGCCCGCATCGAAGCCGAGGCCGCGCTCGGCGCGCTGATCCCCCACCTCGGCACGGCACAGCTGGTCCAGGACCCGCCCCCCTACCGGCAGAACGCCATGCTGCGCGGCCCCCGCCACCTTCCGGTCCAGCTGTGACGGTACGGACGACGAGAGGCGGTCGGGCAGGGCGCTTTGGATGAGTACGGACTGGAATCGTCCGCTGGACCGATCGCAGGAGAGCGTCGGACCCTGGTCGTGTGTTCGAGACCAACTCCCCGCCCCTCGCGCCGCCATGGTCCGTCCGGCCGCACGCCCGTACATGGCGGTGTGAATCCGCACCTGTCGAAGTACGTGCCTTCCACTGCTCGCTGACCGACTACTCTCCCACCCCGTTGACAGAACTTCCGTCGCTGGCAGCGGAGTTGGAGGTCGGCCGAGTCTTCGTCAAGGACGAGTCGTACCGTCTGGGACTGCCCGCGTTCAAGGCGCTGGGCGCGTCCTGGGCGGTGCGCCGCGCCCTGGCCGAACGGGCCGTGAACGGCGAAGTGCCGGGCCCCGTCACCCTGGTGACCGCCACCGACGGCAACCACGGTCGCGCGGTGGCCCGCATGGCACGGCTGGCGGGGCAGCGCGCCCACGTGTTCGTACCGCGGGGTGTGCATCCGCAGGCCGTGGCGGCCATCGTCGCCGAGCAGACCGAGGTCACCGAGGTCGCGGGGCCCTACGACGAGGCCGTACGCCGTGCGGCCGAGGCGGCCGCCGGGCCGGACGCGGTCCTGATCCAGGACACCGCCTGGGCGGGCTACGAGCGGATCCCGGGGTGGATCGTCGAGGGCTACTCCACCCTCTGCGCCGAGATCGACGAGCAACTGGCGGACGCGGGAATCGCCGAGGGGCCGGACCTCGTCTCCATACCGGTGGGTGTGGGGTCGCTGGCCCAGGCCGTGGTCACCCACTACCGCAGCAGACCGTCCGGCCGGGCTCCGGCACTGCTGTCGGTGGAACCGGACGCCGCGGCCTGCGTCCTCGAGAGCTTCCTCCTCGGCGAACCCGTCAGCGTGACCACCGGGGACACCGTCATGGCCGGGCTGAACTGCGGCACTCCGTCCAGCATCGCCTGGCCCTACCTGCACGCCGGGCTGGACGCCGCGATCGCCGTCTCCGACGCCGACGGCTCCCGCGCGGCCGCCCGCCTGGCCGCTCTGGGTGTCTCCGCGGGTCCCTGCGGTGCCGCCGCACTCGCAGGTCTGCACGCGGCACTCACGGGCCCAGCCGCCGAGGCGCGGCGGGCGGAACTGGGGCTCGGCCCGGCCTCGGTGGTCGTACTGCTGAGCACCGAGGGTCCGGCCGCCAACCCGCACTCCACGGTTGGGCTTTGACAGCTCCCGACCATCGGACACGGTCTTTGACAGCTCCCGACCGTGGGACACGGTCGAAAAGGCGCCTCCCTCGGCACCGGCCCCCGTCGGCGCAGACGGCGAAGCCGAACCCTCGCGGCGCGGCGCACTGTTGGTTCGCCGCGGTGGATCTGTTCTCCCGCTCCTGGACGGCCTTGCGCACGGCGGTCGCCGAACTCCCGGACAGCGCCTTCGAGCGGCCGTCCGGCTGCACCGGCTGGCTCGTCCGGGACCTCGTCTGCCACCTGGTCATCGACCCGCAGGACGTCCTGATCACCCTCGTCACACCCGTCGACGCGCGCAGCCGACCCGGGACGCGGTGACCTACTGGGACATCGTCGAGACCCCTACCGGCGACGACCCGCTGGACGCGCTGATCGTCCGCCTCGCCGCCGCCTACGAGGAGCCGTGGCCGCTCCGGTTCCCTCTCGACGACGTCGGCTCCGCCGCCGGGCGCGCCGCCGGACTCGCCGACCCCGGCGTTCGGGTCGGCACCCAGGACCAGGTGCTCACCACCGCCGACTACCTCTGCGCGTACGTCCTGGAGTGGACGCTGCACCATCTCGACCTGGTCGCCCACCTCCCGGGGGGTCGCGGGACCGCCCACCGAAGGCCTGTCCCGTTCCCGGGCGATGCTGGAGGAGATCGTCGGGTCCGGCTTCCCCCTGTCGTTCTCCGGCGAGGACGCGCTGCTGGTCGGCACCGGCCGCCGAGCACCGACCGGCGGGGAGCGGGCCGCACTCGGCGAGCCGGCCGCCCGGCTGCCGCTCGCCCTCGGCTGACGGGGTCGGGGCGGCGGGGCGTACCGGCGGGCCGCGTTCCGGCTGAGGGGGCGTCACGCGGCCACGGCGGGTCCCGGGTCGCTCTCCACTGCCTGCTGCGCCCAGATCGTCTTGCCGCCGCGGCCGTGGCGGGTGCCCCAGCGCTCGACGAGCTGGGCGACGATCAGCAGGCCTCGGCCGCCTTCGTCCATGATCCTCGCGCGTCGCGCGTGGGGGGAGGTGGAACTGCCGTCCGAGACCTCGCAGATCAGGCTGTCGCGCTCCCGGATGAGCTGAAGCCGGACAGGCGGAGTCGCGTAGCGGATCGCGTTGGTCACCAGTTCGCTGACGACCAGCTCGGTGGTGAAGATCGCCTCCTTCAGTCCCCAGGCGGCCAGTCGGCCCGACACGCTCGCACGGGCGTCGGCCACGGCCGCGGACTCCAGGGGGAGATCCCATACGGCCACGTGATCCGTGTCCAGGACGTGGGTACGGGCGACGAGCAGGGCCGCGTCGGCCTCGGGCCGGCCGTCGCTCAGGGTGTCCAGGACGGATTCGCAGTACTCGTCGACGGTCAGCTCCTCGCCGGCCGGACCGGCCAGGGCCGTCAGCAGCTCCTGCCGTCCGATGTCGAGACCGCGCGGCCGGGACCGGACGAGACCGTCGGTGCAGAGGGCCAGCAGGCTCCCCTGCGGAACATCCGTCTCCGTGGCCTCGAAGGGGAGGTGTCCCCCGCCCAGTGCAGGCCCGACGGGCAGCTCGACGACCTGCGCGCTGCCGTCGGGCAGCACCATGACGGGCGGCTGGTGACCGGCGCTGGCCAGCGTCAGGCGGCCGGCGGCCGGATCGTAGACGGCGTACAGGCAGGTGGCGCTCGCCTCGCCCGCGGTGCCGCCGGCTTCGGTCGGCGCCCCGCTTTCGCTCTCGGTGGAGAGCGTCGCGACGACCACGTCGTCGAGGTGGGTGAGGAGTTCGTCGGGGGGCAGGTCGATGTGGGACAGGGTGCGGACGGCGGTGCGCAGCCGGGTCATGGCCGCGGAGATGTGCAGGCCGTTGCCGACCACCTCGCCGGCGACCAGCGCCACCCGGGCCCCGGAGAGCGGGATCACGTCGACCCAGTCACCGCCGGCGTCTGCCCGGGAGCCCCCGTGGCGACGGCGGCTCGCCACCTCCACGGCCGACAGTTCGGGCAGCCGTCCGGGGCGCAGGTCGCCGCGCAGCCGCAGCGCGGCTTCGTGCTCCCGCTTGTGGCGCCGGGCGTTGTCGAGGGAGACCGCGGCCCGCTTCGCGAACGCGCCGGCGACCACGAGATCGTCGCCGTCGTACGGCGCGCGGCGCTGGTCCCGCAGGAAGGTCACCACTCCGAGTGTGGCCCCGTGGGCGCGCAGCGGTGCCAGGATCGCCGCCCGGCCGCCGTGAGCGTACGACGCGCCGGTGCGGGACCGGTCCGACGGCACGGGGCCGCTCCGGTCCCGTGTCAGCCGGGCCCGCGTGTCGGCGTCGTCCAGGTACCGGGTCCCGCCGGGCCGGGTCGTCTCCAGCCACCGAGCCGGCAGTGTCACCCGAGGCCGGTCGTCGCGACCGCGAGTCCCCGAAGCCCCTTCAACGTCGCGATCACGGGGCGCCGAAGCCCCTCCAGCGTCGCGATCACGGGGCGCCGAAGCCCCTTCAGCGTCCCGATCACGGGGCGTCGATGCCCCGTCGGCGTCGCGATCGCGCGCATGCGAGGCCTCTTCGGCATCGCGGTCGCGCCACTCCGAGGCTTCTTCGGCTTCACCGTCCCGCGTCTGCCGAGCCTCCTCGGGAGCCGGACCCGGCGCTACGGGCCGCTGGGCGGCGCGTCGCAGCGTGACCACATCCGCGAACGGCCCGGCGGGTGGTTCCTCGCCGCCCAGAACGGCGTCGAAGAGGTCGACCGTGACGAAGTCGGCGAACCGCGGAACGGCGGCCTCCGCCAGTTCCTCGGCGGTCCGCGTCACGTCCGGGGTGCTGCCCACCTGTTCGCCCGCCGTGGTCAGCAGTGCCAGCCGGTCCCGGGCGATCCCCAGTCGCCTCAGATGCCTGTCCCGGTGCGTACGAACCCGGCACACCACATAGCCGGCACAGCAGGAGAACCCCACCGCCGGCACGGCGAGGGCGGCCACGAGCGGGGCGTGCCACATCCGCAGCAGGGAGGCGGCGTCCGAAGGCGTGAGAACCGCGTAGTCGGACCACCGGACGAGTCCGCTGCCCGCGGTCTCGAGTTCCCGGGCCGAGATCAGCGCGATACAGCCGACGAGCACCGCGACGACGGCTCGCCCTATGCCGCTCGCGCCGACTGCCGCACCTCGCGGACCACCGGCACGGCCGCGGTCCGGGCGTTCGGTCCGGGCAGCCGCCGGACGGGCACGGCGGGACAGGGCGGTGATCGGGTTGCGCGGTGGGGAAACAGTGGTCACGACGGATTCCTTTTGGGATGTTTGTTCTGTTTTAAACCCTTCTCGCCCACTGTTGAGCAGCTGCCGTCACCCTGTCCAAGGCTTGTCGGCGACCAGCCGATAAACGGCGGCTATCAAGGGACGCGACGCGGCACGCCGGCCTTCTCGCGGCGCCGGAAGACGTCGAGCACGTCGAGCACGTCGAGCCCGTCCGACACGCGTCGTGCACGCGCGACGCGGCACGCCGCCCTTCTCGCGGCGCCGGAAGACGTCGAGCACGTCCGACACGCGTCGTGCACGTCCGATACGTCAGACCTGGCTGATACGTCAGACACGGCTGACACGTGAGACACGTCCTTCGGCGCGGGCGTCGTCAGCCGATGCGGTGCTCGGTGGTCAGCGGCTGGTCGAAGAACTCGTCCAGCGACAGGCCCGTCGCCACCTCCACGAACGCCCGGGCGACGGGCGATCCGGGAGCCACCGCACTGATCCCCACCAGCATCTGCGCGCTCGCCTCCGGCTCGACCAGCCGTACCGCTCTCATCCTGCCGATCACCGGCATCGCGCGCAGCCAGGTGTGCGGCACGATGCTCGCCCACCCTCCGGCGCCCACGTGCGCGTAGAGGGAGGCGACGGAGTCCGCTTCCACCTGGGCGTGCGGCACCACACCGCCGGCGGCGAACGCGCCGTCGATGACCTGCCGGATCTGCATACCCTGCGGCAGCAGCGCGAGCGGCAGCTGTGCCGCCTCCGCCCACGTCATCGTGTCGGCGTCGGAAGTCAGCCGGTCGGCTGTGGCGAGCAGCAGGTAGCGCTCCTCGTACAGCGGCACTGTCTCCAGTCCCTCCCGCTCCCCTGGCGGGAAAGGGGCGATCGCGGCGTCCAGTTCGAATTCCCGCAGCTGCCGGGCCAGCTCCACCGTCGGCAGCCGGGAGCAGATCTGCACTCTGGCCAGCGGGTGCAGCGCGCAGAAGGCGGCCACGGGCAGGGCCGCGGTGGTCGACGCGGTGGGCCCGGCCCCGAGCCGCAGCGTGCCGGTGACGCCCGACTGGACCGCGGCCGCCTCGGCCTTGAAGGCGTCGTGCTCGGCCAGGATCCGCTTGGCCCACACCACCAGCCGCTCGCCCTCAGGGGTCAGGCTCTGGTAGGTGTGGCCGCGGTTGATCAGGGTCACGTTCAGCTCCCGCTCCAGCTTGGCGATGGCCGCCGACAGGGCCGGCTGGGACACGTAGCAGGCCTCCGCCGCTCGAGCGAAGTGCTTCTCCCGAGCCACCGCCACGAAGTACTCCAGCTGCCGGAACAGCATGGGCGCGACCTCCTGCCTCGGACACAGCTCCGGCGGGCGGACTACCGAGCCGGGACAGCTCCTGCCGTGGGGGCGGTCCGGCTCCCGAACCGGGACGGCTCCGCACCGACGGGCGGGCGGACTGCCGAACCGGGAGGACTCCGAACCGGGAGGGCTCCGTACCGTCGGGCGTGACGGAGCCCCGGGCCGGGACGGTGTCGTCCCCCGCCCTCCATCATCCTGCGGACTCGCCCATCCTGCGGACTCGCCGCGGTGGCGGCGGCCCCGCCCCCGTCCGCGCCCCGCGACAGCTCAGCGGGGCCGCTGCGGGCGGCGACACAGCCGGCGGCCGAGGACGAGGGTCGCCGGAGCCGGTGGCCTGGGCGGCTCCGGCGAGGCCGGCCACCACCTCGGCGATGCGCCGCGCGGGACCGGTGCCGGCCAGTGCCGGGCGGTCGGAGCCGGCCGTGATGGTGGCCGCCGGGCGGTGGCCGTGGCGGCCTGGAGGATCAGATCGGCGACCACGTCGGGCCGTGCGACCGGGGACGGGTGGCAGGTGTCGACCTCCACCGTGTGACCACGCACCGTCTTCGTGGGGCATCGACCCGCCGTCGGCCGCACGGCGGCGGGTCACTCCCCGATCACCCGTCACCGCGCAAAGCCTGTACGGAAAGCGTGTCGTGAGATAGCGTCACCTCGCTCACTCGGCTTGAATCGTTTCAATCAATTGATCACTGAGAAGTGAGGGGCATCATGACGATCAGCGGCACACCCGAGAACGTCTCGCGGCCGGGCCCCCGCCGGCGTACGGTCCTCGCCGCCGCGGCCGGTGCCGCGGTCCTGTCCGCGACCGGGCTTCCGCAGGCGGACGCGGCGTCGACGGGCGGCGGACCCGGCGGCGGGGGCGTCGCGCCTCGCCCCGGGACCGGCTGGCAGCACTACGTGCAGGCCCCCGCCTCCCGCACCGTGCGGCCGCTGCGCGTGCTCGCCTCCCGTGGTGACGTGAGCCGGCCGGAGGCGCTGCTCGAGCCCGGCGGAGCCCGGACCGTCCTGCGTCGTCCGCAGCCGGTACCGGCGCCCCGCTGGCCCGAGGGGACGGTGGCCGAAGCCTCGTCGGCGCACGCGGGCAACAACGGCAACGACGGACAGCCACGCACCTACGACGCCGCCAACGCCGTCGACGGCGACCCGGACACCTTCTGGAACGACGACACGCTGGGCGCGTTTCCCGACACGCTCACCATCACGTTGCCCGCCGCCCGAGAACTCTCCGGCATCACCCTCGTCTCGAACAGCGACGGCGTACCGACCGACTTCACCGTCGACGTCTGGCGCGACGGCGGTTGGCAGTCGGCCGCCACCATCTCTGGCAACGATGTCATCCAGCGGGCCGTCCCATTCCCGACCCCGGTGTCGACCACCAGGGTCCGCATCACCGTGACAGGGGTGCAGGACACCCCGCGAGGGGCCTTCAGCCGCATCAACGAGGTGTGGCCGGAAGCCGTCACGACGGCCGAAGTGCCCAGTGTCACGGTGGACTTCGGCAAGGTCGTCGTGGGGTGGCCGCGCATCCGGTTCACCTCCGCGTCCGACGACTCCCCCGGGGTGCGGATCGCCTTCTCCGAGACGAAGGAGTTCCTCACCGACCGCAGCGACTTCACGCGTTCCGACCAGTCCGGGGTACCGGCTCAGGGAACCGATCAGTTCGCCGTGCCCGCCGACGGCGCGGACTGGAGCGACCACAAGGGCTTCCAGACCGGGACCAAGGTCTACGCGGACGGGCTGCACGGCTTCCGCTACCTCAAGATCACCCTTGACGCCCTGGCATCGGACGCCCCGGCGGCACAGCCCTGGGGAACGGTCGAGATCGACTCCGTCAGCCTGGACTTCAGCGCCTATCTGGGCACGCCCGCCACCTATCGCGGCTGGTTCCTGTGCTCCGACGACGACCTCAACCGCTATTGGTACGGCGCGTCGTACACCAACGAACTGGTCACCGACACGTTCCGCCAGGACGACGTGGATCCGCGCAACGCGTGGAGCGGCTCTCTCGAGGGCAAGCTGGTCCTGCACGACGGACCCAAGCGCGACCGCGATCCCTACGTCGGTGACCTGGCGGTGTCCGCACGAACCCTGTACCTGACCCACGACGAGGCCGCCGTCGCCGCGCGCAACGTCCTCGCCGACCTGGCCGAGCACCAGCGGGCCGACGGCTGGATCCCCCCGGCCTCCATCGGCGACTACACCCTGCCTCTGTTCGACTATCCGCTGTGGTGGGTGACGTGCAGCTGGGACTACGTCCTGTACACCGGGGACCGCGGCTACGCCGAGCGCTACCACCCGAACCTGCAGAAGGTCCTGGACGTCTGGTACCCGAGCGTCACGGACGAGGCCGGCCTGCTCAGCAAGGGACTCAACGGCACGGGCGGATACGGGGACTACGCCTTCCTGAACCGTACCGGTCGGATCACCTACTACAACGCGAACTACGTACAGGCCCTCAACGACGGGGCGCGCCTGGCCCGTTGGCTGGGGCACGACGCCGACGCCGAACGCTGGACGCGGCGGGCCGCCGAGGTCGGTGACGCGATCAACACCCACCTGTGGGACGCGGACGCCGGCGCCTATCTCGACTCGGGCACCGGGCCGGTGCGGCACGCGCAGGACGGCAACTCCCTCGCCATCACCGCGAAAGTCGCCGACGCCGAACGCGCCGCCTCGGCGCTGGCCCACCTCGACGCCACCACACGAAGGCCGTACGGCAACGCGTTCATGGACAACGACACCCTCTTCGGCGGTGCCGCACAGCGCGTGTACGCCTTCACCTCGTACCCGGAGATCGTGGCCCGGTTCGAGACCGGCCGGGCCGACTCGGCCCTCGACCAGATCCGCCGCACCTACGGGTGGATGGACAGCCACGACCCCGGCATCACCCACTGGGAAGGCATAGGCCCCGACGGATCACTCTACGAGGGCGCCTACACGAGCATGGCCCACGGCTGGTCCACCGGCGTGCTGCCCGCGCTGACGCACCAGCTCCTCGGCGCCAGACCGACGGCGCCGGGCTACACCACGTGGGAAGTCCGGCCCCACACCGGGAACGTCGCCTGGGCGCAGGGACAACTGCCCACCCCGCACGGGCCCTTGCGGGTCGCCTGGGAGCAGACCCGGACGACGTTCGAGGTCACCGTCACGGCGCCTCGGGGCACACGGGGCAGCCTCGTGCTCGCCGGGGACAGTCGCCGGATGACCGTCCGCGGCGGCGGGCGTCCGCTGTGGAACGGACGGCATGCGCTGGAGCGTACGGTGCGTGCCGAGGAGGACAAGGTGACGGTCTTCGGTCTGGGCGCGGGGACACACACCTTCACGGTCGCGCGGTGCGACTAGGGCGTGTTTCGAACGTGGCGTCGTCCGCCCGAAGGGCGGTGGCCCGCGGCGTTCGGTGCGGTGCATCACAAGGCGGAGGGTCGTCCGCGTACCGGGCGTACGTGGACGACCCGACAACGCGGCGAGGCGCCGTGCCAGGCGTCGCGGGCCGGACGGGACTTTCGAAACACGCCCCAGGGATCATCGGCGGCGGAAGTCAGCCGTCGCGGGGGTCCGGGGCCTGCCGGATCGCCTGTGCCCAGGTGGTGGTCACGCGACTGGTCGTCCGGGGCGTCCACCCCCTCCTGCCCGTGCCTGGCACCCGATCCCCCGACCGGCCGACGACATCCCAGGAGAAGCCGACGCGTCGTTCCCGAGGTGTGGCGGCCGGGCGGCCGCGGGACGGAGCAGGTCGACAGGTCAGCCGGCGGCGAGGAGTTCGAGCGTGTCGATCACGCGGTTCGAGAAGCCCCACTCGTTGTCGTACCAGGCGACCACCTTCACGTGCCGGCCGTCGACCCGGGTGAGGGCCGAATCGAAGATCGACGAGGCCGGGTTGCCCGTGATGTCGGAGGACACGAGCGGGAAATCGGAGTACTCCAGGATGCCGGCCAGCGGCCCCTCCGCCGCGGCCCGGTAGGCCGCCAGGACGTCCTCGCGCGTCACGTCCCGGGCGACGGTGGTGTTCAGCTCGACGATCGAGCCCACCGGAACCGGAACCCGGATCGAGTCGCCCGACAGCTTGCCCTCCAGGTTCGGCAGCACCAGGCCGATGGCCTTGGCGGCGCCCGTCGTGGTCGGCACGATGTTGACGGCGGCGGCCCGGGCGCGGCGGGGGTCGCGGTGCGGGCCGTCCTGGAGGTTCTGCTCCTGCGTGTAGGCGTGCACCGTGGTCATGAAGCCGTGCTCGATCCCGGCGAGCTCGTCGAGCACCGCGGCCAGCGGCGCGAGCGCGTTGGTCGTGCACGAGGCGTTCGAGACGATCGTGTGCAGGGCCGGGTCGTAGGTGTCGGTGTTGACCCCGAAGGCCAGTGTGACGTCGGCGCCGTCCGACGGGGCGCTGACGAGGACCCTCTTGGCGCCCGCGTCGAGGTGGGCGCGGGCCGCCTTCGCCGACGTGAAGCGGCCGGTCGCCTCGAGGACGAGGTCGACACCGAGTTCGGCCCACGGCAGCTGGGCGGGTTCACGCTCGGCGAGCACCCTGATACGACGGCCGTCCACGACCAGGGCGTCCCCGTCGGCGGTCACCGGGCGGCCGAGCCGGCCGGCCGTGGAGTCGTAGGCGAGCAGCCGCGCGAGGGTGGCGGGTTCCGTGAGGTCGTTGACGGCGACGATCTCCAGAGAGCTGTCGCGTTCGAGCAGCGCGCGCAGCACGTTGCGTCCGATGCGGCCGAATCCGTTGATGGCGATGCGAGTCATGAATGGTGTCCCTTCCGTTCGCCACCAGGCTCGCTCGCGGCACTGGTCGGGGACAGTGGCGAGATCGCCATGGTTCAAAAGGATCGCGCCAGGGCGCCAGGCCCGGAAGGCGCGCGCGTCAGGGGGTGGGCGGGGCTACTCGCCCTGGGCGAAGGTGCGCCGGTACTCGCTCGGTGTGGTGCCGAGGATGCGGTGGAAGTGCAGCCGCAGATTCGCGCCGGTGCCGAGACCGACGTCCGCGGCGATCTGCTCCACACCGCGCTCCGAACGTTCGAGCAGTTCGCGTGCCATGTCGATGCGGGCGCGCATGACCCACTGCATCGGCGTGTACCCCGTCTCCTCGACGAAGCGCCGCGAGAACGTGCGGGGCGAGACCGCCGCCTGCCGGGCCAGGACGTCGAGGGTGAGGGGTTCGTCGAGCCGGTGCAGCGCCCACTCACGGGTGGCGGCGAACCGCTCGCCGAGCGGTTCGGGCACGCTGCGCGGCACGTACTGCGCCTGACCGCCGCTGCGGTAGGGGGCCGCGACCAGGCGCCTGGCCGCGTGGTTCGACGCGGCCACCCCGAGGTCGCCGCGCAGGATGTGCAGGCACAGGTCGATGCCTGAGGCGGCGCCCGCCGACGTCAGCACGCTGCCCTCGTCGACGAACAGCACGTTCTCGTCGACCCGGACGAGCGGATGCTTCGCCGCCAGCGCCCGGGTGTAGTGCCAGTGCGTCGTGGCGCGCCTTCCGTCGAGCAGGCCCGTCGCGGCCAGCGCGAAGGCGCCCGTCGAGATGGCGGCGAGCCGTGCGCCCCGGTCGTGGGCGGCGATCAGCGCGTCGATGACGGTCCGCGGCGGATCGTCGCGGTCCGGGAACCGGTAGCCGGGGAGGAAGACGAGGTCGGCCCAGGCGAGCGTGTCGAGGCCGTGGGCGACGTGGTACGAGAGGCCGTCGCCGCCGGTCACGAGGCCGGGTTCCGCGCCGCACAGCCGCACCTCGTACGGCATGCTCGCGCGCGTGGTGAACACCTGCGCGGGGATGCCCACATCGAGCGGCTTCGCCCCTTCGAGCACGAGAACGGCGACGCGCCGCAGGCGGGAGGCTGACACGGGGACAGGGTACGCAGGCGAGCGTGCCCCGCTTCGGGCACACGGGCCGCGTCGGCCACGCGGCGACCGAATGCCCCGGGAACGGCTGACCCGCGGCTCCTCCCGTCCGTCGCACCGTCAGATGTCGCGTCGCCGCCTCACCCCGCTCCACTCCCGCCTCACCGCCGTCCGTCGAGC
This sequence comes from Streptomyces sp. NPDC059582, assembly GCF_042735715.1. Classification (NCBI taxonomy): domain Bacteria; kingdom Bacillati; phylum Actinomycetota; class Actinomycetes; order Kitasatosporales; family Streptomycetaceae; genus Streptomyces; species Streptomyces sp. NPDC059582. The sequence continues at coordinate 73,524 of NZ_JBHWCC010000035.1, forward strand.
CTGAACCGTTGAGCATGAGTCGTGAAGGCTGAGCGGTCGAGCGCTCGTCGGTTCTCTAGCCGTCGTCGGCGTCGGCGGCCTCACTCGCCACGGGTGACCCGTGCCCCGCCTCACCCTGGATCATCCGGTCTCCCCGAATCCTTCGATGCCGCCCGAGGAGCACGAGCTTCTGTACGGAGGACACCACGCACAGGTCGCCGGGGCCGTCCATGGGCACGCACCAATAGGAGCGGGCGCCGGGGCTGGAGCCGTCGAGGCGGGGGTTCGGCACGCCGAGGTAGGACTCGCGGCCGAGGCAGGCCGCGTCGACGCTCGTCCAACCGTGTCGGGCGCTCGCCGGCACCAGGCAGTAGTAGCAGCCGCTGACGGTGTCGACGAAGACGGGACCGCCGTGCAGCGCGTCGGCCAGGAACGCGTCGACGCCGTCACGGTCGTCCGTGCCGGCGGCCGCGAGGACGATCGCCGCCGGGATGCGCACGGCGGCGAAGAGTCCTCCGCAGCGCAACAGGGCGAGGCCCTGGTCCTCCCACTGCTCCTGGGCCGTCCGCAGATCGTCCGCGGCACACGCGAGCCAGTGCGAGACGGCCAACTCCCGCTCGGCCCGTGTGTGTACGACCGCACCGGAGCCGACCAGCGTCGAGAGCCCCTCTTCCTCTCCCATCACTCGCCTTCCGTGAGGACACCGAAGGCAGGCGTCGAGCCCGTCCGGTGAAGTAACCGTCATCACGGGGGGACTTCCGCGCGAACTACGCGTTCGGATGCGGCGGGGGCCGGATTCTCCACGAACCGCTCGGCCACCATCGGGCGAGGGCGCTCTCTTCGTCGCGCCACGAGCGCCCCGTCCCGGACGGGATCGCCCTCTTCGTCGCGTCACGAGCGGCCGGTCGGCGCGTCAGGCGTCGCCCTGCACCACGCCCCGGGTGGAGAACGTTACTGGTTCACCCGGCATCAGATCACCTGGCGGGATACCGGGGTGGTGGCCGTCCTGCGGTGCCGGGCGGGGTCCGGTGCGCGGGCCGAGCGTCAGCCGGGACATGATGCGATAGCGGTCACCGCGATAGAGCGAGTGGACATACTCCACCGGCCGGTTCGCGGTGTCGTAGGTGAGCCGCTCGAAGAGGAGAGCCGGTGACAGCTCGGGCACTGCCAGGAGGTCCGCCTCGGCACGGGTCACCACGGTGGGCTCGATCGACTGGACGGCCTCACTGACCTGGACGGAGTGCCGCTCGCGCAGGTGCTCGTACAGATCACCGTTCTCCAGTTCGGCGCTGGTCAGATCCGTCACCAGGTCCGCGGGCACGTGCAGGTACTCGATGGCCATGGGGGCGCCGTCGACGAGGCGCAGCCGGGCCACGTAGCGGATCGGGGCAGCCGGTGAGAGGCACAGCTTGCGGCCGACGCGGGCGCCGGCGGGCAGCGTGCTCAGTTCGAGGAGCCGGCTGGTCCAGGTGCCGGCGGCCGGCGGGAGGCTGAAGCTGCGCCGGTCCGACACCAGTTCCTGGGTGATCTTCTCGGCGGCGACGAACATGCCCCGGCCGTGCTCCCGTACGAGAAGTCCGGCCACGACGAGTTGGTCGATCCCGGCCCGCAGGGTGGGGCGGGACACGCCGAGTCGGGCGCAGAGGGCCCGCTCGGAGGGGATGGCGTCGCCGGGGCTGCGCTCTTCGATGAGTTCGAGGATCGCCTCACGAACCCTCTCGCGTTTGAGTACCGCGCGTGTGGCGGCGGAGTCGATCTCCATGCGGGCTCTCGTTCGTCGGCGGGACGAGACGCTGGTACGCGCCTGACCCTAACTGGTCTGCTGGTAAAGCACATTTAACCGGTCGGGCGACGGTCCTGACAGCGGTCAGGTCGCGGCGTGATCGGGCAATTCCCTTGCATGCAGCGGGCCTTGACGTCTCGATTGGTCTATGCCACCTTCGTCCAACACCAACTGGTAAACCGGCAGTGGGTCGACTGGTAAAGCGTGTCCGCCCCCAGCCTCCCGGACATGAACACGCCGTCCGTGCAGTCCGCCCACCGCCGCCGAGGATCTGTCGCGCAGCGCACTCGCCCACTCCTCCCATGCCGATCGGGAGCCCCCCACCCGAAAGGAATCCTGATGAGCACCCGTCCTCTCGTCGGCCGCCGCCGTGCGGCCCTGGCTCTGTCGGCGCTCCTGGCCGGTTCCGCCCTGGCCGCCGTCCCGGTGACCGCGTCCGCCGCCGGTGACGCCGTCGCGGTCCAGTACCGCACCAGCGCCACCGGAGCCACCGCGGACCAGAGCGAACCTTGGTTCAAGGTCCGCAACACCGGTTCGACCACCGTCCAGTTGAGCCAGGTCAGGATCCGCTACTACTTCAAGGCCGACTCGCCGAGCACCTCGTACCGCTTCGCCTGTTCCTGGGCGGTCAAGGGATGCGCCAACGTCACCGGCACGTTCGGCACCCTGAGCCGTCCCACCGGGACCGCGGACCGCTACCTGGAGATCGGTTTCACCTCGTCGGCCGGAACCCTGGCCCCGGGCACCGACACGGGCGACCTGCAACTGCGCTTCTACCAGGCGAACTGGCAGCCCCTGAATCAGGCGGACGACTACTCCTTCAACGCGTCCACCACCGCGTACGCCGACTGGACGAAGGTCACCGCGCAGCTCGCCGGAGCCACGGTCTGGGGCACTGCCCCGGAGGGCAACGACCCCACGGATCCGACCGACCCGACGGACCCGACCGACCCGCCCGGTGGCGGCGCGACCCTGTTCGACGACTTCGACTACAGCTCGTACACCGACCCCGCACTCTCCTCCCACGGCTGGAACGTCCGTTCCAACTCCGGCGGTCCGGGGGTGCCCGGTGCCACCTGGGACCCGTCCAAGGTCACCTTCTCCAGCGCCGCCGGCAACTCGGTGATGACCCTGCAGACCTCCACCGCGGGCACCGCCGGATCCACCGTCCAGACCGAAGTCGTCTCCAGGAGCACCAAGTTCAAGAACGGCACCTACGCGGCCCGGGTGAAGTTCGCCGACGCTCCCCGGTCCGGACCCGACGGCGACCACCTCGTGCAGACCTTCTTCACCATCAACGATCTCAAGGCCCCGATGGCGGACGACTACGCCGAGTACGACTTCGAGTACCTGCCCAACGGCGGCTGGGGCGAGGCCGGCGACATCCTCTACACCACCTCCTGGGAGACGTACAACCCCGACCCCTGGCAGGCGGTCAACCAGCACACCGAGAGCCGCCAGAGCTATGCCGGGTGGCACGACCTGGTCCTCACCATCGACGGCACCGCCATCAAGTACTACATCGACGGACAGCTGTTCGGCACCCACGACGCCCAGTACCTGCCCGAGCGCCCCATGTCGATCAACTTCAACCAGTGGCTGATCGACCTCGCCGGCCAGACCTCGACGACACCGCGTGCCTACGACGAGCAGGTCGACTACGTCCTCCACGTCAAGGACCAGGTGCTCAGCCCGGCCCAGGTGACGGCCAAGGTGAACGCCTACCGCGGGGCGGGAACGGCCTTCGTGGACGAGGTCCCGGCACCCTGAGGCCGACGGCACGGCGCGGCGCGGCACACTCCGGTGCCGCGCCGCCCGCGCGAACCCGTTCGACTCCTCCGGGGCCCGCAGAGCTCTGTCGTACGCCCCCGCCACACCCATCACACGCACAACATCCGAGGTCAGAACGCCTGAGCGGTCCCCACCAGGGAGTTCGACGGAAGTCCGCGCGCACGGTCCGACACCCGCATAGCGTGCGGAGACCCGAACCGCTCCCCCACGTTCTCGCGGTCCGCGTCTCGTGGGGCCCACGACCCACCAGGAGACCTTCGGATGTCCTTCGACAGCTCGGAGTTACACCCGGCTCAGCACCGGCCCGGACGACACGCCGTGCCGGCCTCGGCCCCGGACTCGCACGGCGCGCAGGACGGCGACCCGTCGGCGGTCCGGCCCCGCTCGTGGACCAGCCGGCACCGCGACTTCCGGCTCCTGCGCCGCGCGTGCCGCTGGCAGCGGCGCGTCGCCACGTTCGCCGCGCTCGGCTACTTCGCCGCCTTCCTCACCCTCACCGTCGAAGCCCCCTCGATCATGACCCGCCCCGCCCCCGGCGGTCTTCCCGTCGGTCTTCTGCTGGCCCTGGTGCAACTCCCCGTCACCTGGCTGGCCGTGATCCTCTACGAGTACACCGCACGCCGGTACGTGGACCCCCTGGCCCGCCGGGTGCACCGGCAGACCTACCGCGCCGACGGGGAGCCGCAGCCGTGACGGACTTCGACGGCTCCGCGCAGTCCTGGTCCCTCGTGGCGTTCTGCAGTGTCGTGAGCCTCACGCTCCTGCTGTGCGTGCTCACCGGCCCCGACCGCGACGACCTCGACGAGTTCTACACCGGATACCGGTACCTGTCCCCGCTGCGCAACGGCCTGGCCATCGCCGGTGACTACATCTCCGCCGCCACCGTACTCACCATCGGCGGGGTCATCGCCCTGTGCGGCTACGACGGTGTCGTACTGGCCCTGAGCACCCTGCTGTCCCTGCTGCTCCTGATGTTCCTGCTGGCCGAACCCCTGCATCACACCGGCCGGTTCACGATGGGCGACGTGCTCGGCCGCCGGCTGCCCGGCCGCGCGGTACGCATCACCGCGTGCGCGGTCACCCTCGCCGCGCTGGTGCCGATGATGGTCGTACAGCTCGCCGGCGTGGGCCAGTTGCTGGCGTTCGTCCTCGGCTTCTCCGACGGCGCGATGCGGACGGGCTGCATCGTCGGGGCGGGAACCCTGATGATCGGTTACGCCGCCATCGGGGGGATGCGGGGCACGGCCCTGATCCAGATCCTCAAGACGGTCATCCTCCTCGGGTCCGGACTGATCATCTCCGGGCTGATCCTGCACACCTTCGGCTGGAGTCCCCAGAACCTGTTCCGGGCCGCCGCCCGGCGCAGCGGGACCGGCGACGGCTTCCTGCGCTACGGCCTGCAGTTCGCGGACGGCCCGCACCGCGGTCTCGACATGGTCAGCACCCAGTGCGCCATCGTGCTGGGCGGCGCCTGTCTGCCGCACGTGACCATGCGGATGTACACCGCGGGCAACGCGCGCCAGGTACGCCGGGCGATGTCCTGGGCGGTCTCGACGGTCGCCCTCTTCATCGCCGTCATCACCGTCATCGGCGTCGGCGCCACGGCCCTCATCGGCCGGACCGGCATCGTCACCGCGGATCCTCGCGGGAACACCGCCTACCTGCTCGGCTCGCGAGCCGCGTTCGGGTTGGACCTCTCCCGCGCGGAGAGCCTGTTGTTCGCCACCGTCACCACGGCGATCTTCCTGACGCTGCTGGCCTCCGTGGCCAGCATGACGCTGGCCTGCGCCAACTCCCTGGCCCACGACGTCGCCGCCCGCCCGGGCATGTCGCCCCTGCGCGAGACGGCCCTGGCCCGCCTGGCCGCCCTGGCCGTGGGCATACCGGTGATCCTGCTCGCCGTGACCGCGCAGCACCGCAGCCTTCAGCCGCTCGCCACCCTCTCCTTCTGCCTGGGCGCCTCGGCCATCGCCCCCGCGCTCGTCTACAGCCTCTTCTGGCGGCGCTACACGCGCGCCGGCCTGATGTGCACACTCATCGGCGGCACCCTCAGCGTCCTCGTCCTCATGACCGGCACCAACCTCGTCTCGGGATCGCCCCGATCGGCCTTCCCGGAGGTCGACTTCAACTGGTTCCCCTTCACGACCACGGCTCTGGTGTCCGTGCCCGTGGGCTTCCTCTGCGGTCTGCTCGGTACCCTCCTGTCCGGCAGAGCCGCGGCCGCACGGGAACGCGAGCGCTACGAGTCCATCGAACGCGTCCTCCTCGTGGGACCGTCCCGTTCCAGGAGCCGGTGACGGTTGCACCCGGCCGCGTCCGTGCGTGCGTGCGTGCGTGAACGGTGCCGCCGTGTCTCAGTGCCGCCCGTCACGGCCGTCACCCTGCGCGCCCTCGACCAGCCGGGCGAGGTGGTCCAGGGCCATACGCGTCCCCGTCTCGTTGTCCACGCGCGGCACGGCGTCCGGGATTCCCTCGTGCAGGATCGTCACCTCGGTTCCGCCGTCCGTGGCGGTGAGCGTCGTCGTCATGGTCATCTCGCCGCGCAGCGCGTCCTCGGCGGTCTCGAACTCCATCACCTCCACGACCAGTTCGCCGGGGACCAGCCGTACGAAACGACCGTGATAGGTGTCCGTGTGCGCGCCCGACTTGCCCGCGCCCTGCGCTCCGTCGTAGGTGAGCGACACACGGAACGCGCCCCCTTCGCACGCGTCGAACTCGTGCAGGTGCGCCGTCATGCCGTCGGGCACCCGCCAGGCCGCGAAGGAGCCGGGATCGACCAGTGCGCGGTAGACGGTCAGCGGAGCGGCCCCGACGAGGCGTGAGATTCGCGTGGCATACACGGGGGCCAACCTATGCCGGGAGGTCGCAACGCGCCTGCTCCTTCACCTCCTCTGCTCCTTCACCGCTGCTCTTCACCGCTGCCCTTCGCCCCTGCCCCTTCGCCCCCCTCCGGACGACGCGTTCACCGGCTGTCCCGCGGAAGATCACACGCGGCCGTGACCCCGAGGCGAGCATGATCGTTACTCCCGGCGCCGCGCACTGCCGCAAGGCCTGCGCCGGCGTCCGCCCGGCCGTGCCTCAGACCGAGGCGCGCGGACCGTCAGCGAAACCGTCAGCGGACCGCCTGCAGAGAGGAACACCACTGGTGAGCGGCTGGATCACAGTCGGCCTGGGCGCCGCTGCCGCGTTCTGCCCCCTGCCGTGTCCGGCCGGAGCGGCCGTCGCCGTCGAGGCCGGCCCCGCCACGGCACACCTGGTGGTGTGCGCGGCCGACGACTGGGCCGAGCCCGACGCCTCCGCGCCGGAGACACCCCCAGCGCGGCAGCCGCCCGCCGTGTCCCCGGCGCCTCCCGCCCCGGCCAGGCACGCTCCGCCTCCGACGGCACCTTCCGGTGTGCGGGGCAGACCGGCTCCAGGTCCGTCGGCGGCCCCGTTCCCCACGCCCACCGAACAACCGGTACCCGCGTCCGGACCGGAGCGGGAGGCCGGCGCACCCCCCTCCCGCGCACCACGCGCCGTACCGCGGACCGCCGCCTTCAGCTGGGTGCCCCGCTTCCACTACGGCGGCCGCTCCGCACGTCCGGCCGCAGCCGACCTGTCCACCACGATGACCACGCTCGTGGTCACCACCCCGGCCATCCTGGCCGCCGCCGCGCTGCGCCCGGGCTCCCGGCGCCGCAGCAGCCGCTGACCCGTCCCCGGGTCGCCTCGCATCTCGTCCGTCCGCTCGTTCGTCCGTTCGTCCGTTCGTCCTGGAGTCCTGCTGTGCCGGAATGGCTGATCTACACCCTGGCCTGCGCGCTGGTCTGCGCCTTCGTCATCGCCGCCACCGTGATGCGCCATCGCCGCGTCGCCGACGACGAGGACACCTCACAGACTCCGGACGTCCTGGAGTACATGGTGATGATGGTCGGCGTCGTCTACGCCATCGTCCTGGGCCTGGCGATCGCGGGCGTCTGGGAGGCGCGCGGCGCCGCGGAGGGGACCGTCCAGCGCGAGGCCCAGGCGCTGTACGAGATCGACCAGCGCCTGGACGTCTACCCGGCCGCCTTCCACACCCAGGTCCAGGAGCACATCGACGCCTACGCCCGGCATGCCGTCACCACCGAGTGGCCGGCCATGGAGGACGACGAGGCGCTCGACGGCACCGGTGGCGAGCTGCTGGCCAAGATCCGCAGCGACATCGCCCATCACACGCCCTCCGACGAACTACAGGCCCAGGCCTACCAGCCGCTGCTCGACCAGGTCGCCACCGCAGACGACGCGCGCCACCAGCGCCTCGACAGCGCCGGCACCACCCTGCCCGGCGTGGTCTGGTTCGGCCTGATCGCCGGTGCGATCGTCACGCTCGGACTGCTCTACGCCCTCCAGATCCGGCGCTCCGCCCGCGAGCTGATGCTGGCCACCGCGTTCAGCGCCCTGGTGGTCTTCCTGCTCTTCATGGTCTGGAGCTTCGACGCGCCGTTCGGCCACTCCGGCACGGACTCGGCGCAGCCGTTGCGGGAGCTGTACGCGAGCACCGTCTGACGCCGGGCGGCGCCCAGGTCCTCGTGGCTCCGCCCCGGCCCCGGCCCGTACGTATGACGACGGGCAGAGGGGCCAGGGTGCCCGTGGAGCGAGGCTCCGACAGGGGCGGCGGGCCACCGGACAGGAGCCGGTGGCCCGCCGACCTGCGAGGTCCGCCTACCGGTCCGGTGTCCGGTCGGCTCAGGAGGCGAGCCAGTCACGGTAGTGCGTGGAAGCGATGCGGGCGCCCTCGGGCGTGGTCAGGACATCGCCCTTGGGCACGGCGAACATCCCGGCGGCGTCGTCGACGACGACCTGGCGCTCGTCGCCCTTGGCCTCGATGGTGATACGCCCCAGCTCTTCGAGGGGGAAGACGTCGGGGCCGCCCACGTTCAGGGTCCCGTTGAGGGGGGCGCCCGCGGCGACGTCCGCGACGGCGGCCGCGACGTCGGCGGCGGCGATCGGCTGCAGGAGAGTGCGCGGCAGCCGGACGGTGTTCCCTTCGGTGGTCCAGGACATGGTCGCGTCCATGAACTCCATGAACTGGGTGGCCCGTACGACGGAGTACGGCAGGCCACTGGCCTTGAGCAGGTCCTCCTGGAGGGTCTTCGCCCGGTAGTAGTCCAGCTCGGGCACCTCGTCCACGCCGACGATGGACAGGATGACCACGTGCCCGACGTTCGCCGCGCGGCTCGCCGCCAGCAGGTTGTCCATCGAGGTCTGGAAGAACGCGAGCGAAGCCGCGTCGAACGTGGGCGAGTTCGTCAGGTTGACGACGACCTCCGCACCGGCGAGCGCCTCGTCCAGCCCCGCGCCGGTGAGGAGGTCCACCCCCGTCGACAGCGAGAGCGCCGTCGTCTCGTGCCCCTGCTCCTTCAGACGGCCGACCACCTGCGAGCCGATCAGTCCCGTACCGCCGACAACCGCGATCTTCATAACTGTTCCTTTCATCCCGTTTACACCGTATGTTCGCCCAACCTGCCCGGCTGGCGCGCGCCGAGCTCAAACTCGGACACTTTCTATCCGGAATAATACTCGGATAGAAAGTGTCCGAGTCAAGCGGCTGGGTAAGGTGAGGGGCGTGAAGATGTCGGGCGGAGTCGAGTGGGCGCTGCACTGCTGTGTCGTCCTGACGTCGGTGCGTGAGCCGGTACCGGCCGCCCGGCTGGCCGAACTGCACGACGTCTCCCCCACCTACCTCGCCAAGCAGCTCCAGGCCCTCTCCCGCGCCGGACTGATCCATTCGACGCAGGGCAAGTCGGGCGGCTACGCGCTCACCCGTTCACCCGACCGGATCACCGTCCTGGACGTGGTGGACGCCGTGGACGGCCCGAGCCCCGCCTTCGTGTGCACGGAGATACGCCAACGCGGTCCGCTGGCCACTCCGGCCGGGGCGTGCACCACGCCTTGCGCGATCTCGCGCGCCATGGCCACCGCCGAGACCGCGCGCCGCGAGGCCCTCAGGGCGGTCACCGTGGCCGACCTGGCGCGGGACGTGGAGTCCGACTCCGGGGCGGGCACGCTCAGCATTGTCGGCGCCTGGCTGCGCGGCCCGGCCGGCTGACCGGCCTCATCTCCATGGCAGCACCGTAGGCCCCGACGCCCACCGGATGATCTCGGGACGGGACGAGCGAGGTGTGGGCGGACGCGACGATCAAGGGCGGATATCGGGAAGGCCGGGGCCGCGCCGGACGTTGATCTCCGCGACACCGGTTCTCCGGCGTCACTGATCACCGTGAAGCTCCTGCGTGTTTCTCCAGAACGGGAAAGAAGAGTCCATGTTCCAGCGCATCCTGGTCGCCGTCGATCCCAGCCCCGCCCGGCTCTCCGCGGTACGCCTGGCCGGCGACCTGGCCCGGCTGACGGACGCCGAGGTCCGGGTCCTGCACGTCGTGGCCTCCGCCGCGACTCTTGCCGCCGTCGTCCCGCTCGAGGACGACGCCGAGGCGAAGGCCATCATCGACGAGGCCCTGGCCGTCCTGCGCGACAAGGGAGTCAAGGCCGAGGCGGCTCTCGCCAACGGACTGACCACCCAGATCGCCGCGACCATCTCGGAGGCGGCGGTGGAGTTCGGCGCCGACCTGATCGTCCTGAGCCCTCATCACCGCGGATCCGTCGAGGCGTTGTTCAACCCGCGGATCAGCGACGCCGTCGCGCACGCGAGCCGCGCGGCCGTCCTGCTGGCTCCGGAGGACGGCGCCGAAGCCTGATCGCCGGCCCGAGGTTCGGATCCCGGCCGACGCACCCGGCCGTGCCGCCAGGGCCCGCCCCGGACTCGACGTCCGGGGCGGGCCGTCGCCGGGCGCCGGCCCACCTGGGCCTGAGCGGTCGCGCGCCTTCTCGACGAACGGGGCGACGACGACGGGGGGTGCGGCGCGCCACCACGGCCTCGCCCAGGTTCGCGGCATGTCTTCGCGGAGCCGGACCGTCGACGGCCTGGTCCACCGGGTCCGTGAGTACGTGGGACACGGCGCGCGGGCACCGCGCGATCTTCGGCCGGGAGCACCCACCGGCCACGCCGTGAGCGGTGGCCGGGCAAGGCCGGCCGGCGGATTCCGGCAGACCTCACGTCCCGCCGGCGCTGCTGTCCGGCGTTCTCGTGGGCGTCGCTCGGTCAACGGGCCGCGGCGCGGCGGGCCGCGCGTGCGACGGGCAGATAACGCAGACGCTCCGGCAGCAGCGGGACGACGGTACGTACGACGGCGCAGAATCGCCGCAGCACGCGTTCGTTCCGGGACGTCCAGGCCAGGCCGAGCTGTTCGCGGACGGCGGGCGGGAGCAAGCCGATCGTCACGAAGACATTCAGCCGTGCCAGGGCCGGGCGGAGCACCGGCCAGAGCCCGCGCAGCAGCGCGGGCGCGCCGGACGGGAGCGGGATCGGCCGGCGCGGATCGAGAAGCTCCGTCACGACGACCGTCTTCTCCAGCTCCTCACGGACCACGGTCTCGAAGTAGGGCCAGTAGGCCTCAGGGGTTCGCGGCATGTCCCGGCGGTTGATGCCGAGGATGTCGCCGAGCTGGAGCAACTCGTCGTAGAGGCGGCGCTCGTCGCGCTCGTCGAGCGGACCGGACAGATACCGCGCGGCCCGCAGCATGATCGGATAGGCGGTGGCGTGCACCCAGGCGTAGTGGGTGGGCGTCAGCGCGTGGTAGGCGCGGCCGCGGGTGTCGGTACCGCTGATGGTGCTGTGCAGCCGGCGAAGTCTGCGGCCCTCCTCGACCGCGCCCTCACCGCCGTAGACCCACAGTTGCAGGGACTCCAGGGAGCGCCGGGCCCGGCCCCAGGGGTCGGTACGGAACACCGAGTGGTCGTCCACGCCGGCTCCGACCGCGGGATGGGCGACCTGGAGGACCAGCGCGGCGGGCAGGGAGAGCAGGGTCCTCACGTCGCCGACCGTGTCCCAGAGGATGGAGCCCGGGGCGAACGGGACCGGTCCGGGCCGGGTGCCGAGGCCGCGCTTCTCGGACTTGGCGTCCATGTCACCACGCTCTCATGGGTCGCCGTGCGGCGGAATCGGTGCCGGTGCCGGTAGGTGGCCCCGTAGGCGACGACCAGTGAAGACGGTGATCAGCAAGGGCCCCGAACGCCGTCGCGCAGCGTACCAGCCGGGCGAAGGGTCCAAGGGGGCAGTCCCGCCGTCCCCTCCGGCCGGAGGGAGCCGCCCGCGGTGGCAATCCTCCCGTCCGTCGGCCGCCACGCCGTGTGCCCGGGGGCGATCGCGCCCGGGTCAGCCCAGCGGCACACCGGTCGGCGAGCCGCCGCCCTCGTGCTCCCGGCGCATCCCGGGCAGCCCGCTGTCCTGTCCGCCCGGGACGTCACGCCCGTCGGGGGTCGGGGTCAGGACGAGTACCTCGTCCTCGGCGCTCCACACGCGCCGTTCGGCCTTACGGGGACAGAGCCGGAAGCCGTCGCCACGGCGCGCGGTGTCCGGACCGTGCGCGCGGTAGCCGATCGCGCACTGGCCACGCTCCAGCGCCGCCGCCACGACCGTCGCGAAGGACGTCTCACTGCCGGGCAGCACGTAGTCGGCGGCCGGACGCAGGGCGAGCGCTCCGCCCCGGGCGACGAAGATCTCTTCGAACACCGCGGCCAACGCGGGATGGTGGGAGATCTGCGCCATCAGCAGACCGGTGAGCTCTCCCCGTACCACCGCGTCGGCCGCCGGACCCAAGGGGGCCAGAGCCCGGCTGCGGTGGTCGCACAGTTCGGCCAGCACCGGCAGCGGGCGGCCCGCCTCCTCCTCCAGCGACCGCAGCACCAACAGGGTGAGCAGGGCCCGGTCGTCGGGCAGCTCGGGACCGGCGCCCGCGTCCGGCCCCAGCACGATGACGCTGTCGTACCCGAACAGGTCGAGGGCGCGCAGCGCCTCGGGGCGCACCGGGTCGCCGGCGTGCCACACGACGTCGAGCGGCCCGGGGTCCGGGAGGCCGACGGACGGCGTCGGCGCGCAACCGGCACCGGCACCGGCACCGGCACCGGGCAGCACGTCGAGGACGGATCCGGGCCGGACGCTCCTGCGCAGGGTCTCGACGACCATCGGCGCACGGCGGTTCCAGCCCAGCAGCAGCATCCGTGACGGGCGGTCGGGCCGTGGTCCGGGGGCGGTGACGACCGCGGGGTCGACGTGCTTGCGGCAGTCGACGGGCGGGGGGACCGTGTCGTCGTGGGCCACGACGACCAGCCGGTCCGTGGGGCCGAGGACGGTCTCCGCCCCCGGAGTGAGCAGGGGCAGGCCGTCGGCCGACAGCAGACCGACGACGCAGGACTCCTCGAAGCGCAGCACGACCTCCTTGAAGGTCAGCCCGGCCAGGTCCGCCGCGTCGCGCACATGGAACTCGGCCCCGGCGAAGTCCAGGAGGTCGCGCAGCGCCGCAGGCAGCCCGGGTCGCCGAGCCGCCTGCACGAGCAGTCGCGCCGTGGTCAGATCGGTCTCCAGGACCGTGCCCCGGGGCCCGGCCGCCAGCCGCGCGGTGGGCAGATAGCGCGCGTCGCGCACCGCGGCCACCACCGTCGGCGCCGCGTGGGGGGCGACCAGCGTCCGCAGCGCCAGCAGCACCCGCAGGACCTGGAGGTCCGCGTCGGCGTCGTCGGTGGGCAGCACCAGCACCGAGCCGGCCGTCGTCGGCGCGACCAGCGCGAGGGCCCGGGGGTCCGTCGGGGCTCCCGTACGGCAGACCAGCCGGGCCCTGCCGGTGACGCTCAGCGAGGCCCTGAGCGCCTCTTCCATCTCGGCCGTGTCGCGGTCGGCGAGCACGGCGACCACGCCCCGCCCCCGGCCGGCCCGGGCGGCGATCAGTTCACAGACCACCGTGAACACCTGGTCCGACCAGCCGAGCACGACGGCGTGGTCCCGCTCCAGCACCGTCGAACGCCCCCGCCGCAGCTCCGTGAGCCGGTCCCCGAGGCCGGTGGTGATCACACCCACCAGGGTCGACACGCACAACAGTGCGATCGCGCCGAGCAGTACGGACAACAACATGCGCAGCGGCGCGCCCGTCACCCCGCCCAGCCGCAGAGTCTCCGCGCTGGTGCGCCACACGACGGTGAGCCGGCCCGACAAGGACCGCGGGGCGTCGGGGTCCGTCCACACCAGCAGGGCGCTGACGGGCACGACGATCGCCAGACAGCACACGGTCAGCCAGCCCAGCAGCGCGCCTGTGCTGCGGGCCAGTGTGCTGTCGAACAGGTAGCGTGCCCGGTCCCCCCACGACGTCAGCCGCTGCCGCCCTGCCACATCCGCCCCCTGCCGTCCGGTCCGCCTCACGGTCCCTGGAGTCGAAGGGTGCTGGGCCGACATCCGCGACACGCCGTGCCATCCGGGTCATTCATCCTTTCGGGCAGGCGAATTCAGCCTCACCCGGGAGGACTTGCCCGTCCGACCCGCCCACACGGACTCACCTACCTGTCGTACCGGTTCCGTCGGACGTGCGCACCGAAGTTGCCGTCCGCCTTGCGCCCGGAGTTGCCGTCCCCCTTACGCCCGGACTTGCCGTCCGCCTTGCGCCCGGGCCTGCCGTACCCCTTACGCCCGGGCCTGCCGTCCGCCCTGCGCCCGGACCTGCTCCCACCGGTCAAAGGCCTACGACCACAAGGGCGATGTCGTCGCGCGCCCCGTGGCTGACCCCCAGGTGGGCCAGCAGGGTGTCCGCGAGCTGTTCCGGGTCCAGCCCCGCGCAGTGCTGGGTGAGCGTGTCGGTCAGGCGGGTCAGACCGGTGTCGATGTCCTCGTCATGGCGCTCGATGAGACCGTCCGTATACATGACGAGGGTGGCCCCGGGGCGGTAGGCGGTGCCCGCCTGGGGGCGCGGAACGTGTTCGGGGCGGGCGCCGAGCGGCGGGTCGGTGGCCTGGTCGAGCAGCCCGCAGGAGCCGTCCGGCTGCATGAGCACCGGCGGGGGATGCCCGGCGCTGGAGTAGATGATCAGGCGGGACCGGGTGTCGACCAGCGCCGTCACCGCCGTGGCGGCCAGTGCTCCCTCCACGGAGCGGGCGTACAGCCCGAGCACCTCCAGGGCCTGTGCGGGCCCGGCGACCGCGCGGCTGGCCGCGGAGAGTGCGCTGCGGAGCATGCCCATGACGGTGGCGGCCTCCAGGCCGTGACCGACCACGTCACCGACCGCGACGGTGAACCGGCCGTTGGCCAGATCGACGGTGTCGTACCAGTCCCCGCACACGTTCAGCGAGCCGATGGCGGGCAGGTAGCGCACCGCGACGTCCCGGTGCCGGGTCAGGTCCGGGGAGTGGAGCATCGCCTCCTGCAAGGTGATGGCCACCTGCCGCTCACGGGCATGGGCGCGGCGCAGCTCCTCGTTGAGCCGTTGCAGCTCCTTGGCGCGGACGTACAGTTCGGCCTCCATGGCCTCCCGCTCGCTGGAGAAGCCGGTCGTCTGTCGGCCGCGCCGGCGTCGGGCCCGCACGAAGTCGGTCACGTCCTCCACCCGGTGGATGATCCACGACAGGCTCTCGTCCGGTCCGAACACGGGCGTGTTGACCGGTGACCACCAACGTTCCTCGAACTGCCCGGGCCGGGACACGAGGGGGATGTCGTAGCGTTGCGCCGCCATCGCGTCCGGCTGCCTCGTGGCCAGCACGCGCTCCAGCGAGACCGACAGGTTCCGCACGCCGTCCGCCTCCGGGTCGTCCGGGTTGGCCGGGAAGGCGTCGAACAGGTACTGGCCGATCAGGTCGTCGCGGGTGCGCAGGGTCGCCCGGCAGTACGCCTCGTTGACGCCGACGATCACCAGTTCCGGCGTGAGCACCAGGTACGGGCTCGGCGTGGCGGTGAACAGGGCGCGGTAATCGACCTCTTCCGTGACCCCCTCCGTGTTCTCCGGTGCCGGGATGTCCACTCCTCCAATTTACGAGTCATCGCCGACCTTCGCTTTACGAGTCGTCCCCGGGCCCCCGGCCACGGCGAGCCCTCCCCCGAGCGCCTCCACGCAGTGGGTGGATATATCGACTATCAATCGAATTCAATCGATAGTCGAGAGCCATCCTGTCTCTTCGTCGCCGCGCTCCGAGGCGGCGGCATCCAGAGTGGACGCTGCTCGCGATGGTCGAACGCGAGGCGATCTTCAGCTCCTCGGCCTTCCGGTGGGTCGGCACCCATCATCACCACCACCACCGCCGCCACCACCACCACCGCCACCGCCGCGGCCACGGCCGCCGCCACCGCCACCGCCGCCACCGCCACCAACACCGCGACCTGCCGGCCCTCGGGGTCACCGGACATCTGGCGCCGGCCTACACCCCCTCCCTCCGGCGAGGAGACGGAACCGATCAGCTCCCTGGCAGCGTCGACCGCGAGCGGCGGTGTGCAGGCGCTCGCGCCCTCCGGGGCGTCCGGCACTCGGCGCAGTACGTCCCCGGGCCGCCCGTCGAGGGTGCGGGAGATGGCGCCCAGGGCGGTGAACCGCACCGCCTTGGCGCGTCCGTTCTGGAGTGACGGCGCACGACGCGTCGGCGACACACCCGGCGGGTGAGCCCGAGCGGCCGCCGAGCCGAGCGCGGCCCGGCCCGGCCCGGCCCGGCCCGGCCCGGCCCGCGGGACGGGTCCACAGTCCGCCCCGCAGTAGAGATCCGTAGCGCGGTCCGCAGCGCGGATCCGTGGCGCGGCTCGCAGCCCGGACCCGCAGCGCGGTCCGCGGCCCTCAGCACACCGGAGAAATCCGCCCCGCATTGGCATGGACCTGACTTGCAGAGCGGACTAGGCTCTGCCGCGCCACAGATGAGAGCGCTCTCAAGCATCGGCTGTTCCACCCCCACTCACTGGAACGACGAAGGGCAACTCCCATGAGACGCACGAGGTTCAAGCACATCGGGCTGGCCGCACTCCTGACGCTGGCGGGTCTCGGCGGAGCCGGCACGCTCCCCGCCTCGGCCGCCACCCCCACGGCGGACTCCCGGGCCACCTCCCCTTACGCCTCCGCCGGGCTGCTCGACGCCATGCAGCAGCAGTTCGGGCTGTCCGAGGACCAGGCGCAGGCGCGGCTGACGGCCGAGCGGACCGCCGCCGGGCTCCAGTCCGAGGTGCGCCGCACGGCGGGTGACGCGTACGGAGGCTCCTGGTTCGACGCCGCCAGCGGTCGGCTGACCGTGGCCGTCACCTCGGACGCATCGCGGGCCGCTCGCAAGGAGATCCTCGCCGCGGGGGCCCGCGTCCGTACCGTCGAGCGCAGCGCTCGGCAGTTGGACGCCGCGAAGGCCCGAATCGACCGGCTCCCCGCCCCTTCGGGCGTGAGCAGTTGGCATGTCGATCCGGTGGCGAACACGGTCGTGGTGACCGTGGTCCGCGACAAGCGCGCTGACAACGATGTCCAGCGCTTCCTGTCGCAGGCCCGCAACGCCGGTCCGGTCACTGTCGAGTCCTCCGCCACAGCCCCCGGTACCTTCGCCGCGGGCACGGTCGGCGGCGACCCCTACTACACGGGCAACGTCCGCTGTTCCATCGGCTTCTCGGTCTACGGCGGCTTCGTCACCGCCGGCCACTGCGGTCGGCCCGGCGCGGGCGTCAGCGGCTGGGACGGGTCCTACATCGGCTCGTTCCAGGGTTCCTCGTTCCCCGACAACGACTACGCCTGGGTCAGCGTGGGCAGCGGCTGGTGGACGGTGCCCGTCGTGCTCGGCTGGGGCACGGTGCCCGACCAACTGGTGCGCGGCTCGGCCGAAGCCCCTGTGGGCGCCTCCATCTGCCGTTCGGGGTCGACCTCGCACTGGCACTGCGGCACGGTGCTGGCCAAGAACGAGACCGTCAACTACAGCCAGGGCGCGGTGCACCAGATGACGAAGACGAGCGTCTGCGCCGAACCCGGCGACTCCGGCGGCTCGTTCATCAGCGGCGACCAGGCACAGGGGGTCACTTCCGGCGGATGGGGCAACTGCTCCAGCGGCGGCGAGACGTGGTTCCAGCCGATCAACGAGATCCTCAACCGCTACGGGCTGACCCTGCACACCTACTGACCTGCGCGATCGCACCATGGGGTTCCGTGCCCACCACGGGCCGGAACCCCACCCGCGCGGCCGACCCGGCGCCCGGCGACGCACAGACCGGTGACCTGCCCGAACAGGACACCACCTGGGCGATCGGGGCTCCCTGTACGACTTGACGGGCTCACTGCCGCGCGCCGAGCAACCGCCAGGCCAGCGCGCGGAGTTCCTCGTCCGGGTGTCGGCCGGGTTCCTGGAGGATCCGTTCGGCGAGCAGGCGCAGCGGGGAGAAGGCGAAGGAACGCAGGGCGGGACGGAGTTCCTCGGGGACCTGGCCGATGGCGGCCAGCGCCTTCAGTGCCCCGAGGCCGACCGGGCTGGGACCGACCAGCTCGACGAGGACGGGCACGGCGCGGTCCGGCGATCCGGTGATGCTGTGGTGCGCCTCGGCGGCCGCCAGCCGAGTCCAGTCGTAGCGGGCCGTCAGCAGGGGCTCGATGCGCGGCAGCAGCGGAGCGGCGGCGCCGCCGAGCGGCTGGAGACCGCTCAGGTGCCAGTGTGTCGGGCCCTTGGCCGAGAGCAGGTCCTCGAAGATACGCAGCGCCGGGCCGGCGTCGCCGGTCAGCCGATAGTGGGCCACCGCCGCCGCGCCGCGGAGGGCGGGGTCGGTACTGCCCACCGACTCCTCCAGCAGGGCGGCGATCTGCGGTGTCAGTACGCCGTTGAGCCCGAGCCGGCGGGCGGCGACGACGGCCGCGCTGCGGGTCCGCAGGCAGTCGACCAGTTCGGCCTCGGCCTGGCGGGCGGCTGTACCGAACGGTGCCAGGGCCTCGACCAGGGCGATGCCGTCGTTCCCGGTCGCGCCCGCCGCCAACTCACGGCGGATCACGGGTATCAGCCGGTCGGCCGCTTCCGGGAAGGACCAGGCCGCCGCTCTGAGCGTCCGGGCATCGGGGCGGCGCGACGCCAGCTCCAGGGAGCGAGGGTCGCGGGAGCGCACCAGGGCGAGGAGCGCGGGCTCGGCGCTCTCCCCGTCGGTGACGGCGTAGCGGTACAGCGTGTCCCGCAGATCGGCGCCCGGCTCCGGCAGGTGTTCGATCCAGGTGCCGATGGTGCGGAGGATGTGGGCGACGCCGCGGGCGCCCCTCTGCTCGGGCAGTGCGGCGAACAGGAGATCCAGGACCTCGGGCTCCCGGTCGCGCCAGGTCTCGGCGATCTCCTGGGCCAGCCAGGATCCGCGCGAGCCCAGGTCGCCCGCCGCGATCCAGCGGGCGGCCACCGTGAGAGCGGCGTCCGGATCCTGGGTGAGCAGGTGGGTGAGGTGGACGTCGGGGGTGGCGGTGCCCGCCCAGGGGAAGTTGTCGTCTCCGGGGTCGGGGTCGGCGCCGTCGTCGGCGAGGATCTCCACCAGCTCGGCCGGGTACGGCGGCCCGGACGCCTCGGCGGCGAGCACGGCGGCCGCCAGTCTGACTTCGGCCAGCGGACTGTCCAGTGGCAGGGGCTCTTGGCCGAACCGGGCCAGGACGACCACGGCGTCCGCCCGCACCGCCGCGACCGGATCGGTGGCGTAGACCTCGTCGACCCGGGCCAGGGCGAGGGTCCGGAGCTCGGCCGGGAGGAACTCGGCCACGGCCGCGACCACCCGGAGGGCCGCCCGGCGCACCACGCGCTCGTCGTCATCGAGGCACGGCAGCAGCTCCGGGAGCACCCGGCAGAGCTCGGCGCACACCGCGGCGACCGAACTACCCGGCCAGTGCGGCGAGTCGACGTCGTCGGGGTCGTGGTCGGCGAGGACGGCGAGCAGCATCAGCAACTCGTCGCGCTTGCCCGGGGCATGCCGGACGGCGTGCGCGAGGAAGGGGACGGCGGGCGCCGAGGCCGGGTAGATCGTGCCCTGGTGGTGGATGTTGCCGTAGAGCTCGTAGACGGCCCCGCAGACCGTCTCCTCGTCCTCGTCGTACAGCGCCCTGATCAGATCGGGTACGTCCTCGGCGGGACCGTAGGCATGCGTCAGGGCGTGCCACTGGACGCTGTCCAGTTCGGCCGGAGGTCTCATGGTCGGCGCTCCTCAGCTGATCAGGTGCGCCGACCCTATCGATCACCACTGACAACCGCGCCGCCGCGGGAAGCGCGGCCCGCGGCGAGCGCGGCCTGTTCTAGTCCGTCTTCGGCGCGGCCTGCTGTACGACCTCGAAGGACCACAGCGTGGACCCGCTCGCGGCCGGCTTGGGGCGCTCGCCGCTCTCCGCGGCACCACCCTGGTGGGCCGCCTTCATCGGCCCCTCCATCCAGGCCTGGAAGGACTCCTCGTCCCGCCACCGCGTGTAGACGAGGTAGCTGTCGGTGCCCTCGACGGGGCGCAGGAGTTCGAACCACTCGAACCCGTCGGAGCTCTCCACGGTGTGCGCGCGGGAGGCGAAGCGCTTCTCCAGCGTTTCCCGCTGCTCGCCCGGAACGGTCAGTACGTTGATCTTCACGACGCTCATGGCCCCATCCTGCCGCACGGCGTCCGTCGGGCGGCCGGCGGCTCGCACGGCATCCGTCGGGCGGCCGGCGGCTCGCACGGCGCCGACGTCGGGCCCCTCAGGTCGAGTCGGTGTTGCCGGCCGTCGCTCCGCCCCCGGTGGCGACGCCGCCCGCTCGGCTCGGGACGGCGAAGGGGGGCGTGTCCGGGCTGCAGGTGGTTCCGGCCGGCGGGAGGGTGCTGGGTCTGGGTGTGGCTATGGGTATGGGTATGAGCATGCCCTGCCCCTGTTCCTGACTGAACGCGTGATCACGCTCGTGACCCGGTTGTCGACACGTATACGCACGCATGCACGTCGACGACACCGCGGTCGACAGGGCTCCCCGGCCGTCCGCGGCCGACGGGGGGCGGCCCTCACTCACTGACCGTCGTCGCGCCTTCCTTGCAGGACGGCCAGGCCCGAATCCTGTGGCGCACCGGTGAAAGGGAACAACGGACCGCTGTTCCATTGCCCGGCCGGCCGCGGCACGGCAGGGCCCCGGTTCCACGCGGCCTCGTCCGCTCAGGGCGCCGTGAACAGCCCCGGAAAGCGCGGCGCCAGCCACGGCTTGCGGCCCCAGACGAGGATCCGGCCCCGGGCGATGGCGCTCACCTGGTCACAGCGACCGAGTGCCATCAGCAGGAAGGTGACCGGCTCGATGAAGATGGTGCAGTCCGGGCGGGGCGGCAGCTGCGAGGTGACGGACACCTCGCCGCCGGACAACGTCACGCCGAACCGGGCACCGCCCCACAGCCGGACGGCATAGCGGGCCGTCAGTCCGGACGTGCGGACGGGGTCGGTCACCCGGGGCATGACCATGGTCATGAACGGCAGCGTCAGCTCGACCCGGGCGCGGTCGATCATGTGGGGGCGCCCCAGCGCGCGGGCGAGGTCGTAACCGTGGCCGAGCATGTGGGTGAGGAGGTAGGACCCGAGAACGCCCCGGCTCATCGTGCCCAGCGGGGTGACGACGGTCTCGTCCGTGGCACCTTCTTCCAGCGCCTTCAGGTAGGCGTCGGCCTGGGCCACGATCATCGCGGCGAGCGGACCGGCCGCGCGCTCGTCGAACTCGGCGAGCGCGCGCTCGTTGGCCGCGGCGAGGCTCCCCGGCGTGCCGTCCCCGTGACCGCGCGGGCGTCCGGCGGCGATCTCGGCCATCAGTTCGTTGGCCTGCGCCAGATGCGCCGCCGCTTCCCCGACGTTCCACTCCGAGCCGGGTACCGCACGCTCCATGTCGGCGCCCCGGCGCAACAGCGCGGCGATCTCGTCGGCGGTTTCACGAATGGCCGTACCGAGCCCCTGGGGCAGAGCACCCCGTACGTCCTCCTGCCCAGCCACTGCTTCCACGCCGTTCCCATCCTCGCTCTTGTGCTGTGCCGTGCCGTGCGGATCGCGTGTGCGGTCGAGTGACGAACGCATGTTCCGGATCACCGGGAGTAGAGCAGGTGGCGGAGGCCACGGCAAGACGCTGAACAGGGACGCCACCCCTTCGCCACCCTTCGCGCCTTCAACTCCTCGTGAAAGCAACCCAATTCACGGCCTCCTTTGCTTCATCTCTTGACGACTTTGGTGCAGACCTTTAGGTTCCCGATCGCCACGGTTCCATGAATGCACTCACCGTTCATGTACGTGAACACTCCCCCACCATCAGCCTCGGACGAAAGGCTGTGATCCCCCTGATGACCAGACCTTCCCTCGCGCGTTCCGCCGTGTTGCGCGGAACCCTCACGACCGCACTGCTCGCCCTCTCGGCGGGTGCCCTGAGCGCCGTCCCCGCCTCCGCCGCCACGGGCACGATCACCGGCCTCGCCGGCAAGTGCCTCGACGTGGCCGGCGCGAGCTCCGCCAACGGCACGGCCGTACAGCTCTACGACTGCAACGGCACCGCCGCCCAACAGTGGACGGTCGGTACCGACGGCACGATCCGGGCCCTCGGCAAGTGCCTCGACGTCACCGGCAATTCGACCGCGAACGGGGCCAAGCTCCAGCTGTGGGACTGCTCCGGCGGCGCCAACCAGAAGTGGACGGTCTCCGCCGCCCGCGACCTCGTCAACCCACAGGCCGACAAGTGCGCCGACGTCACCGGCAACACCTCGGCGAACGCCACCCCCATCCAGATCTGGACCTGCACCGGCGCCGCCAACCAGAAGTGGACCGCCCCCACCGGCGGCAACCCGACACCGACCGGGCCGATGGCCGTCGCCCCGTACCTCTACAACGGCTGGGGCGCCCCGCCGAGCCCCACCACCGTCATGAACGCCACCGGCGTCAAATGGTTCACGCTCGCCTTCGTGCTCAGCAACGGCTACTGCAACCCGCAGTGGGACGGCGGCCGTCCGCTGACCGGCGGTGTCGACCAGCAGACGGTCAACACCGTGCGGGCGAACGGCGGTGACATCATCCCGTCGTTCGGCGGCTACAGCGGCAACAAGCTGGAGAGTTCCTGTTCGAGCGCCGGGGAGCTGGCGACCGCGTACCAGAAGGTCATCAACGCCTACGCGCTCAAGGCGATCGACATCGACATCGAGGCCGACGCGTACAGCAACCCGACGGTGCAGCAGCGCACCGTGGACGCGCTCAAGACGGTCAAGGCCAACAACCCGGGCATCAAGGTGTACGTCACCATAGGCACCGGGACGAACGGCCCCGACACGAGCCTGATCAACCGCGCCGCGGCGTCCGGCCTGAGCGTGGACAGCTGGACGATCATGCCGTTCGACTTCGGCGGCGCGGGCCAGAACATGGGCACGCTCACCCTGCGGGCCGCGGAGGGCCTCAAGACGGCGCTGAAGAACGCCTACGGCTACAGCGACGACCAGGCGTACCGGGGCATGGGCATCTCCTCCATGAACGGCATCACCGACCAGAACGAGACGGTCACCGTGGCCGACTTCCGGACCATCCTCGGTTACGCGCAACAGCACCACCTGGCACGGCTGACGTTCTGGTCGGTCAACCGTGACCGCCCCTGCACGGGAGGCGTGGCCGACTCCTGCTCCGGAGTGGGCCAGCAGAACTGGGACTTCACGCGCGTCTTCGCGCAGTACACCGGCTGACCTTCCCCCAACCCCCCACCAGCGCAGGAGAATCCCCATGTCCCGATTCCCAGGACAGTCCGGCAGACATCGGATACCCAAAGCACTGACCGCGTTCGCCCTCGTGGCGAGCACGGCGTCCGGCGTGGCGTTCGCCGCGCAGGCCGACGCGGTTCCGCAGGCCTGGGCGGCCGCCCAGGCCGCCGCGCTGCCCACCGGCTGGGCCACCGTCGTCAACGCGGGCAGCGGCAAGTGCGTCGACGCCCGAGCCGCCGCGACGGCGAACGGCACCGCGGTCCAGCAGTACGCGTGCAACAGCAGCCAGGCCCAGCAGTGGCAGTTCGCGGCCACGTCCGGCGGATACGCGCAGGTCGACAACCGGGCCGACGCCACCAAGGCCTGGGACGTCACCGACGTGTCGACGGCGGACAGCGCCCTGGTGCAGCTGTGGACGTACAGCGGCGGCACCAACCAGCAGTGGCAGGCCGTGGCGCAGGCCGACGGCGCGTACCACTTCGTCAACCGCAACAGCGGCAAGTGCCTCGACGTGCCGAGCGCCTCGACCGCGGACAGCGTGCAGCTCCAGCAGTACACGTGCAACGGCACGGCCGCCCAGTCCTTCCGCGTCAACCCCGTCGACGCGACGCCGCCGCCCGGGACCCCGGACCTCGGCCCGAACGTCACCGTCTTCGATCCGTCGACGCCCGCCGCGACGATCCAGAGCAGTCTCAACGCGGCCTTCTCCCAGCAGGAGACCAACCAGTTCGGCACCGCCCGCAAGGCCTTCCTGTTCAAGCCGGGCACCTACGACGCCAACGCCAACGTCGGCTTCTACACGCAGGTCGCGGGCCTCGGCCTCTCCCCCGACGACGTCACCATCCGCGGCTCGGTGCACGCCGAGGCCGACTGGTTCCAGGGCAACGCCACCCAGAACTTCTGGCGGTCGGCGGAGAACCTGTCCGTGACCCCGACCAACGGTTCGGACCGCTGGGCCGTGTCGCAGGCGGCTCCGTACCGGCGCATGCACCTGCGCGGCAACCTCGCCCTGGACGACGGTGGTTGGTCCAGCGGCGGCTACATGGCCGACACGAAGATCGACGGTCAGGTCAACTCGGGTTCGCAGCAGCAGTGGCTGTCGCGCAACACCGAGTGGGGCAGCTGGACCGGTTCCAACTGGAACATGGTCTTCGTGGGCTCCAAGAACGCTCCGGCGAACAGCTTCCCGAGCCCGCCGTACACCACGGTGGCCCAGGCGCCGGTCACCCGTGAGAAGCCCTTCCTCTACGTCGACTCGGCGGGCGCCTGGAAGGTGTTCGTACCCGCCGTGCGGACCAACACCAGCGGCACCACGTGGAGCGCCGGCACTCCCGCGGGCGCTTCCCTGCCCCTCTCGGACTTCTTCGTCGTCAAGCCCGGTGCGACGGCGGCGCAGATGAACGACGCGCTCGCCCAGGGCAAGAACCTCCTGGTGACGCCCGGGGTCTACCACCTCGACCAGACACTGAAGGTCACCAGGGCCGACACCGTCGTCCTGGGCCTGGGTCTCGCCACGCTCATCCCCGACAACGGGATCACCGCGATGACCGTCGCCGACGTGGACGGCGTCCAGCTCGCCGGCCTGCTCATCGACGCCGGGACCACCAACTCCGCGCAGCTCATGGAGATGGGGCCGAGCGGTTCGGCCGCCGACCACAGCGCCGACCCCAGCTCGCTGCACGACGTGTTCTTCCGCATCGGCGGCGCGGGCGTCGGCAGGGCCACCACCAGCCTGACGATCAACAGCGACGACGTCATCGGCGACCATCTGTGGCTGTGGCGCGCCGACCATGGCAACGGTGTGGGCTGGACCAGCAACACCGCCGACACCGGACTCGTCGTCAACGGTGACGACGTGACGATGTACGGCCTGTTCGTCGAGCACTACCAGAAGTACCAGACCCTCTGGAACGGCAACGGCGGCCGCACGTACTTCTACCAGAACGAGATGCCCTACGACCCGCCCAACCAGGCTGCCTGGATGAACGGTTCGACACAGGGCTACGCGGCCTACAAGGTGGCGAACTCCGTGACCAGCCATCAGGTGTACGGCTTCGGCAGCTACTGCTACTTCAACGTCAACCCCGGTGTCGCCGCCGAGCACGCCATCGAGGCACCGAACACCGCGAACGTGAAGTTCAGGGACATGGTGACGGTCTCGCTCGGCGGCACGGGCACGATCCGGCACGTCGTCAACGACCGGGGCGGCCCGTCCAACTCCGCCACCAACGTCGCCAACCTCGTCAGCTACCCGTGATCCGCGCGGAGAGGATGGATCAGCCGATGTACACGAACCGATCCGGTACGGCGCGCGCGGCCCTGCGGGTCTTCCTGCTGCTGGCCACGCTGCTCACCCTGGCCGCACCGCCCGCCGCCCGGGCGAGCTCGGCGGCGGCGCCGTTCAAGGTGCTGGCGCTCTACAGCGGCACCTGGGACGCGGCGCACATCGACTTCGACAAGGAGGCCAACGACTGGTTCCCGCGGCAGGCCGCGGCGAACGGCTTCACCTACACGGCCAGCACCAACTGGGACCTGCTCAGCAACGGCGGCGTCAACGCCTACCAGGTCGTCCTGTTCCTGGACGACCTGCCGCAGACGTCGGCCCAGCGGAGCGGCTTCGAGGCCTACATGCGGGGCGGCGGGGCCTGGATGGGTTTCCATGTGTCGGCCTTCACGACCGATGCGGCGGAGTGGCCCTGGTATCACAACCAGTTCCTCGGCAGCGGCAACTTCCGGTCGAACACCTGGGGTCCGACGACCGCGGTCCTGAAGGTCGAGGACCGTACGCAACCCGCCACCAAGAACCTGCCGGCCACGTTCACCTCGGCGGTCAGCGAGTGGTACAGCTGGTCCAACGACCTGCGGCAGAACCCCGACATCAAGATCCTGGCCTCCGTCGACCCCAGCAGTTTCCCGCTGGGCACGGATCCCAACCAGACCTGGTACAGCGGCTACTACCCGATCCTGTGGACCAACACGAAGTACAAGATGCTGTACGCGAACTTCGGCCACAACGCGATGAACTACACGACGAACACGCGGCTGTCGTCGACGTTCGCGAGTGAGACCCAGAACCGATTCCTGCTGGACGGGCTGAAGTGGCTGGGCGGGGCGGACAACACGACCCCGCCGACGGACTCGATCTCCGAGACCGCCTGGTACTCGCTGACCAACGCCGGCAACGGCACCTGTGTGGACGCGCGTTCGGCCGCGACGGCGAACGGGACCGCGATCCAGCAGTACGCCTGCAACGGCACACAGGCACAGCAGTTCCAGTTCCGCTCGACCGACAGCGGCTACCGGCAGGCCGGGATCCGCGGCAACCCGCAACAGGTCATCGACGTCACCAACGTCTCGACCGCCGACAACGCGCCGCTGCAACTGTGGAGTTACGGCGGTGGGCAGAACCAGCAGTGGCTGCCCGTCAAGGAGAGCACCGGGCGCTACCACTTCACCGCCCGGCACAGCGGCAAGTGCCTGACCGCCGCGAGCGCCGCGACGAACAGCGTGCAGCTCACCCAGCGCACCTGCGACGGCTCGTCCGCGCAGAGCTTCACGCTCACCGCACAGCCCTGACCGGTCGTCAGCACGACGGTGCCCCCGCCGCAGGTCACGCGGCGGGGGCAC
>NZ_JBHWCC010000036.1:0-98938 GCF_042735715.1 Streptomyces sp. NPDC059582
GCCGCCGGCGGGGCCGACGGCGGCCGGTCTGCCGGGGGCGCCCGTCCCGCCGTGACCGCCGTCGTCGACCAGCCGGGCGCGAGCGTCCGGCTCGCCGGATGCTGTACGCCCGTACCGCCCGACGAGGTCACCGGCTTCGCCGTACGCGGGGGAGCGGTGACCGTGCACCGCGTGGAGTGCGCCGGGGTGGCGCGGATGAAGAGCACAGGGCGCGCGGAGGTGGGCGTGCGCTGGGGGGACACCACCGAGTGCCGGGTCACACTGGTCGCTGAATCGTTCGGCCGCCCGCATCTCCTGGCCGACCTCACCGAGGCCATGGCCCTGGAAGGCGCCGAGATCGTCTCCGCGACCGTCGAGCCCCCGAGCCAGCAGCGCGTACGCCACACCTACACCCTGCAACTCCCGGACGCGGCCCACCTGCCGGCCCTCATGCGCGCGATGCGCAACGTGCCCGGTGTGTTCGACGTGAGCCGCGCCCAGCACCAGGCGCCGGCGATCTGAGGGCGCCTCCTCGTGACGCGGGCGCCTCCTCGTGACGCGGGCGCCCCCTGAAGTACCCGTTCGGGTGGGATCGACGCGCGCCGTCGCCGTGGCACCCGCGCGCGCTGGTAGCCGTGGGGCATGTCGCACACCCTTCGTATCCGGGCTCCCCGACCCCGCACCCAGGTCCGCCGACGTCTGAAGGCGGCCCTGCTCGCCTCCGCCGTCTCCGTCTGCCTCGTCGCCGCGAGCGCACCCCCGGTCCCGCTGGGCGTCGGCGACCGCCTCTTCCCGTACCTGGGCAACCCCGGCTACGACGTGGCGTCGTACGACCTCTCCTTCACCTATCCCGGCAGCAACAACAAGCCCCTCCAAGCGGTCACGACGATCGACGCCTGGACCACCGCCTCGCTGGACCGCCTCAACCTCGACTTCGCCCATGGCACGGTCGAGTCGGTCCTCGTCGACGACCTGCCCGCCTCCTTCGCCACCGTCGGCGACGACCTCGTGATCACACCCGAGACCCCGCTGCCGGAGGGCAGCTGGATGCGGATCACCGTGCGGCACACCAGCGACCCCAGGGCCGTCGAGGGCCGGGACAGCGGCTGGGTACGGACCGCGGACGGCCTCGCCATGGCCAACCAGGCAGATGTCGGCCACCTGGTGTTCCCGTCCAACGACCACCCCTCCGACAAGGCCATGTTCACCATCCGGGTCACCGCGCCCGACGAGTACACCGCCGTCGCCAACGGGCTCCCCACCGGCGTCGACCGGGCCGGCGGGGCGACCACCTGGACCTACCGCACCCAGCACCCCATGGCCACCGAGCTGGCCCAGGTGTCCATCGGCCGCTCCAGCGTCCCGCACCGCGAGGGACCGCACGGACTGCCCGTACGGGACGTCGTTCCCACCAAGGACCGCGACAAGCTCGAACCGTGGCTGGCGAAGACCCCCGACCAGATCGCCTGGATGGAGAGCAAGGTCGGGCCCTACCCCTTCGAGACCTACGGCCTGCTCATGGCCGAGGCCTCCACCGGCTTCGAACTCGAGACGCAGACCCTCTCCCTCTTCGAGAAGGACCTGTTCACCGAGCCCCTCTACCCGAAGTGGTACGTGGAGTCGATCATGGTGCACGAGCTCTCGCACCAGTGGTTCGGCGACAGCGTCAGCCCCCGCACCTGGTCCGACCTGTGGCTCAACGAGGGACACGCCACCTGGTACGAGGCCCTGTACGCGCAAGAGAAGGCGAAGAAGCCGATGGAGACGCGGATGAAGGCGGCCTACGGCGCCTCCGACGGCTGGCGCGCGGCCGGCGGACCGCCCGCGGCCCCCAAGGCCCCCGCCGAAGGCCAGAAGATCGGCATCTTCCGGCCCAACGTCTACGACGGTGCCGCCCTCGCCCTCTACGCCCTGCGCCAGGAGATCGGACGCGAGGCCTTCGAGCGGCTGGAACGGTCCTGGGTGCAGGACCACCGGGACGGCACGGCGACCACCGCCGACTTCGAGCGCCTCGCCTCGGACATCTCCGGACGCGACCTGAGCGGGTTCTTCAAGGGCTGGCTCTACGGCGAGAAGACCCCGCCGATGCCCGGTCACCCGGACTGGAAGCCGGACGCACCGACCAAAAAGCCCGCGGCGAAGCCCGCCCCGAAGGCCGCCGCGGTGACCGCGAAGCCCGCTTCGGCGCGCTAGTGCCGCAGCAGGCGACGTGCGCCCCGTCGCGACGCCCGGTGCGCCCTCTCGCCGCACCGGCCGAAAGCCCACGTACGTCCAGTACGAGGACGTCCGGCCGGCCCGCCGGGAGCGCGCACCGGACGCCGCTCCTTCACGGGCGAACGTTGCCTGCCACGGCCCTAGAAGGCCGCTGCCGCGCCCGCGAAATAACACGGTGACGAGACGGGCCGTCCCGTGCGACCATCATCAGGTCGGCGACGCACCCCGGCGGCCCGCCCCCCGCGGCATGGGTGGCCGGGAATCTCCCGGGGTACTCAAGCGTTGTGACCTGTGACGGTTCACGTTTTGTCGCCGAACCGGCAACTCCATCGACGTAAGGATCCAATGACCTCCTCTTCTTCCCCTTCCCAGGACACCAAGCGCTTCGCGCACGCCTACCCCGAAGGTCTCCGGGCCGATGCCCTGATGGAAGAGGACGTCGCCTGGAGCCACGAGATCGACGGAGAGCGGGACGGCGAGCAGTTCGACCGCTCCGAGCGCGCGGCCCTGCGCCGTGTGGCGGGTCTGTCCACCGAGCTCGAGGACGTCACCGAGGTCGAGTACCGCCAGCTCCGCCTGGAGCGGGTCGTGCTCGTCGGCGTCTGGACCTCGGGCACCGTGATCGACGCGGAGAACTCCCTCGCGGAGCTCGCCGCCCTCGCGGAGACCGCGGGAGCGCTCGTGCTCGACGGCGTGATCCAGCGCCGCGACAAGCCCGACGCCGCCACCTACATCGGTTCGGGCAAGGCCGAGGAGCTGCGCGACGTCGTCCTCGAGACGGGCGCGGACACCGTCATCTGCGACGGTGAGCTCAGCCCGGGCCAGCTGATCCATCTCGAGGACGTCGTCAAGGTCAAGGTCATCGACCGTACGGCCCTGATCCTCGACATCTTCGCCCAGCACGCCAAGTCCCGAGAGGGCAAGGCGCAGGTCGCGCTCGCGCAGATGCAGTACATGCTGCCGAGGCTGCGCGGCTGGGGTCAGTCGCTGTCCCGTCAGATGGGCGGCGGCAAGGGCGGCGGTCTCGCCACCCGTGGTCCCGGTGAGACCAAGATCGAGACGGACCGGCGCCGGATCCGCGAGAAGATGGCGAAGATGCGCCGGGAGATCGCGGAGATGAAGACCGGCCGCGAGATCAAGCGCCAGGAGCGGCGCCGCAACAAGGTGCCTTCCGTCGCCATCGCGGGCTACACCAACGCCGGAAAGTCCTCGCTGCTCAACCGCCTCACGGGCGCGGGCGTGCTGGTCGAGAACGCCCTGTTCGCGACCCTCGACCCGACCGTGCGCCGGGCCGAGACGCCGAGCGGCCGGCTGTACACGCTGGCCGACACGGTCGGGTTCGTCCGGCATCTGCCGCACCACCTGGTCGAGGCGTTCCGCTCCACCATGGAGGAGGTCGGCGACTCCGACCTGATCCTGCACGTGGTGGACGGCTCACACCCGAACCCGGAGGAGCAGCTGGCCGCCGTACGCGAGGTGATCCGCGATGTCGGCGCCACCAAGGTGCCCGAGATCGTCGTGATCAACAAGGCGGACGCGGCCGACCCGCTGACCCTTCAGCGGCTGATGCGGATCGAGAAGCGCTCCATCGCGGTATCGGCCCGCACCGGCAGGGGCATCCAGGAGCTGCTCGCGCTGATCGACAACGAGCTGCCCAGGCCCTCGGTCGAGATCGAGGCGCTCGTGCCCTACACGCACGGCAAGCTGGTCGCCCGCGCCCACTCCGAGGGCGAGGTGATCTCCGAGGAGCACACCCCCGAGGGCACCCTGCTCAAGGCCCGGGTTCACGAGGAGCTCGCGGCGGACCTCGCGCCGTACGTGCCCGCTCCCGCGCTCTGACCGTCGACGCGAAGGCCCGCCCCCTCTCGCAGGGGGCGGGCCTTCGACGCATCCGGACGACTACCTGCCGCCGTACGTCCTGCTCATGTTCTCGTACATCGTCTCGGCCTCCCGGCCCAGCTGCGGGCCCGCCAGCCAGGTGTTGTCGGCCGGGCCGATCGACGTGTTGGACACCAGCTCGGTCCTGCCGTCCACCACCCGGAACCAGCCGCCGCCCGACGAGCCGCCGGTCATGGTGCAGCCGATGCGGTACATCGTCGGCAGCGAGGCGCTGAGCGAGAGACGCCCCGGCCGGTCGATGCACTTGAACATCTTCTGGCCGTTGAACGGCGGCGCCGCCGGATAGCCCCAGGCCCCCATCCTGGCGGCCTCCGTCGCCGACGGGGCGGTGAAGTCGACGTCGAGCGCGGCGCCGACCGTCTCCTCCAGCGACTTGGCACCCTGCTCCGGCCGCACATGCAGCACCGCGTAGTCGTACGGGGCACCCGCGCCGCCGGTCTCCGAGCCGCCCTGGATCCACTCGTCCGAGGTGGAGGCCCAGTCCGCCCACCAGTTGCCGTAGGGGGCGATCTCCGAGGAGTTCGCGTCGGTCAGCTGCGCCTCGGACCTACCGAGGTCGTTGTAGGCCGGGACGAAGGCGATGTTGCGGTACCAGCCGCCCTTCCCGCCCGCGTGCACACAGTGGCCGGCCGTCCAGACGAGGTTCGACCTGCCGGGGTGGTTCACATCCTTGACGACCGTGCCGGAGCAGACCATCGAACCCTCGGGAGAGTCGAAGAAGACCTTGCCGACCGGCGCCGCGTTGTCGTGGTACGGCGTCTTCTCGGCCACGGCCTGCACGGGCGCCGGTTCGGGATCGCTGGCCCCCTGATCGGCCGCCGCGTCCTTCGTCGAGACCGTCTTGTCGGCCTCCTCGGCGGACTTCATCCGCTCGGGCTTCCAGAGACCCTCGATCACCGGGTTGACGAAGTCCTTCGCCTCACTGAGCCACTTGTCCTTGTCCCAGTCCTTCCAGGCGCCGTTCTTCCACTTGTCGACGTCGATGCCGTGTTCCTTGAGCCGGTTCGCGAGCTCGGCCGGGATCCGGACCTCGCCGCCGGAGTTGCCGGCGGCCTGCGAGGTGGTGGCGGCGGGCTTGGCGTCCGCCTTGTCGTCGCCGGAGCCGTCGCAGGCGGTCGCGGTGAGCGCCAGGGCCGCGACGAGGCCGGTGGCGGCGAGCAAGGTGCGCCGCCTACGTGGTGTCGCGGGCGTACGTATGGAGCGCATGATGCGTTGACCCCCGTTGAAATGTGCGTCTGTCATACAAGCGTCCCGAGCCGCGCGGACCGGGTCGTCACTGCTTGGCGAACTTGCCGCTCACCGAGTCGTACACACCCTTCGCCACCGTGCCCAGCCGCGGGCCGGCCAGCCAGCCGGCGGTCACCGGGCCGATCGAGGTGTTGGACACCAGCGCCGGCTTGCCGTCCGAGCCCGACGCGACCCAGCCGCCGCCCGAGGAGCCACCCGTCATGCTGCAACCGATCCGGTACATCGTCGGATCCGAGGCGTTGATCGACAGGCGTCCCGGCTTGTCCTGGCACTGGTACAGCGTCTGCCCGTCGTAGGGCGGCGCCGCCGGATAGCCGGTCGCCGTGATGCTCTTCACGTTCGGCACGGCCGGAGCGTTGAAATTCACCGGCAGCGCGGAACCGACCGTCTCCTCCAGGGACTTGCCCGTGCCGCCCTTCTCGAGCGTCACATGGATGACGGCGAAGTCGTACGAGGCACCGTCACCACCCGACTCGCTGCCCCCCTTGATCCACTGGTCCGAGGTCTGCGCCCAGTCGCCCCACCACACACCGTAGGGAGCGACCTCCTCCTTGGTGGCGTTCTGCAACTGCGCCGCTGTGGCACCCGCGTTGTTGTACGACGGCACGAACGCGATGTTGCGGTACCAGCCGCCCTTCTTGCCGGCGTGCACACAGTGGCCCGCCGTCCACACCAGGTTGGACTTGCCCGGGTGGGCCGGGTCCTGCACGACCGTCGCCGAGCAGACCATCGTGCCTTCGGGGGAGTCGAAGAACACCTTGCCCGCCTCGGGGGCGTTGCCGTGGTACGTAGGCGCCACGGTGCTGGCGTCCACCGGTGCGGGCGTCGGGTCGGTCACGCCCTGGTCACCGGAGAGGTCGTTCTCGTCCACGCCCTGGTCGGGGTCGTCGGCGCCTCGCATCCGGTCCGAGCTCCACAGCCCCTCGATGATCGGATTGACGTAGTCCTGCGCCTCGCGCAGCCAGTCGTCCTTGTCCCACTTCTTCCAGGCGCCGTTCTTCCACTTGTCGATG
The DNA here is from genome assembly GCF_042735715.1 of Streptomyces sp. NPDC059582. Taxonomy (NCBI): domain Bacteria; kingdom Bacillati; phylum Actinomycetota; class Actinomycetes; order Kitasatosporales; family Streptomycetaceae; genus Streptomyces; species Streptomyces sp. NPDC059582. The sequence goes on from NZ_JBHWCC010000036.1 coordinate 6,354, forward strand.
TCGATCCCGTGCTCTTTGAGCCGGTCCCTGATGTCGTCCGGGATCTTGATCTCGCCGTTGTCGCCGGTCGCCGAGGCGGCGGCGGACGCCTTGGCGTCGGCGTTCGTATCCCCCGAATCGCAGGCGGTGACGGTGAGCGCCAGGGTCGAGGCCAGGGCGACCGCGACCAGCACGGGGGAGGTCCTGCGGCGCGCACTCCTCCTTCGTCGAGTGTGGAACGACGGCCGTATGGATCGCATGGTCTGACTCCCCCTGAACTGAGACGACTTGGCACTCTGCCAACGCTGTGGGAACGGCATCACACACTATGCGCTCGCTGTGGGGGACTGCCGACGAAGCCGCAACAGTTCCGTCACGGCAAGGATCTTGAAGCAACCCGTAACCCGCTGGACGGTCCGCGGTTGGTAGCGGTGGGGACTGCGCGGGGGTGTACGGGGAGGAGAGTGAGCCGTGGCGGTGACCGAGGGGATCCTGCGACGTCAGTCGGCACGCGAGTCGGCGGCGCGCACCTACGCGCGCGCCCTTCCGATCGTGCCGGTGCGGGCCCGTGGCCTGACCATCGAGGGTGCGGACGGCCGCCGCTATCTCGACTGCCTCTCCGGCGCCGGAACACTCGCCCTGGGACACAACCACCCGGTCGTCCTGGAGGCCATCCGCAAGGTTCTGGACTCCGGCGCACCCCTGCACGTCCTCGACCTGGCGACCCCCGTCAAGGACGCCTTCATCACCGAACTGTTCCACACCCTGCCGCCCGGCCTCGCCGACCACGCGCGCGTGCAGTTCTGCCGGCCGGCCGGCACGGACGCGGTGGAGGCCGCGCTCAAACTCGTCCGGGCCGCCACCGGTCGGTCGGGCATCCTCGCCTTCACCGGCGCCTACCACGGCATGACCGCCGGAGCCCTCGCCGCGTCCGGCGGCGCCGCCGACGTCCGGGTCACGCGCCTGCCCTTTCCGCAGGACTACCGCTGCCCGTTCGGCGTCGGCGGCGAGGCCGGCGCCGAACTCGGCGCCCGTTGGACCGAATCCCTCCTCGACGACCCCAAGTCGGGGGTACGGCACCCGGCCGGCATGATCCTCGAACCCGTCCAGGGCGAGGGCGGGGTGATCCCCGCGCCGGACACCTGGCTGCGGCGCATGCGGCAGATCACCGCCGACCGCTCCATTCCGCTGATCGCCGACGAGGTCCAGACCGGGGTCGGCCGCACCGGAGCCTTCTGGGCGGTCGAGCACAGCGGGGTGACCCCCGACGTGATGGTGCTCTCCAAAGCCATCGGCGGCAGCCTCCCGCTGGCTGTCGTGGTCTACCACGACGATCTCGACGTCTGGGAACCCGGCGCCCACGCGGGCACGTTCCGCGGCAACCAGCTCGCCATGGCCGCGGGCACCGCGACCCTCGCCTACGTCCGCGAACACCACCTCTCCGAACGAGCGGCCGACCTCGGTGCGCGCATGCTGTCCCAACTCCACGCCTTGGCCCGGGATTTTCCGTGCATCGGGGACGTACGGGGACGCGGTCTGATGATGGGCGTGGAGGTGGTGGATACGAGCGGGGTCGCGAGCGGGAGCGGGAGCGGGAGTGCGGGGGTGGATGTGGATGTTGATCTGGACGCCGGTGGTGGTGCGGGCTTCGGCTTCGGCGTTGGTGCTGGTGCGGAGGCTGGAGGTGTCTATGCCGGTGCCTCCGGACGTGCGGGGGTCGGTGAAACCGCCGGGGACCTTGTCGGTGCCGTGACGCACGGGGCCCGGGAGCCTGCGGGCGGCCCCTACCCTGCGGCGCCCGAACTCGCTGCCGCCGTCCAGCGGGAGTGCCTGCGCCGAGGTCTCATCGTCGAACTCGGCGGCCGCCACTCCAGCGTCGTACGCCTGCTCCCGCCACTGACCATTACGGACGAGCAGGCCTCCGCCGTACTCGACCGTCTCGCCGACGCCGTGGCTTCGGCGGCCAGGAGCCACACGACCCACGACGAGCCGGCTCAACCACAGCGCCGCCGACGTCGCCAGGGCGACCGCGCCGAGCGCGCGGGGTAGGCCGGCAACCGGTGGCTGACTGGTCCGGCCGGGGGTTCGGGCCGGACCTTCCGGGCTGCGGCTTCGCTGATCAGCGAGTGGGTGTGCGCATCTGTGTTCCCCAGGTCCGGGGCCGGTCGACCTGCGAGTGGGCAGGGCCGGACGCACGTCAGGCCCTGCCCACTCGGACCCGCCTGACGTCCGGGGTCCGCTCCACCGGCGTACGCGCCACACCCCGAGCCGACCCCGGACACCGAGCCACCGGGAGCAGCCCCGTCCACGACCCTGAAGCACAGAGCGCCAGTTCCGCCGGCCCGCACCACAGCCCCGAAACACTGAGCGACCGGCCTGTCGGCCGACACCACTGCCCCGGTCCGCCGCTGTCGCACACGCCGGAACCACCCGATGAGGAACCGTCTTGAACACCACTCCCACCTCCACCTCCACGCCGGACTCCTCCGTCTCACAGGTCGAGCAGACTGCGGTCACCGCCTCTTTTCCCGCGCAGCAGGACGGGATCCCGGCCGCGGACGGCGCCCGTGACGGGGAGGGCGCCTTGGATGCGGACGGTGCCCTGGCCGCGGACGGCGCCTTGGGCGTGGACGGTGTCCTGGACGAGGTGGGTGCTTTGGGCGCGGAGGGCGCCGGTGACGGGGAGGGCGCCTCGGATACGGACGGTGCCCTGGCCGCGGACGGCGCCTTGGGAGTGGACGGACTCCTGGACGAGGTGGGTGCTTTGGGCGCGAAGGGTGCCCGTGACGGGGTGGGCGCCTCGGATACGGACGGCGCCTTGGGCGTGGACGGTGTCCTGGACGAGGTGGGTGCTTTGGGCGCGGAGGGCGCCCGTGACGGGGTGGGCGCCTCGGATACGGACGGTGTCCTGGCCGCGGACGGCGCCTTGGGAGTGGTGGGGGTCCGTGACGGGGAGGGCGTCTCGGGAGTGGAAGGTGTCCTGGACGAGATGGGCGCGGAGGGCGCCCGTGACGGGGAGGGCGCCCTGGACTCGGAGGGTGCCCTGGACTCGGAGGGTGCCCCGGACGAGGCGCGGGAGTCCGGTGCCGCGGACGATCCCCTGGAGCATCCGGACCCGCACACCGCAGCCGAAGCCGCCGTCGTCGAGAACCTGCTCCGCTGTTGGGTACGCGAGACCGGTCTCCCCGCCCCAGACGACGGCGTCCTTCGCATCCCCCTCCCCGCCAGCGCCACGGCTCTGCTCGCCCCCGTCCATTACTGGTCCGCGACGGGCTGGCACCGCTTCGGTCTCCCGAACCTGGCCGACACTCCCGACCCGTCCCCACCTGCCGACGCGGTCACGATCGCCGCGCTGCTCACCCGTGAGACCTCCGTGACGCCACCCCGACCGTCGGCCGGCGCATCAGCAGGTACGCGGACCGACACGCCCTCCGGCTCGGTCACCGGCGCCGGAACCGGCCCAGGGACCGGCACCGACCTGGTTGCCCGCGTCGCCGACTCCGTCCGTCGTATCGCCACCTTCGTCAGCGATCGCAGGGAACACCCCGGGGACGACGCCGACCACTTCCTCGCGGCCGAACAGGCCCTCATGCTGGGGCACCCACTGCACCCGACCCCGAAGAGCCGCGAGGGTCTCTCCGAGTCCGAAGCTCGCCAGTACTCACCCGAATTGCGCGGAGCCCACCCGCTCCACTGGATGGCTGTCGCCCCTTCCGTACTCGCCACCGACTCGGCTTGGACCGAGCGCGGCCGTCCTGTCTCCGCAGCCGCCCTCACGGCACGGCTCGCCGGAACCGGACTGCCGCTGGCCGACGACTACGTAGCCCTGCCGCTGCATCCGTGGCAGGCCCGCGAAGTCCGTCCCCGGCCCGAGACCGCGGCCCTGATCGAGTCCGGACTTCTCCAGGACCTCGGTCCGCACGGTTCGCCGTGGCACCCCACCTCCTCGCTGCGAACCGTCCACCGGTCCGGCGCCCCCGCCATGCTCAAACTCTCCCTGGGCCTGCGCATCACCAACTCCCGTCGTGAGAACCTCCGCAAGGAGCTCCACCGTGGCGTAGAGGTCCATCGCCTGCTGCGGTCCGGCCTGTCCCAGCAGTGGCAGGCCGTGCACCCGGGCTTCGACATCGTCCGCGACCCGGCCTGGCTCGCCGTCGACGGCCGGGACGGTGCCCCCGTTCCCGGGCTCGACGTGGTGATCAGGCACAACCCCTTCGCCCCCTGGAACGACGTCTCCTGCATCGCCGGACTCGTCTCGCCCCGGCCCCGCGAGGATCCGTCCGACACGGGTTCGGACCAGCAGGAAGGCGGCAGGTCGGTCCTGCGCTCCCGATTGGCCGAGGTCGTCACGCGCCTCGCCGACCGGACCGGTCGCCCCCTGGGAGCCGTCGCCGTCGAGTGGTTCCTGCGCTACCTCCAGCAGGTCGTCCGTCCGGTGCTGTGGCTGGACGCGGAGGCGGGAATCGCCCTGGAAGCACACCAGCAGAACACGCTGCTCCTGCTGGACGGGGACGGTTGGCCCACCGGCGGCCGATACCGCGACAACCAGGGTTACTACTTCCGCGAATCCCGGCGAGCGGAACTCGACGCCCGGCTGCCAGGCATCGGAGAGCACAGCGACACGTTCGTCTCCGACGAGGTCACCGACGAGCGATTCGCGTACTACCTCGCGATCAACAACGTCTTCGGTCTCATCGGCGCGTTCGGATCGCAGCGCCTCGCCGACGAGCAGTTGCTGCTCGCCGCCTTCCGCCGATTCCTCGGCTGCGCCGTCTCCGGTCCTTCCCGGCTGCGCACCTCCCTGCCCGCCAGGCTGCTCGACTCACCCGTCCTGCGCTGCAAGGCCAATCTGCTCACCCGGCTGCACGGCCTCGACGAGCTCGTCGGCCCGGTGGACACCCAGTCCGTCTACGTCACCATCGCGAACCCCCTGCGCTCTTGACCTTCACCCGCACTCCTGGCCATCGCCACTCCCCGTCATCCCTGAGGAACATGCCCCACCCCACCTCCTGAGAGGAGCGTCCCCGTGCCTCCCAACGACGCCTGGCCCGACGCCGGTACCGTCCCGGTCGCAGACATCGGCCCCGACACGTGCTTGGATCCGGTCGGGCGTGACACCGACACGGCCCACGGCACGGACAGTGAGGACACCGAGGACAGCGAGGACACGCTGGACCTGCGTCTGCCCGATGAGTTCCTCGCGCTCATCGCGGAGGAGGGGACCGAAGCCGACCCTGGGCGGAGCCCGGGCGCCTCCACCGGCATGGCACGAGCCGGCCTCCTCACAGCGAACAGTGACGACCTGCTCGACGGTGTCGCGGACTGGGGACCGATCGCCACCCCCGCCGGTGAGTTTTGCCTTGTGCCGGTCCACGTCGACCGGGACCTTGCCCTCATCGGCGGATGGATGAACGACCCCGCCGTGGCGGCGTTCTGGCACCTGGCCGGATCGCAGGCCGCGACCGAGGACCACCTCCGGGCCCAGCTCACCGGTGACGGGCGCACCGTTCCCTGCCTCGGCGTGCTGGAAGGCACGCCGATGAGTTACTGGGAGATCTACCGGGCAGACCTCGACCCGCTAGCCCGGCACTATCCCGCGCGACCTCATGACACCGGAATCCACCTCCTCATCGGCGCTGTCGCCGATCGTGGTCGTGGCGTCGGCAGCACCCTGCTCAGAGCGGTCACCGACCTTGTGCTCGACAGACGCCCCGCCTGCGCACGCGTCGTGGCAGAACCCGACCTTCGCAACACCCCCTCCGTCGCCGCCTTCCTGAGTGCCGGCTTCCGGTTCTCCGCCGAGGTCGACCTGCCCGCCAAGCGGGCCGCCCTCATGGTCCGAGACCGGAGCCGACGTGATCTGATGTGACGCCCTGCAGCAGTGCCGTCACTTCTGGTACACCGCTCGGGCCGATCCGGTTCCCACGGTTCCCACGGTTCCCACGGTTCCCACGGTCTTCCTGCGATCGGCGTCCCACCCCTGTCCCGCGATCCGTTTCCACCGTCCCGCGATCCGTTCCCACCCTCCTGTCGCCACCCACACCCCCTGCCGACCCAGACCGCCTCCTGCGGACCCCCGACCCGAGAAACCCGCACTGTGACTCCGCCCCCAGCCTCCGTCATCAGCCCTGCCCATAGCCCTGCCCACGTTCCGCCACCGAGCGGAGCCCGCACTCCCACCCCTGTCCCCGCTCCCACGCCCGCCGTGATCCCCTGCTTGATCACACGTTTGTCAGTGCCGAGCCGTAGGGTGGTCGGGCTATGACGAAGCCTTCACTCCCCGAACTCCTGCACGCTGCCGTCACTGCTGTCGGCGGTATGGAGCGCCCCGGCCAGGTGACCATGGCCGAAGCCGTCGCGGAGGCGATCGACGACGGTTCCCATCTGCTGGTCCAGGCCGGCACAGGAACCGGAAAGTCCCTCGGCTATCTCGTGCCCGCGCTCGCGCACGGGGAGCGTGTGGTCGTCGCGACGGCCACCCTGGCCCTTCAGCGTCAGCTCGTGGAGCGGGATCTGCCGCGCACGGTCGACGCGCTGCATCCGCTGCTGCGCCGCCGACCGGAGTTCGCGATGCTCAAGGGCAGGTCGAACTACCTGTGCCTGCACCGCCTGCACGAAGGGGTCCCGCAGGACGAGGAGGAGGGCCTCTTCGACCAGTTCGAGGCCGCCGCGCCCACCAGCAAGCTGGGCCAGGACCTGCTGCGCCTGCGCGACTGGGCGGACGAGACGGAGTCCGGCGACCGGGACGACCTGACTCCCGGCGTCTCCGACCGTGCCTGGGGCCAGGTGTCGGTCTCGTCCCGCGAGTGCCTGGGCGCGTCGAAGTGCGCGTACGGCGCGGAGTGTTTCGCCGAGATGGCCCGCGAGCGGGCCAAGCTGGCCGAGGTGGTCGTCACCAATCACGCCCTGCTCGCGATCGACGCCATCGAGGGGGCGCCGGTCCTGCCGCAGCACGAGGTGCTGATCGTCGACGAGGCGCACGAACTGGTCTCGCGCGTCACCGGGGTCGCCACCGGCGAACTGACCCCTGGCCAGGTCAACCGTGCGGTGCGGCGCGCCGCCAAACTCGTCAACGAGAAGGCCGCCGACCAGCTCCAGACCGCGGCCGAGGGCTTCGAGCGGCTGATGGAGCTGGCACTGCCCGGCCGCCTGGAGGAGATCCCGGAGGATCTCGGCTACGCGCTGATGGCGCTGCGGGACGCTGCCCGCACGGTCATCTCCGGCATCGGCGCCACCCGCGACAAATCCGTCCAGGACGAGGACGCCGTGCGCAAGCAGGCACTGGCCTCCGTGGAGTCGGTGCACGACGTGGCCGAGCGGATCGTGAACGGCTCCGAGTGGGACGTCGTCTGGTATGAGCGACACGACCGTTTCGGGGCCTCCCTGCGTGTCGCCCCGATGTCCGTGTCGGGCCTGCTGCGGGAGAAGCTCTTCGCCGACCGCTCGGTGGTCCTGACCTCCGCGACGCTGAAACTGGGCGGCGACTTCAACGGCGTGGGCGCCTCGCTGGGGCTCGCTCCCGAGGGCACGGTGGGCAAGGAGGACGAGGACGTCCCGCAGTGGAAGGGCGTCGACGTGGGGTCCCCCTTCGACTACCCCAAACAGGGCATCCTCTACGTCGCCAAGCATCTGTCGCGCCCCGCGCGTGACGGCGACCGGGCCGACATGCTCGACGAGCTGACCGAACTGATCCAGGCGGCCGGCGGCCGAACGCTCGGCCTCTTCTCCTCGATGCGGGGCGCCCAGTTGGCCGCCGAGGAGCTGCGTGGCCGGATCCCCGATTTCCCGATCCTCCTCCAGGGCGAGGAGACCCTCGGAGAGCTCATCAAGAACTTCGCGGCCGATCCCCGGACGTGCCTCTTCGGCACGCTGTCCCTGTGGCAGGGCGTCGACGTGCCCGGCCCGAGCTGTCAGCTGGTCGTCATGGACAAGATTCCGTTCCCGCGCCCGGACGACCCGTTGATGAGCGCCCGCCAGAAGGCGGTGGAGGACGCCGGCGGCAATGGCTTCATGGCTGTCGCCGCCACGCACGCGGCGCTGCTCATGGCGCAGGGCGCGGGTCGCCTCGTACGGGCAATGGGGGATCGCGGCGTGGTGGCCGTACTGGACCAGCGCCTGGCCACGGCGCGCTACGGAAGCTATCTCAAGGCGTCACTGCCCGACTTCTGGTTCACCACGGACCGTAACCAGGTCCGGAAGTCGCTGGCGGCCATTGACGCGACGGCGAAGCAGACGGAAGCGGTGTGACGGTCGCGGGGTGGTCTGTTGTGTCGCAGCGACAGACCACCCGCGAAGCCCGAAGCTGGACAGCCACCCTGCGCGGTCCGACGCCAGACGGCCAGCCACCGTGAGGTCCGACAGCGGCCAGCCACTCCGTGAGGTCCGACGGCGGACCTCACGGCGCGACACCCGATGGGCGCTTTCCGCCGCAGCGCGACCCCCAGCCGCAACCCGTCACAGCGCGACCCCCGCGCAGGAACTCTGAACCACCACAGCCCTGGATCACGGGAGAGATCACTCTCGAACCGGACGCGGACAACACAGGGCCCCGGAACCGGCGCAGGGGTCCCGGGGCCCAGTCAGGCGGCGGGTCGGTGAGGCCTTCCCGCGGGTGTGCTCAGACGCGGCGCAGAACGGCCACCACCTTGCCGAGGATGGTCGCGTCGTCGCCGGGGATCGGCTCGTAGGCCGCGTTGTGCGGGAGCAGCCAGACGTGGCCGTCCTCGCGCTTGAAGCGCTTCACAGTGGCCTCGCCGTCGAGCATCGCGGCGACGATGTCGCCGTTCTCGGCTACCGGCTGGCGGCGGACGGTGACCCAGTCGCCGTCACAGATCGCGGCCTCGATCATCGAGTCACCGACGACCTTCAGCACGAACAGTTCACCGTCGCCGACCAGCTGCCGGGGGAGCGGGAAGACGTCCTCGACGGATTCCTCGGCGAGGATCGGGCCACCTGCCGCGATGCGGCCGACCAGGGGGACGTACGACGCGGCAGGCTTGCCCGCGGTGTCCGTGGGCTGCGCGGAGGCTGCCTGGTCGGAGCCGCGGACCTCGTACGCGCGCGGGCGGTGCGGGTCTCGGCGTAGGAAGCCCTTGCGCTCCAGTGCCATGAGCTGGTGTGCGACCGAGGAAGTGCTGGACAGGCCGACCGCCTGGCCGATCTCCCGCATCGACGGCGGGTAGCCGCGCCGCTGCACGGAGTCCCTGATGACCTCGATCACCCGGCGTTGCCGGTCGGTGAGTCCTGAGCTGTCCGCCCGGATCCCTGGGGGTCGGCCTGGCAGGGACCGCTTGTGTCCCTCGGGATTCGCGGCTTCGTTCATCGCATGCACCGGCTCGAGTCGGCCCTGGGAGCGGTCCTGGGCAGTGATGGTGGCACTGTCTGCGGTGGTGGTCACGTCGGCCCCTCTCGATGGTCTCCCTGCTGGACAACGGTAGTTGCTTTCGAAAGGTTGCGCCAAACACACGTTCGAGTGAAAAATCGCGGATTGTCTGTCGCGATCATGTGTCTGGGTGTATGGCTAACGTGCTGGCCGACGGACAAAAGGGCTCATTGTCGTACCCTTCGCCGCCGGGGCCGGTGACCTCTTGGGTTGCCGCCCCAGTTTGCCATCCGGAGGTCCGCCGACCGTGAACCACCCGCGCTCTGTGCGGGAGTCCCACGTCTCCTCCGTGCGGCGCCCACGGTATCTCCGTAAGTGCCGAAACGGTACGCCCGTGCGCGGCGCGGCCACCCGCGCCCCCGCGCATCCGCGTGTCGCGCGGGGCCCCGGACGTTCGGTGTGGCGGTACTGGCGTCTGGCACGTGCCAATCCGCAGGTGACACGCGAGTTCCGCGTGTATGTATGAGCCAAGCCCCACATCTAGTGGTTGGATTGCGGCTGCGGCCCAGAAGTTGTGGTCCCCCCGGTCTTCGGACACCCGGCGATCGCCTATGCTTGGGGCTGCTTCGAGGGGCCCGGGAGGTCTTTCGAGGCCATTGAGTCTGCTGTGAGGAGGGTTGGAGTACATGCACTGCCCCTTCTGCAGGCACCCCGACAGCCGTGTGGTCGACAGTCGTACGACCGACGACGGCACGTCGATCCGCAGGCGCCGCCAGTGCCCTGACTGCTCCCGTCGGTTCACGACCGTGGAGACGTGCTCGCTGATGGTGGTGAAGCGGTCCGGAGTCACCGAGCCCTTCAGCCGCACCAAGGTCATCAACGGCGTGCGCAAGGCGTGCCAGGGTCGGCCTGTCACCGAGGACGCCCTCGCCCAGCTCGGCCAGCGGGTCGAGGAGGCGGTGCGGGCCACCGGAAGCGCCGAGCTGACCACCCACGACGTGGGGCTGGCCATACTCGGCCCGTTGCAGGAACTTGACCTCGTCGCCTATCTGCGGTTCGCCTCGGTCTACCGGGCGTTCAACTCGCTCGAGGACTTCGAGGCTGCGATCACGGAACTCAGGGAACAGCCGGGACGCCCCGCCGCGGACGACGAAGACCGCGAGGGCCGTGAAGACGGTACGGGCGTGAGCCCGGGGGGCCAGGAAGACCATCGCGGGTCCGGCGGGACTGCTCAAGTCCCCGATCCCGCGCACGCCGCCGACTGACCGACGGGCCGGACCCGGGCGGAAACGCCGGATCCGGCCGAGCGGCGGCGACCGGAGACCTGTTGCGGGGGCAGTGTGAGAGCGCCCGTGACACCAGACAGAACACCGTGCCCTGGGAACAATCAGGGCACTTCAGGGCGTTTTTGCCCGTAGAGGGAGGCGGCATGACAGAGACGGCGAGCGGTCCGGCACGGAGTTCCCGCGCCAAGGGCACCAAGGTGAACAAGGGCCTGCGTATCGAGCGCGTCCACACCACCCCCGGCGTGCATCCGTACGACGAGGTGGCCTGGGAGCGCCGTGACGTCGTCATGACCAACTGGCGCGACGGCTCGATCAACTTCGAGCAGCGTGGCGTCGAGTTCCCCGACTTCTGGTCGGTGAACGCGGTCAACATCGTCACCAGCAAGTACTTCCGGGGCGCCGTCGGCACCCCGCAGCGCGAGACCGGTCTCAGGCAGCTGATCGACCGCATCGTGAAGACGTACCGGAAGGCCGGCGAGGACCACAAGTACTTCGCCTCGCCCGCCGACGCCGAGATCTTCGAGCACGAGCTGGCGTACGCCCTCCTGCACCAGATCTTCAGCTTCAACAGCCCCGTCTGGTTCAACGTCGGCACCCCTCAGCCCCAGCAGGTCTCCGCCTGCTTCATCCTGGCCGTCGACGACTCCATGGAGTCGATCCTCGACTGGTACAAGGAAGAGGGCATGATCTTCAAGGGCGGCTCCGGCGCCGGCCTGAACCTGTCCCGCATCCGCTCCTCCAAGGAGCTGCTCTCCTCCGGCGGCAACGCCTCCGGCCCGGTCTCCTTCATGCGCGGTGCCGACGCCTCCGCCGGCACGATCAAGTCGGGTGGTGCCACCCGCCGCGCGGCCAAGATGGTCATCCTGGACGTCGACCACCCCGACATCGAGGACTTCATCCAGACCAAGGTCAAGGAGGAGGAGAAGATCCGCGCCCTGCGCGACGCGGGCTTCGACATGGACCTGGGCGGCGACGACATCACGTCCGTCCAGTACCAGAACGCCAACAACTCGGTCCGCGTGAACGACGAGTTCATGAAGGCCGTCGAGAACGGCGAGAAGTTCGGCCTGCGCGCTCGCATGACCGGTGAGGTCATCGAGGAGGTCGACGCCAAGTCCCTGTTCCGCAAGATGGCCGAGGCCGCCTGGGCCTGCGCCGACCCGGGCATCCAGTACGACGACACGATCAACAACTGGCACACGTGCCCGGAGTCCGGTCGTATCAACGGCTCGAACCCGTGCAGCGAGTACATGCACCTGGACAACACGTCCTGCAACCTCGCCTCGCTGAACCTGATGAAGTTCCTCAAGGACGACGGCAAGGGCCACCAGTCCTTCGACGTCGAGCGCTTCGCCAAGGTCGTCGAGCTCGTCATCACCGCGATGGACATCTCCATCTGCTTCGCGGACTTCCCGACCCAGAAGATCGGCGAGAACACGCGCGCGTTCCGCCAGCTCGGCATCGGCTACGCCAACCTCGGCGCCCTGCTGATGGCGACCGGCCACGCGTACGACTCCGACGGCGGCCGCGCCCTCGCCGGCGCGATCACCTCCCTGATGACGGGTACGTCGTACCGCCGCTCCGCCGAACTGGCCGCGGTCGTCGGCCCGTACGACGGCTACGCCCGCAACGCCGACGCCCACAAGGGCGTCATGAAGCAGCACTCCGACGCCAACGGCAAGGCCGTCCGCATGGACGACCTGGACTCCCCGATCTGGGCCGCCGCCACGGAGGCCTGGCAGGACGTCATCCGCCTCGGCGAGCAGAACGGTTTCCGTAACTCCCAGGCGTCCGTCATCGCCCCGACCGGCACCATCGGTCTCGCGATGTCCTGCGACACCACCGGCCTCGAGCCCGACCTCGCCCTGGTCAAGTTCAAGAAGCTGGTCGGCGGCGGCTCGATGCAGATCGTCAACGGCACCGTCCCGCAGGCCCTGCGCCGCCTGGGATACCAGGAGGAGCAGATCGAGGCGATCGTCGCCCACATCGCCGAGAACGGCAATGTGATCGACGCCCCCGGCCTCAAGCACGAGCACTACGAGGTCTTCGACTGCGCCATGGGCGAGCGTTCCATCTCCGCGATGGGCCACGTCCGCATGATGGCCGCGATCCAGCCGTGGATCTCGGGCGCCCTCTCCAAGACGGTCAACCTCCCGGAGACCGCCACCGTCGAGGACGTCGAGGAGGTCTACTTCGAGGCCTGGAAGATGGGTGTCAAGGCGCTCGCCATCTACCGCGACAACTGCAAGGTCGGCCAGCCCCTCTCCGCCAAGACCAAGGAGAAGGAGAAGTCCGCGACGGACGCTGTCACGGCGAAGGCCGAGGACACCATCCGTACCGCGGTGGAGAAGGTCGTCGAGTACCGCCCGGTCCGCAAGCGTCTTCCCAAGGGCCGTCCGGGGATCACCACGTCCTTCACGGTCGGTGGCGCCGAGGGCTACATGACCGCCAACTCCTACCCGGACGACGGTCTCGGCGAGGTCTTCCTGAAGATGTCCAAGCAGGGGTCGACGCTCGCGGGCATGATGGACGCCTTCTCCATCGCCGTCTCGGTGGGTCTGCAGTACGGCGTGCCGCTGGAGACGTACGTCTCGAAGTTCACCAACATGCGCTTCGAGCCGGCCGGTATGACGGACGACCCGGACGTGCGGATGGCGCAGTCGATCGTCGACTACATCTTCCGTCGCCTGGCTCTGGACTTCCTGCCCTTCGAGACGCGATCGGCGCTCGGTATCCACTCCGCCGACGAGCGCCAGCGTCACCTCGAGACCGGCTCCTACGAGCCGACCGACGACGAGGTCGACGTCGAGGGCCTGGCCCAGTCGGCACCGCGCCAGACGGACCTGAAGGCTGTCGCCCCGCCGAAGGTCCAGGTCGAGGAGATCAAGCCGGAAGCCCCCAGGCAGGTCCACACCAGTGCCGAACTGGTCGAGATGCAGCTGGGCATCCAGGCCGACGCCCCGCTGTGCTTCTCGTGCGGTACGAAGATGCAGCGGGCCGGCTCCTGCTACATCTGCGAGGGCTGCGGCTCGACCAGCGGCTGCAGCTGAGTCCGCGAAGCGACGACGCGCAGTGACTCGCACTCGACGGGCCACTGACGCCTAGTCCCTGAGGAGGAGGGGCGCCGACCATCCGTCGGCGCCCCTTTTTCTGTTTCCTGTCGGCGACTCTTTTCGCACCGGCAGCCCTTTTCGGTGCGTGTCCGAACCGGAGGCGGCTCCCTTAGCCTCCGATCATGACCACGACGCAGTTGTACGACGGTGATATCGGCGAGCTCTCGGGGGCGCCCCGCGCCGCCGCCCTGGACGGCCTGGTCACCGCTCTCCGCTCACCCGACCCGACGGTGCGCGACGACCGGGCCTACGTCACGGCCGTGGGCTGGATACCGGCCCTCGACCCAGCGGAGCGGAACGACCTCGGCGACCGCATGGCCGCGTACTTCACCGATGCCGAACCGCAGGCCCGTACCTTCGCCCCGCTCGTCCTGGCGCGGATCGTCGAGGCGGGGGACTGGCGCGAAGCCTGGTGGCGGCCGTTCGCCGCCTGGTATCCGGCGGAGCAGGACCTGCGCGGGTACGACCCGGCACTCGGCTGGCTGCACGCCGCCGCACACGGCGCCGACCTGTTGGCCGCCCTGTCCCGGCATCCTGGCCAGGACCCGCTGCCGCTGGCCGGGTTGGCGGCCGATCGGCTGCTGGCCCCCACCGACCACCTCTTCGACGCCCTGGAGGACGACCGCATCGCCTACGCCCTCGCCCGGATCCTGAGCCATCCGGACCTCACCGCGGCGCAGTCCGTGGCGTGGCTGGACCCGATCGCCGAGGCCTTTCATACGGGCGAGCCCGGACCGGTGCCCGCCTGGGCCTCCAACGCCGTACGCACGCTGCGCATGCTCTACGTGGTGGCCCACCGTGGTGTGCGCACCCGCAACACCGACGGGCCGCCCCGCCCGCTCACCCACCGGGAACAGGTCCTGGAGGCCCTGGCGGAGACCCTCGCGATCGTCGCCCCCTGGACCGGATGAGGGACCGACCGTCACGCCCTGCCCATGGTCCTGGTGAAGGTCGTGGGATCGTCGTCGAAACCCTCGACACCGGAGTGGAAGGTCCACCCTCCGGAGGAGTCGCGGACGAACTCCGCGACCGTCGCGGCCGTCGCGCCGAGGACGCTGCCGAAGTCGTCCTCGGCCAGGACCGTGTAACCCTCCCGTATGCGCAGCCCCGGGTTGAGCACGCCGACGAACGTGCGCTCGGCGGAACGCTGCTGGATGACGACGCCGACCACCACGCGCGCGTACCGGGCGTCGAGCCGGTCGAGCTCCAGCGTCATGACCTCGTCCCAGCCGAAACCCTTGCCGTCCTTGCTGTCCCGGTTGAGGTAGATCGTGCCGTCGGGGGAGCGGCTGTCGAAGTACACGACGTAGGCAGGGGTGCCATGGGGATCGCCCGCGATGTACGTCGCGGCGACGATGTCCAGGTCGGTCGGCGCCTCCCCCGGCGCGCTCGGGTCCCACTTCAGCGCGACTTCGACCTTGCGGATGCCCTTGTTGAGGCCGCTCACCGGACTCCCCTTCCCCGTGTCACCGAAGCCCTTGGACCGAACTGCCCGTTCGTCAGGGCCGGTTGTCCATCCTGCCACGCGCACGTGTCGCTCGCGTGGCTGCTCTCGGCCGGACAGTGACGGGTGCCACGCTCAGGGCCGTACGATGGCGCGGTGCTGGTCAAGTGGATTCGCTGCACCGTCGTGGACCGCCGCGGCTTCGAGCGGGGGCAGCGAAAGTGGGCGGGGCTTCTGGGAGAGCCGGGATTCCGGGGACAGGGCGGAGGCTGGAGCAGGGGGCGGCCCTCGGTGGCGCATGTCTTCGCGTTCTGGGAGAGCCGCGCCTTCTACGACTCCTTCATGGCCCGCTCTCACGACCGGCTCGCGACGGCCCAGGCCGGCACGTTCAAGGATCCCCAGGTCAAGCTGTTCGACCACCGCTTCGACGTGAAGACCGGTTTCGAACCGCGCTTCACGGACGCGGACCTGATCAGGGTGGCCCTCTGCCGGGTTCACGAGGAGCGCGCCGAGCACTTCACCCTCATGCAGGAGAAGGTCTGGAACCCAGCCATGGCCGGCTCGCCCGGGATGGTCCGTGGGCTGTTCGGCGAGGCGCCGGGGCAGGAGTTCCTGGTGCTGTCGATGTGGCGCTCGCAGGCCGAGCACGGCAAGTACCGCACCGAGCGGGTGGAGCGGCTCGCCCTGCGAGCCCAGCTGGAGGCGGACGTCGCCGCCCTGACCGGGGACATCGTGGAGATGGAACCGAGCTGGACGGTGTGATCTCCCGTACGGTCGATCATGTGCCCTTGTGCGGTCCCTGGGCAGGATCTGTGTGACCTACGCCGTATGGAGGCCGTAGGAGTCTTCGATCGGCCGCCACTAGATCTAGGGTCTTGGCATGGCACGACCACGGCGCATCGTCCTTGTCCGGCACGGCGAGTCAACGGGCAATGTTGATGACACCGTCTACGAGCGTGAGCCCGACCACGCCCTGGCCCTGACCGAACAGGGATGGCGACAGGCCGAGGAGACGGGTAAACGGGTGCGCGAGGTGTTCGGCCGCGAACGCGTCAGTGTGTACGTCTCCCCGTACCGCCGTACCCACGAGACGTTCCGGGCGTTCCACCTGGACCCCGAGCTCATACGGGTGCGTGAGGAGCCCCGGCTGCGCGAGCAGGACTGGGGAAATTGGCAGGACCACGACGACGTACGTCTGCAGAAGGCCTACCGGGACGCGTACGGGCACTTCTTCTTCCGCTTCCCCCAGGGGGAGTCCGGCGCCGACGTCTACGACCGGGTCGGCGGCTTCCTGGAGAGCCTCTTCCGCAGTTTCGAGGACCCCGACCATCCACCGAACGTGCTCCTGGTGACCCACGGCCTGGCCATGCGCCTGTTCTGCATGCGCTGGTTCCACTGGACGGTCGCGGACTTCGAGTCGCTGTCGAACCCGGGGAACGCGGAGATGCGGATGCTCGTTCTGGGGGACGACGGCAAGTACACGCTTGATCGGCCGTTCGACCGTTGGCGAGATCCGGAACCGTACGGGATCACCGGATAGAGTGGCAGAGCGATGACTTCCTCACACGACGGGCGCCTGGAGCGCGCCCTGGCGAGCCTGCGCGGACTGGCGGTGGGGGACGCGCTGGGCTCGCAGTTCTTCGTGCCGGTGAACTATCCACTGCTCAAGCAACGACAGCTGCCATCCGGCCCCTGGCAGTGGACCGACGACACGGAGATGGCCTGTTCCGTCGTGACCGTCCTGGCCGCACACCGGCGCATCGACCAGGACGCCCTGGCCCTCTCCTTCGCCCGGCACCACGACTTCGACCGCGGGTACGGCCCGGCGGTCAACCGGCTGCTGCGCCTGGTCCGCGAAGGCGGCGACTGGCGCGAACTGGCTGCCGCGCTCTTCAACGGACAGGGGTCGTGGGGCAACGGCGCCGCGATGCGGATCGCACCCCTGGGTGCCTATTACGCGGACGATCCCGAGCAGGCGACCCACCAGGCGGAGATCTCCGCCTATCCGACGCACCAGCACCGTGAGGCCGTCGTCGGCGCCATGGCCGTCGCCGCGGCTGCCGCGCTGGCCGGCGCCCCCGGTGGGCCGCCCAGCCCCGAGGCGCTCCTCGACGGCGTCATCGCGCTCGTCCCCAGGAGCGCCGTCGGCGCGGGCCTGCGGCGCGCCCGGGACATGCTGGACTACGGCGACGCGGCCACGGTCGCGGCGGTGCTGGGCTGCGGGCGGCGTACGACCGCCCATGACACCGTGCCCTTCGCTATCTGGTCGGCCGCGCGAGCGCTGGGCGACTACGAACAGGCGTTCTGGAGGACCGCTCAGGTCGGCGGGGACGTGGACACGACCTGCGCCATCGTGGGCGGGGTGCTGGCGTCGGGGAAGGCGGGAGCCCCGCCGGCCGCCTGGCTGGAGCAGACGGAGGCAGTGCCGGGCTGGGTCACGACGTCCGTCTGACACGATCTGTCGCCTCTCGAAGCGTCACGGTGTCCGATGGCCGCCGGGCCCTGCCCTCGCGGCACGGGACGGTCTTGGCGTCGGCGCCACGGTGCGTGCCGGTCCCGGGCGCTGCGGCCAGAAGGCTCGTCGCTGGACTACCTGGCAAAGGTCCTGTCGGCTTCGAGGGGGGGCGACGCGCCGGATGTCAACTCTCCGTGCCCGTCGGGAACTCTGCGTGACCACTCGCTCGTTCTTCTGACATCCACCGTGCGACGCATGGGGGCGCACAGGCAGGTGGCACGGGAGCGGGGCGGGGGAGGTCGGGGTGCGGCTGGTGTCCATGATGTTCACGTTCGCCGTGTACGCGGCAGTGTGGGTGACCGGACCGACGACTCTGCCGTCATCCTGTCGGACATGGTCCGGTCACCTGTGGTACCGCGCGGGCCCGGCTGGATCAGCCGGCCGTGGGGCCGGCCGTCCCCGCCAGTGCCTCCAGGTCGCTCTTGCGGACCCGTATCACCAGCCCTGCGGTCGCCAGGGCGAGCAAGGCCATGGCGGCTGCCGGGATGAAGGCGGTGGAGATGCCCTGGGCGAGCACCTCGTGGCCCCAAGGGGCGGGCAGTTGGTGCGTCTTCGCGAACTCCGCCTTCTGCTCCGCGGAACCGCCGGCGAGGAACTTCGGCAGTTGCTTCTCCGCCTCGTCCTTGCTTGCCGTGCCGAACACGGTCGTCAGGATGGAGAGACCGAGCGAACCACCCACCTGTTGCGTGGCGTTGAGCAGTCCCGACGCGGCGCCCGCCTCGTGCTGGGCGACTCCGGAGACCGCGGTGACCGTCACCGTGACGAAGTTCAGGCCCATACCGAAGGCGAACACCAGCATCGGGCCCAGGATGCCGCCCACGTAGGTGCTGTCGGGGCTGATGAGGGTCTGCCAGGCCAGTCCGATCGCCACCAGGGCGGAGCCGGTGAGCAGGAACGGCTTGGGACCGAGAACCGGCAGGAAGCGCTGCGACAGGCCCGCCCCGAGCGCGATCGCGACCGTCACGGGAAGGAAGGCGACGCCCGCCTTGATCGGGCTGTAGCCCAGTACGTTCTGCACGAACAGCACGATGTAGAAGAACATGCCGAACATCGCCGCGGCCAGGCTCAGCATGATCACGTACGTGCCGGAACGGTTGCGGTCAGTGAACATCCGCAGCGGGGTGATCGGTTCCTTGGCCCGCCTCTCGACGAACACGAAGGCCAGCAGCAACACCACCGCGACCCCGAAGGAACCACGGGCAAGGCCGTCCCGCCAGCCCTCCTCGGCCGCGCGGATGAAGCCGTACACCAGGGATGCCATTCCCACCGTCGAGGTCAGCGCCCCCGCGATGTCGAAGCGTCCCGGGTGCCGTTCGGACTCGCTGATGTAGAGCGGGGTCAGCACGGCGATCAGCACACCGATCGGCACGTTGACGAAAAGCACCCAGCGCCAGTCGAGCCACTCGGTGAGCATGCCGCCCGCGAGCAGGCCGATGGCTCCGCCGCCCGCGGACACCGCGGCGAAGACGCCGAAGGCCCGGTTGCGTTCCGGGCCCTCCGGGAAGGTGGTGGTGATGAGGGCCAGCGAGGTGGGCGACGCGATCGCGCCACCCACGCCCTGGAGAGCGCGTGCCGCGAGCAACTGCCAGGGCTCCTGGGCAAGTCCACCCAGCAGCGAGGCGAAGGTGAAGAGCAGGATGCCGGACATGAACACCCGGCGGCGCCCCAGGATGTCACCCGCCCGGGCGCCGAGCAGCAGCAGACCGCCGAAGGTGAGCGTGTAGGCGCTGACCACCCAGGTGAGATCGGTCGTGCTGAACTTGAGCGCGTCTTGAATGTGCGGGAGAGCGATGTTCACAATCGTCGCGTCGAGTACCACCATGAGTTGGCAGGCCGCGATGACGGTGAGCGCTATGCCGGGATGCCCCTCCCGGCGTGCCGCTCCTGGCTTCTGGTTCTGAACCAACTGAGAGGTTGTCACTATGGGTCCCCCACAAGTGCCTTAGTGAACGCTCGCGTTCACTGTCGCGTCAACGGTAGTGAGTCCCCAGTAGTGAACGCAAGCGTTCACTTAACGCTTTGCCGCCCGGCGTGTCCCCCTTCGACGCCGTGCGGTTCGTCCCTCATCCCCGGAACACCCGCTTCCCCTGCTCGCTGGAGACGCTCAGATGGATACTTCGGGCTGGACGGCCGCCCCCGCTCGGACGGCCTCCCTCCGTCGGCGCGGCGCTGTGCTCGAACGCGCGATCCTCGATGCCGCGCTGGAGCAGCTCGGCACGGTCGGCTGGAACGGCCTCACGATGGAAGGCGTCGCCGCCGGCGCCCAGACGGGCAAGGCCGCGGTCTACCGGCGCTGGCCGTCGAAGGAGGACCTGGTCGCGGACGCGCTACAGGCGGGGCTGCCACGACTCGACGCGGCCCCCGACCGGGGGAGCGTGCGTTCGGACCTGATCGTGCTGTGCACACAGGCGCGCGACGCGATGTTCTCGCGCCCCGGTTTCGCGCTGCGCTCGGTGATTCACGAATGCGATCACGCCCAGGCCGAACGCTTCCATGCGGTGATCGTCGAGGGGGTCGTCGAGCCGACCATAAAGCTCCTGAGGGAGGTCATCGAGCACGGAATCGAGCGAGGTGAGGTGCGGCCGGACGGGGTGAACGGATACGTCCTCGATGCCATTCCAGCCATGATGATGTATCGCTCGAAGATGTGCGCAAGCGAATGGACCGACCGGGACATCGAGGAGATGATCGACCAGTTGATGGTGCCGTTGCTGCGTCCGCACGGCGGCTGAGAGCGGTCCACGGCGACGGTGCGGGGGCCCTGGCGAACCGGGGTGTCGCGCGGGGATCCCGGCGGCGTAGGCTAAGGGCGCCATGCCGTACGAACCACCTACCCACACCGTCGAGCGCTCCCTCCGCGCCACGACCGGAGCGAAGGTCATTGCAGGTGTCGACGAAGTGGGGCGCGGTGCGTGGGCCGGTCCTGTCACCGTCTGCGCGGCGGTCACCGGACTGCGCCGGGCTCCGCAAGGGCTTACCGACTCGAAGCTGCTCACCGTCAAACGACGCAACGAACTCGCCCTGGAGCTCAGGACGTGGGTGACGTCGTACGCCCTGGGGCACTCCTCTCCGCAGGAGATCGACGACCTGGGCATGACAGCGGCACTACGCCTCGCGGCGGTGCGTGCCCTCGATGCCCTTCCGATCCGTCCCGACGCGGTGATCCTGGACGGGAAGCACGACTACCTCGGTGCCCCCTGGAGGGTCCGCACGGTCATCAAGGGTGACCGGTCGTGTGTGGCGGTCGCGGCGGCGTCGGTCATCGCCAAGGTTCAGCGCGACAAAATGATGGCCGAACTGGGTATCGACCATGCAGACTTCGGTTTTGCGGACAACGCCGGGTATCCGTCGCCCGTGCACAAGGCCGCACTGGAGGAACGGGGTCCCACCCCCTACCACCGGTTGTCGTGGGCGTATCTTGATGCGCTGCCCCAGTGGCGGCATCTCAAGAAGGCCCGCAGTTGGGCGGACGGACGCGTTCCGGAGATCGAGGGTCAGCTCGGCTTCGACTTCTGACGATTCCGCTCGCACTGATGTGCCACCCGCTGGCGCGAGCCGCACCAATGTTTGATAAATAACAGCTCATGCCTCTCATTCCCGAGGAGCCTCAGATTCACGAGAGTGTCCAGGGTCCCCGCGCCACTTCGGCCAGCGGCCGCATCGCGCCGACCCCCCGCCCCGTACCCGGACCCCGCCCCGCGGCTCCGTCGCGCCCCGGTCGTCCCGGACCTCTCCGGCCCGCGCCGCCGGTGCAACGTACTGCGCGCGACGTGGCCGGGTCCAAGCCCGAACCGTCGGGTCCTGTCACCCCTGCCCCTTCTGATGCGGCGACTCCGCAGCTCCAGCTGATCCCGGCCACGGTCGAGGGTGCGCTCGAAGCCGCGGACGAGGCCGTGGACCTGCTCCTGGACTCGGGTCGCGTTCCCGGTGAGATTCTTGTGATCACCACCGGCGATCCGCACCCCTGGGCCGCTCACGAGCTGTCCTTCGGCGAAGCCTCGTACTGGGCACAGCACGACGCACGCGACGACGTGTTCTATGCCGACGCCGCCATCGCGGGTCGTGCGGGATCCCGTCCGGTGGTCGTCGTGGCCGTCAACGCCACCGCTGCCGCCACCGCCCTGTCGTTGGCCCATGCCAAGGCCGGCGCCCTGATGATCGTCTGTGGTGACCCGCAGCAGATCAACGCGGTGCTGGGCGCGGGCGTCTGAGTCGAGTCCGCCGGTCTCGGCGCAAGCCGGGAGCGACGGAGGTGCTGCCGCGGCGGCACCCGCACGGTGGGCGTTTCTGCATGCCCGGACGGCTGTGGTCGCAGTGGGCGCACGCCGTGGGCGTGTGCCTCCGCCCGGCCCGGACTTCATGGCGTCGGGCACGTTTCCCCACTGGACGGCCGGCCGTCGCGGGCGAGTGCTCGGCCGCCGGCCGGGGCGCACGAATCCGCGGTCGGCACCGGCAGCGTCAATGCATCTGTTTGGGGCAGGGCCACGCCTGGCGCTGCCGTCGACGACGGGGCTCCGGCTCCATGACATGCCCCGCCGTGCGCCCTGCGGGCAGGCTCTTCGCGGCGTACGCGCGTGTCCGCCTCGCTGGAGTGAAGCTCCGTCGATCGGCCCGGTTCAGCGGGCGGCGGCGCGGAGCAGGACCTCCGAGGCGGCGCCACCGGTGCGCGGCAGCAGCGGCGGCGCCTCGGACAACCCGAAGGGCTCCGGCGCCGAGTCGGTGTTGGGGCGACGGCCGCCGCGGCCCTCGCCGAGAACCTGCCAGCCGTCGTGGGTCAGCGTGATGTACGCCCCGCAGCGCAGCCCGTGCAGCGTGCAGGCGTCGCGCAGCCCCCACATCCACGCGCCGTCCTCCTCCGTCCAGCGCGCGTCGCCCTCACGGCAGTAGAGCAGCACGGCGGTGCGTACCGGAGTGCGGCGCCGCAGGTCGTGCGGGATCACCTTGCGCAACTGGGCGAGCAGCGCATTGCGGAACATCCAGCCGTCGGCCGGGACCGGGCGGCGAGTGAACGAGGCACTGGCCCGAACTCGTTCGTCGGGGTCGAGTACGGCCACGATCGCCGTCGCCGACTTGGGGCGATGCCGGGAGTGGAGGCCACTGACGACCTCCCGGGGGTTGCGCAGCAGTGGGATCCCTGCGGCGGCCCACTCCGCGGGTTCGAGCAGACGGCTGGCGGAAGCGGCGGACGTGGATGTCGACAACGATGCCGCCGAGGACGGAGCGAATCCGAAGGTCACGGGCCTCCCTTCGGCTACGCGCCCACACTGCGGGCGGGTCGGATTCGAGGGAACGCACACCGCAGCAGAGCCCTACCTGATCACGGACGAGCCGTGCGGGGAGCGGACTTCAATTCTTCCTGTCGAACTGGGATGCGGCAACGAGCAATTGGGGCCACCGACCCCTATGCGATGGTGTGTGGCTTATATCCCTACCCCGTGTTTCACCCGATGATACGAGAGGCGGCGGCGTGCGACGCGTTCGACCCCGATCAGGGGGTGAGGCGTACAGGACTCGAACGAGTGCGGGGATGTGGCCGTGAGGAGTCGCCCCCCGCCTCGGGCAAGGGCGGCGGAGGGAGCGGTAGAGAGTGGACGAGGTCCCTGGCAAGGGTGGATGGCACGTCAGCGCGCGGTCGAATGCCTTGAGGTGCTGGACTCTGTCGCCGGTCACCACGCTCACTGATCGCTGCTGGACGGTCTGTCGTTGTCCGACAGTCGCCCCCGGGCCGCCCGGAAACGACCTGCGGGGCGGCGGGAATCCGCCGTCCGCGGTGAACCTCGTACTTGCGCAGATGTCCCGCTGGCCGCTGGCCAAGACCGCAGACCGCTGGCCCAGACCGCAGACCGCAGACCAAGCCCACAGACCGCAGACCAAGACCACAGACCAAGACCACAGACCAAGACCACAGACCAAGACCACAGACCGCATGGCTTGGCGTCCTCGTAGTCCAGCCGGCGCCGGAGCTGCGTCCGGCAGGCATGCGTCCCGCGCGTGCTTTTGTATCGCCTGCTTCGTCCCGCGCTTCCTCGCGCAGCGCCGACCCCTCGTCCCGCGCCTACTCGGGCATGACCTGCCCCGCGCCTGCCCCACGCCCCTCATGTACTCGCGCATCGTCTGCCGCTCGCACTGCTGCCGCGCGAGCCGGTGGTCACGCTGGGTGAGCTGGCCCATTGTCCTTGCGATCGGGTTGCATGGGGGTATGGACAACCTGGAGCTCCGCGCTGAAGCCGACGCAATCCTCGCTGAGCTCGTCGGTGACCCAGGGGGTTCGGCGCGGCTGCGGGACGACCAGTGGCAGGCGGTCGCGGCTCTGGTGGAGGATCGGCGCCGCGCGCTGGTGGTGCAGCGCACCGGCTGGGGCAAGTCGGCGGTCTACTTCGTCGCCACCGCACTGCTGCGGCGGCGTGGGTCAGGCCCTACGGTGATCATCTCGCCGCTGCTGGCGCTGATGCGCAACCAGGTCGATTCGGCGGCGCGGGCCGGGATCCAGGCGCGCACCATCAACTCGGCCAACCCGGAGGAATGGGACGCCATCTACGGGGAGGTCGAGCGCGGTGAGACGGACGTCCTCCTGGTAAGTCCGGAACGCCTCAATTCTGTCGATTTCCGCGAGCAGGTGCTGCCCAAGCTCGCGTCCACGACCGGCCTCCTCGTGGTCGACGAGGCGCACTGCATCTCGGACTGGGGGCACGACTTCCGCCCCGACTACCGCAGGCTGCGGGCGATGCTCGCCGAGCTCTCACCGGGCGTACCGGTGCTGGCGACCACCGCGACCGCCAACGCGCGGGTCACGGCGGATGTGGCCGAGCAGCTCGGCACGGGGGCCGGTGAGGCCCTGGTGCTGCGCGGCCCGCTGGAACGGGAGAGCCTGCGGCTGGGCGTGGTCCAGCTGCCGGACGCCGCGCACCGCCTGGGCTGGCTCGCCCAGCACCTCGACGAACTCGCGGGCTCCGGGATCATCTACACCCTTACCGTGGCCGCGGCTGAGGAAGCCACCGCCTTCCTGCGGCAGCGCGGCTTCAACGTGGCTCCCTACACGGGCAAGACGGAGAACGCCGACCGGCTGCAGGCCGAGGTCGATCTTCAGGAGAACCGGGTCAAGGCGCTGGTCGCCACTTCCGCGCTCGGCATGGGGTTTGACAAGCCGGATCTGGGCTTCGTGATCCATCTCGGCTCGCCGTCCTCGCCGATCGCCTACTACCAGCAGGTCGGCCGCGCGGGCCGCGGTGTGGAGCACGCCGATGTGCTGCTGCTGCCGGGCAAGGAGGACGAGGCGATCTGGCGCTACTTCGCCGATACCGCCTTCCCGCCCGAGGCCCAGGTTCGCCAGACCCTCTCGGCCCTCGCCGATGCGGGACGGCCCTTGTCCCTGCCGGCGCTGGAAGCGGTCGTGGAACTTCGGCGTACCCGGCTGGAGACCATGCTCAAGGTGCTCGACGTCGACGGGGCCGTCAAGCGGGTGAAGGGCGGTTGGACCTCCACCGGTCGACAGTGGACCTACGATGCCGAGCGGTACGCTTGGGTGGCCAGGCAGCGTGCGGCCGAGCAGCAGGCCATGCGCGACTACGTGAGCACGTCCGGGTGCCGAATGGAGTTCCTGCGTCGGCAGCTCGACGACGAGGGGGCGACTGCGTGCGGTCGGTGTGACAACTGCGCGGGCGTCTGGGCCGATCCCTCCGTTTCGGCGGAGATGCTGACGGGCGCGACGAAGGAACTGGACCGCCCGGGGGTGGAGGTCGAACCGCGCCGCATGTGGCCGACGGGGATGCCCGCACTGGGCATCGACCTCAAGGGGCGTATCCCGGCCAAGGAGCAGGGTTCCACCGGGCGGGCTCTGGGGCGCCTGTCGGACATCGGCTGGGGCAACCGGTTGCGCCCGCTGCTGGCCGAGAACGCGCCCGATGCGCCGGTCCCGGACGATGTCCTTCAGGCCGCGGTGGCGGTTCTCGCCGATTGGGCTCGCTCGGCGGGTGGCTGGGCGCCGAATGTCCCGGACGCCTCTGCCCGGCCGGTGGGCGTCGTCGCTGTTCCGTCCCTGACCCGCCCGCAACTGGTCGGCTCCCTGGCCCAGGGAATCGCAACCGTCGGCCGTCTCCCCTTCCTCGGAAGCCTGACGCGCACCGGGCCGAGCGGCGCGCACGCACCGCGTCGGAGCAATTCCGCCCAGCGTCTCAGGGTGCTGTCCGGTGCCTTCGCCGTTTCCGAGGACCTTGCTGGTGCCCTGGCCGGTGCTCCCGGCCCGGTGCTGCTCGTGGACGATTACACGGACTCCGGCTGGACCCTCGCGGTCGCCGCCCGCCTGCTCCGTCAGGCCGGCAGCGAACGAGTTCTTCCGTTGGTCCTCGCCGCGGCGGGCTGAGGGTCCCGGGCTCCACCGAGTCCGGTTCCGCACTCGGCCGAGCCCCATGGCGTGTCCCTGACGGAAGTTATCCACAGGGCAAAGCGGAACCGTGGGATTCGCGAGATCGTCAGCGCATGACGAATCACGGCGAAACGACTGGATCGTTCGAAAGCGGCGACATGGCGCGAGACGCGGATATGGGACATGCCGCGTTCGAGGGCCCCACAGCCACGCACCAGGTCACCCTGCGCACCCCGGCCGAACTGGCCGATGCGCTGCCCTACCTGCTCGGGTACCGCCCCGAGGACAGCATCGTCCTGGTCGCCCTGCACGACAAGGGCGGCCGGGGCCGGTTCGGCGGCCGGGCGCGGCTCGGAATCCCGGCCGGCTCCGACGACTGGGCTTCTGTGGCCCGTCAGTTGGCACAGGGACTGGTGACGGGCAGCGAGCGCAGGGGCGCCCGGCCCGAGCAGATGGTCGCCTACCTCTGTCAGGAACCGAGGAAGGGTGAGTCCGGCCGGCAGGTCATGGAACGGCTCCAGCCCCTCGCCCAGCACATCCGTGTCGAATGCGGTCTCCTCGACGTGCCGGTCATCGAAGCGCTGTGCATCTCGGACGGCCGCTTCTGGTCGTACTGCTGCACAGGCGAGGCGTGTTGTCCGGCCGAGGGCGTCGCGATGGGCCTGCCCGGCACCTCGGTGCTGGCCGCCGCAGCCACCTACGCCGGCGTCCAGGTGCGCGGCACGCTGCGAGAACTACGGGCCAGGCTGCTGCCTTGGGAGACGGCGGCCGCGCTGGATCAGGAGGCCGCCCTGGACGGCGCCAGCAGGAATCTGGTCCCCAGGATCCTGGACGAGATGAGCCGTGCCTGTGTGGCTGACGAGACCCTGGCACTGGCTGAACGGGTCATGAGGCGCTACGCCGAGGCGCCCACAGTCTCCGGAACGCTCATGGCCGACGGCCGCGACGACGAACTGCTGGGACATGACGAGGCAGCGGCGCTGATTCTTGGTCTCCAGGACCGTACGACCCGGGACTGGGCGGCGGCATGGATGGAGGGGGACGAGGCCGGTCCCGCGCTCCGTCTCTGGCGCGCCCTGGCCCGCCGCTGTGTCGGGTCCTACGGCGAGCACGCCGCTGCGCCCCTCACTCTTGCGGGTTGGGTCGCCTGGTCGACCGGCGACGACCTGGAGGCCCGGGAAGCCCTGGCCATGGCGCTGGGCGCTGACCCGGCGTACCTCTTCGCCCGTCTGCTGCACCAGGCCTGCAACGAGGGCCTGGACCCGGAATCGGTCCGCCGCTGCCTGCGAACCGAGCGCGCGGAACGTGACGTGACCGGGCCGGAGGCACGTGAGGTGACTGAGCCGGTGGTCAGTGAGGTGACTGAAGCGGTGTCCGGTGACGCGGCCGGTGCCGTCGCGAGTGACACACCTGGTTCTCCGGTCGCATCGGGAGCGGCGCCTCGCCGCCGACGCCGTTCGCGTGGCGGCGCCGGTGTCACAGAGGGGCGCCGCCACGGCGCGGCCCCGACGGGCAGTACGCGCCCACGGGGTGCGGGGAAGGGGGCTGCGCGGTGTCGGAGCACCAGGGCGGGAGGCGCGAGCCTTGGGCGCGGTGACACCGATGAGGAGGCATGAGCAGGGGGAGGCATGAGGACCACGCCCCAGGGCCGGCGCCAGGTGGGCCGCTGCACCGCCGCCATTCGGTTGGCTGCCCCATGGCGGCCGTGACCCCAGGGAGCCCGGCTCCGTTCACCTGAGTGGCGGAACGCATGGACGGTGCGCGCTGCCGCGCCCAGGTTCCGCCCCCAGCCCTCCGGCCGGCGCCGCCCACGCCGGCGGCGCACAGAGCGCAGAAGAAGACACCGTATGCACCAGTCCACTCCGCCCTCAGTCGACGACGACCGCTTTGCCGCCGGGCGATCCACTGCGCCCCTACCTCCGGGCACGGGCGCAGGCACGGGTCCGCAGCCCGCGGACGAGTCCGGTGCGCACCAGGACCGATCGCCCGCCCGGACAAACCCGAGCCAGAACCAGAACAGCGAGCAGAACCCGAACTACTACCAGAACCAGAACAACAGCCAGAACCAGTACGACAACCAGAACCCAAACCAGGTCCAGAGTCCAAACCAGGTCCAGAACCCAACGCAGAACCAGCCCCACACCCCCGTGGAGCAAGACCGAGTTCCCGGGCTCACGAGCGCAAGCCCGTCCCCTTCGCCCGCGAGCCGCGCCAAGCCGTCCTGGTCCAGGAATCAGGCATGGTCTCCGTCTCAATCCTCGGCCCCGACTGCGCCCCCGACCCCTCGTCGTGCCGCCGACCTCCCGTCCACCCACACCGCGTTGATCTGCGTCGCCCTCCCCGGACTCGTGATCTCGACAGAGCAGGCACAGCTGACCGGCCAGGGACTGGAGGGCTACTACCGTGCGGGCCGGCGCATTCTGTCCCGCTGCCAGGTTCGCGTGGCAGGCCGCGAACCGCTCGCGGTCCAGGCACGGATGACCGCGGCTGACCAGTCGCGTTTCGTCGGGACCCTGTGTGTGTCCCCGGGCGCAGGACCGGATCCGGACGTCGTCGTCGAGCGGATCCGCCACGCGGACGGCACGGAGCGGATCACACTGCACAGCACGGCCCAGCGCCCGCTGCGTCTCCCGGTAGAGGTGGCTCTGGGTACGGACCTGGCCGACCTCGGGGCCATCGCGTCCGGCACCCCGGGGCCCGAACTGCCCGCCAGCGTCCACGACTCCGGCCTGCGATGGTCCTGCGCCTCCGGTACGTCGTCGGTCACCGCCGACCCGCCACCCGCCGACGCGCTGGCCTCCGCGGGACTGCTGCGCTGGGACATCGAACTGCCTCCGGGCGGAAGTACGACCCTCGAACTACGTATCCGACCGGACGGCGCGGGACCCGTCCGAGCCGTGGGCCGCGCGGCGACGAGCCCACTCGCCGCCGCGCGCGCGACCGGCGACCACCCGGGTGCGCAGGCACTCCTGCGCACGACCGTCGAGGACCTCCAGGCACTGCTGCTGCGCGACCCGGCGCACCCGTCCGACATGTACCTCGCGGCCGGGGTGCCCTGGCGCTGCGGCCTGGCTCCGGCCGAGGCGCTGGCCGCGGCCCGGATGGCACTGCCGCTCGGCACCCGGATCGCCGCGGGCACGCTGCGCGCCCTCGCCCGCACCCAACTCCCAGGCCCAGGGGTGCGCTCCGGAATGATCCCCGGACCGCTGCGGGACGCGGGCCCGCGTCTGCCGCCGGCCTGTTCGGCCACCGAGGCCACGCTCCTGTTCCCGGCGCTTCTCGCCGAGGCCCGCCGCTGGGGGCTGCCCGCACAGGAGGTCGAGGAACTGCTGTCGGCGGCCGAGCGCTGTCTGACCTGGCTGCGGACCACCGTGGGCGACGGCATCTACTTGTACGACCCGCAGACCGGAGCCCCCGCCCGCTGCGAGACACAGGCCCACGCCCACCGTGCGGCCGTTCTCGGCGCCGACCTGCTGGACGCCTGCGGGCGGCCCGGTGGCGACGGGCTGCGGCAGTGGGCGAGGGCACTGCGGCACGCGTTTCGGCAGGACTTCTGGGTCGAGCACCCCGACGGCGGACGTCCCGCGGTCGCGCGCGCCCCGGACGGACGCCTCGTCGCGCACCTCGGCGCGTCGGTCGTCCACCTGCTCGACACAGGTCTGCTGGGCGGTGGCGAACTGGCACCGGGGCTGCTCGACAAGGTGCGGACGGAACAACTCGCCCGGCTGCTCGGCGCCCCCGCCATGGACTCCGGCTGGGGACTGCGCGGGCTCGGCGTCAAGGAGGCGGGGTACAGCCCGTTCGGTCACCGTGGCGGCGCCGTGCGGGTCCAGGAGACGGCGATCGCCGTCGCGGGTCTGACCGCCGCGGGGTACGAGAAGGAGGCGACCTCACTGCTGCGCGGGGTGCTGGCGGCGGCCGACGCCTTCGGTCACCGCCTGCCCGAGATGTACGCGGGCGAGCAGCGCACCGACGGGGGCGCTCCCGTACCGCATCCCGCGGCCTGCCGTCCCGCCGCCACCGCGACGGCCGCCGGGGTGTTGCTGCTCACCACCCTCGTCGGGATCCGTCCCGACGCCCCGGCGGGTACGGTCACGCTGCGTCCCGTGCGCAGTGCGCCCCTCGGCGAGATCGGCTTGACGGGCCTGCGCGTCGCGGGCGCGCCCTTCTCCGTACGGGTCAGCAGGCTCGGCCTCGCCATGGTGGAGGAGGCGGCCGCCGGGCTCCAGCTGGGAGTGTGACCTCGTAGGACACCACGCCGCACGCCGCACGCACCGGGCCCTGAAGTGGCCGTGCGGTGCATTTCGAGCGGACTGGATCAGCCATCGATGCGGCCGACGAAGGGAGTGTTTATCGTCAGGCAGACGACTATGATCGCCGCATGCCCTACGACCCGTCAGCCTTTCCGCCCTTCGCCGTCACCGTGGACCTGGTCGTGCTGACCGTGCGTCGTCATGCTCTGTGCGCGCTGGCGGTGCGGAGGGGGGAATCGCCGTTCCAGGGGCGCTGGGCACTTCCCGGTGGCTTCGTACGGGCCGACGAGGATCTTTCGCAGGCCGCGGCACGTGAACTCGCCGAGGAAACCGGGCTGCGCGCCCACGACCCCGCCCAGGACAACGGCGCCCACTTGGAACAGCTCGCCACCTACGGCGACCCCAAGCGCGACCCTCGGATGCGCGTGGTCAGCGTCGCCCACCTGGCGCTCGCCCCCGATCTGCCCGCTCCCCGAGCCGGTGGTGACGCCAGCAACGCGCGTTGGGCGCCCGTGGAGGAGCTGCTGCAACAGAATGGCTACGGCCGGGACGGCGAGCCGGTCGCGCCGCTCGCCTTCGATCACGCACAGATCCTGTCCGACGGGGTGGAACGCGCCCGCTCCAAGATCGAGTACTCGTCGCTGGCCACGGCGTTCTGCCCCACCGAGTTCACCGTCGGTGAGCTGCGCCGTGTCTACGAAGCCGTGTGGGGCGTGGCGCTCGACCCGCGCAACTTCCACCGCAAGGTGACCGGCACGCCCGGCTTCCTGGTCCCGGCCGGCGGCACCACCACCCGTCAGGGCGGGCGTCCGGCCCAGCTCTTCCGCGCCGGCGGCGCCACGCTGCTCAACCCCCCGATGCTCCGCCCGGAGGTCTGAGTTCGGCTCCGGCGGGCCCGCTTCGCGCCGAGTCGGCGGCACCATGCCGGGCAGGAGAACGAGCCAACTGGTCGGCCGCTGGCACTGTGCGCCCCGCGATGCCCAACAAAACGGACATAGCACGCTATCTTGCTTCAGGTGATCCAGGCCTTCGGACTGACCAGCAACTCCCGCAAGGACCTTCCGCCCGCGGTCGACGACGTCTCCTTCGAGGCACGCGCGGGCCGCGTCACCACGCTGCTCGAAGCGGCGGGTACGGGCAGGACCGCGGCACTGAGACTGATGCTCGAACTCCAACAGGGCCGTGGCATCACCTACTTCAGAGGCCGCCCCCTGCACCGCATCCCCCACCCGTCGCGCGAGGTGGGCGTGCTGCTCGGGGACGTTCCGGGCCATCCGGCCCGTACGGTCCGCGGCCACCTGCGCATGCTGTGCGCCGCCGCGGGAGTGTCGGCACGAAGGGCTGACGAAGTCCTCGAGGTCGTCGGCCTCGTCAGCCTGCGCGACGAACGCCTCGGCACTCTCTCCCGTGGCATGGACCGCCGCCTCGGCCTCGCCTGCGCTCTGCTCGCCGACCCGCACACCCTCGTACTCGACGGCCCCACCGAAGGGCTCTCCCCCCGCGAAAGCCGGTGGCTGCACGGAATGTTGCGCGCGCACGCCACCCAGGGCGGCACGGTCCTGTTCACCACCGCCGATCCCAAGGAGGCCGCCCGTTCCGCCGACCGGATCGTCACGCTGGAGCAGGGCAGAGTCGTAGCCGACCAGGAGGCCGTGGACTTCGCCCGCACCCGGCTTCGCCCCCGTGTCGCCGTTCGCAGCCCGCATGCCGCCCGCCTCGCGGCCCTCCTCACCAAGGAGGCCCGCACAGCCCAGCGCTCCGTCGAGGTGGTCGAGGACGGCGGTAACCGCCTCTCCGTCTACGGCAGTACCTGTGCCGACGTCGGCGAGACCGCGTTCCGCCACGGCATCCTCGTACACAAACTCGCCGACGAAGTCGGTGACATGGGGGCCGGTGCGGGAGCCGAGCCGACCGACGAGGGACTCGACGAGCGGGAGTTCGAGGCCGGTGGTCGTCTGGAGGGGAAGCGCGCCGTCCCTGCCGGCAGCAGCAGTGCCACCGCCGCCGCCACAGAGGGGCAGCGCGAGCCCGGCGCGGTCGATTCCGCCGACACGCCGCGCCTCCCGGTCGACGAGCCGTCGTCCGCCGGAGCTGAGCAGCTCACCGCCGACCCGCCGGTACCGTCCGCCTTCCCGTCGCCGCGCCCCCGTGCGGCGATCGCCCCGGCCGCCCCTGTCACGGGCGACAGGTCCCACGCCATGGCCCAGGCGGAACCGCCCGTCGCACCGGTCTCCGGCGACGCGGAGGCGATGCTTGCTTCCGCCACGCCGGGTCCCACTGAGGCATCCCCGGTCTCCCCTGCCGGGCCGCATCCCGCCGGCACATCGCCGGTCCTCACCAGGACTCCCGCGGTGGACGAGGCCGATCCCGCGACGTGCCCAGTCGCTCACCCGTCGGCCGTCACACCGGACGTGCCTGTCACGGTGACCCCCCTTCGTCCCGCCGAGACCACCATGCGCGACGCCCTGTCCGCCCTCCCGCCCCCGATCGCCGTCCGACCGGCCCCCAGCCCGCTCCGCCCCCTGCGCTACGAACTCCGCCGCGCCGCCGGCATCGGCACCGGGTTCCTGACGGCCGCCGCCGTGCTCGTCACCTCGGTACTCGTTGCCGTACTCCTGGGGCGCGTCGGCCACACCCCGCAGTCGCGGCTGCTGGCGGCCTGGCCGCGGGAGCTTCCCCTGCCCCCCGCCGCGCTCGGCGCCGGACTGCTCGGTGCGCTCGCCTTCGGCGACGAGTTCCGCCACCCCGCCCTCGCGGTGGACCGCGGCACCGTGCCCCGCAGGCTCGGGCTGCTCGCCGCCAAACTGTTCGTCTCCGCCGTCACCGCGCTGATGCTGGCCATTCTCACGGTGGGCTGCGACGCCGAAGTGCTCTATGTCGTATACGGGCGGGAGCTCGCCCAGGTTCCCGCCGACTGGTTCTCGCTGTGCGTCGGTTGGATCGGGCTCGTGGTCGGCTGCGCCTGGGCCGGGGTCCTCGCCGCGGGCGTCTTCCGGTCCACCACCGGCGGGCTCGCGGTGGTGCTGGCCGTACCGGTCGTCGTCGTACCGCTCGTACAAAAGGTCTTGGAGGGACCGTCTGTGCGGAGCGCGGCCGGCCTCTCCGGTCGGCTGCGCGAGGTGTTCCTGTTGCAGTGGCCCTTCGGGGGAGAGAGATATCTGGCGGGTGCGGTCCAGGCCGTCGGTCAACCTGTCGGTGGCGCGCTGGCGTTGTCGCTCACCGCGCTGCTCTGCGCGTATCTGCTCACGACCCTGCGGAGGATGGGCCGATGACGACCGTCCGCACGCTTCGATGTACGGCCTGCGCACAACTCCCCGGAGAAAGCCCATTTCTTTCCGATAAGGCGTCAATTGCGACGGGGTGAGCGATCACCCTTTCGTGTGCTTTTCACCAAAGACCTCAAGGGAGTTGGAGACGACGCCGACAAAGGATCCGTGAGTACCCTTGCGCACACCATGATGACCGCCGCCCGCTCCGCAGACTCCGGCCTCGTCGGCCCGGGCGAACTCGACCGCTACCCCTACGCGGAGACCTCCGTCTCCGACCGCGTCGGAGCTCCCGTGTGGGAGAGCGCAGACCCGGAGCTGGGTCGTGTGGGCCGACGTGCCGCGGGCAGCCGCGGACGCGGCCTGCACGGCCAACTTGTCCAGCAACTGGGACAGATGATCGTCTCCGGCGACCTGGGCGCAGACCGCCCGCTGGTGCCGGAGGAGATCGGCCAGCGCTTTGAGGTCTCCCGGACCGTCGTCCGTGAGTCGCTCCGGGTCCTTGAGGCCAAGGGCCTGGTCAGCGCCCGCCCGAACGTGGGCACGCGCGTGCGCCCTGTCAGTGACTGGAACCTCCTCGACCCGGACATCATCGAATGGCGGGCCTTCGGACCGCAGCGTGATGACCAGCGCCGCGAGCTGAGCGAGCTGCGCTGGACGATCGAACCGCTCGCCGCCCGCCTTGCCGCCGGACACGGGCGCGAGGACATCCAGCAGCGGCTGTCCGACATGGTCGAGATCATGGGGCATGCGATGGGGCAGGGCGACGCGCTCACCTTCTCCCGGGCCGACGCGGAGTTCCATTCGCTGCTCATCCAGGTCGCCGGCAACCGCATGCTGGAGCACCTCTCCGGGATCGTGTCCGCCGCCCTCCAGGTCTCCGGCGGGCCCGTCACGGGCTGTGATCGGCCGAACGAGGCGTCCCTCGCGCACCACGGCAGGATCGCCGACGCCCTCGCCGCGGGCGACGGCGCGGCGGCCGAGACGGCCATGCGTCAGCTGCTCACCATCCACCCCGAGGTGGAGCGTGTGGTGCCCGCGCCACGCGAGCACTGACCGCGCTTCGCGGGCGGCCCGGCCGGAGATGTCTCCCACCTCCTGTGACATCGCCCGGTCGGCGTACCGTCCTCCGCCGGACCCCGCAGGAGCCTCCGGTTCCTGCGGGGTCCGGCGGTGCGACGGGACGGCGGGTTCATCGCGGCGATCCAGGTCAGCCATGGACGACCTACTCTGTTCATGTTTGACCATTTTTGAGCGCTTACGGGGTGTGACTCGGGCCACGCAGATTGGGCGTAACGCTCGTGGAAACAACGCGATGACCTAAGAGGTGACTGCCGCGGAGGGAATACGGACGCCGTTAAAGGCGCTGTGCATCTCCCCGGCCCCCGCCCGCGCCGTCGGCCCATCCCCAGGCCGGTGGTCGGCTCCTGTCCGCCATGGACGGGGCCGGAAGCCGTTTTCCAACGTTCCGAGAGGTTGTTCGTGTCGGCCAGCACATCCCGTACGCTCCCGCCGGAGATCGCCGAGTCCGTCTCTGTCATGGCGCTCATCGAGCGGGGAAAGGCTGAGGGGCAGATCGCCGGCGATGACGTGCGTCGGGCCTTCGAAGCTGACCAGATTCCGGCCACTCAGTGGAAGAACGTACTGCGCAGCCTCAACCAGATCCTCGAGGAAGAGGGTGTGACGCTGATGGTCAGTGCCGCGGAGCCCAAGCGCACCCGAAAGAGCGTCGCAGCGAAGAGTCCGGCCAAGCGCACCGCCACCAAGACGGTCGCGGCGAAGACGGTGACCACCAGGAAGGCCACCGCCTCGACGGCTGCCCCTGCGACCCCCACCGATTCCGACGTCGCCGATTCCGCCGACGAAGCCGCGACCGCCAAGAAGGCCGCTGCCAAGAAGACGACCGCCAAGAAGGCCGTGGCGAAGAAGACGACCGCCGTCGCGAAGAAGACGGTGGCCAAGAAGACCAGCGCCAAGAAGGACGACGGCGAGCCCGTCGAGGACGAGGCGCTCGAAGAGGTCAAGGGCGGCGCCGAGGAGCCCGAGGGCACCGAGAGCGCCGGCTTCGTGCTGTCCGACGACGACGAGGACGACGCGCCAGCCCAGCAGGTCGCGGCCGCCGGTGCCACCGCCGACCCGGTCAAGGACTACCTCAAGCAGATCGGTAAGGTCCCCCTGCTCAACGCCGAGCAGGAGGTCGAGCTCGCCAAGCGCATCGAGGCGGGTCTGTTCGCCGAGGACAAGCTGGCCAACGCGGACAAGCTGGCGCCGAAGCTCAAGCGCGAGCTGGAGATCATCGCCGAGGACGGCCGCCGCGCCAAGAACCACCTGCTGGAGGCCAACCTCCGTCTGGTGGTCTCCCTGGCCAAGCGCTACACCGGTCGCGGCATGCTCTTCCTGGACCTCATCCAGGAGGGCAACCTGGGTCTGATCCGCGCGGTCGAGAAGTTCGACTACACCAAGGGCTACAAGTTCTCCACGTACGCCACCTGGTGGATCCGTCAGGCGATCACCCGCGCCATGGCCGACCAGGCCCGCACCATCCGTATCCCGGTGCACATGGTCGAGGTCATCAACAAGCTCGCGCGCGTGCAGCGCCAGATGCTCCAGGACCTGGGCCGCGAGCCCACCCCGGAGGAGCTCGCCAAGGAACTCGACATGACCCCCGAGAAGGTCATCGAGGTCCAGAAGTACGGCCGCGAGCCCATCTCGCTGCACACCCCGCTGGGCGAGGACGGCGACAGCGAGTTCGGTGACCTCATCGAGGACTCCGAGGCCGTGGTCCCGGCCGACGCGGTCAGCTTCACGCTCCTGCAGGAGCAGCTGCACTCCGTCCTGGACACCCTGTCCGAGCGCGAGGCGGGCGTCGTCTCCATGCGCTTCGGCCTCACCGACGGTCAGCCGAAGACCCTCGACGAGATCGGCAAGGTGTACGGCGTCACGCGTGAGCGGATCCGTCAGATCGAGTCCAAGACGATGTCCAAGCTGCGCCACCCGTCGCGTTCCCAGGTGCTGCGCGACTACCTCGACTAGACCCTGGACGTACGACACCGAAGGCCCGGTTTCCCGCGAGGGGACCGGGTCTTCGCGCGTGTCTGAGGGTGCGCGCCGCCACGCGCTGGATCACTCTGGGTCTCTCATGAACAGCCCAGAGTGAGGATCGTGCATGCGTCGTCTTTCTTTCCGGGCCCTGGCCCGGCCGGTGGTGCTGGCGGCCGCGGTGGCTGCCATACCGTTGGTGTCCACCGCCCCCGTGGCCGCCGACAGCATCGTCGTCGGCGGATTCCCCGTCGACGTGTCCAGCAGCCCCTGGACGGTGGCGCTGTCCAGCCGTGACCGGTTCGGGGGTACGCGGGCGGGGCAGTTCTGCGGTGGGGTGGCGATCGGCCAGACAACTGTGCTCACCGCCGCCCATTGCGTGGGCGAGGAGGTTCTGGGAGCGCCACCGGACCGTGCGACCGACCTCAAGGTCATCGCGAACCGTACCGACCTGCTCTCCTCCAAGGGGCAGGAGATCGCCGTACGGGACACCTGGGTGAATCCGGGCTACGACAGTTTCAGTAACGCCGGTGACTTCGCGGTGCTGACTCTCGCGAAGCCTCTGCCCGCGGGCTCGGTCATCGGGATGGCCGCGGCGGGCGATTCCGTGTACGAGCCGGGAACGGTCGCCACGGTCTACGGGTGGGGCGACGTCACGGGAGGTGGGGACTATGTGCACAGCCTTAGGGCGGCGCACGTGCACGTGCTGCCCGACGCTCAGTGTGAGCAGGCCTATCCGGGCAGTGCCGACGGAAGGTACCTGGCCGCGACCATGCTGTGCGCCGGCGAGACCGAGGGAGGTCCCGACGCCTGCCAGGGGGACAGCGGCGGCCCGCTGGTGGCCGGGGGCAAACTGATCGGGCTCGTGTCGTGGGGGAACGGCTGTGGGCGGCCGGGGAACCCCGGCGTCTACACGCGTGTCTCCGACGTCGTACGGGTCCTGGGCCAGAGCCGCACCGCCCCGCAGGGGGCGCGCAGAGCCCTCTGACGCTCTCTGAGCGTCGGTGCGTCGAGAGCGCCCGGCCGGCTGCCCAGCGGTTCGGTCGGGCGTTCGGGCGCGCAGTGGCCCGGTCGCCTTGTTTCGGCGTGGCGCACGGAAGTCCTCGGTCACGAGTCGGGCGGCCGCTCCCGGGTTCGGGGGCGGCCGCCCGTGCACCGGCCTGTGCCGGAGCTGGCTCGTCGTGGATCCGAAGCGTCAGCGTTCGTCGTCGGGGGAGGATTCCGGAACGGAGGTCAGCCGCTCCGTCTCGTCCTGTATCTCAGCGGCGATCTTCTTGAGTTCCGGCTCGAACTTGCGGCCGTGGTGGGCGCAGAAGAGCAGTTCTCCGCCGCTCAGCAGGACGACGCGCAGGTATGCCTGGGCGCCGCAGCGGTCGCAGCGATCAGCCGCCGTCAGCGGGCTCGCGGGGGTCAGAACAGTAGTCACGTCGCCTCTTCTCTAGCTCGACGAGCTGTCGTACCAGGGTCAACATCCAACCAGCCCCAAAACGTTCCCGCTCGTGGCTTCTCCTCGAAAAAATTCTTCCGAGGCGGCAGGTTGCTGCCGGTTTGGCGGCGAATGTGCCGTATTGCGTGTCTGTCGGCTTACGGTTTCGCGCTGTCGATCATGGTCGGGTCCTCCCGGCCGGGTTGCCGGTTTGTTCATGAGGACGTGCCCGGAGCCTAAATGGTTCATGCCCCGAAGGGAACGTGATATGTACTTCACTCCAACGAGGGATCGAACAGGTATGCGACTCTGGACTAGTGTGAGTTCGGAAGTGGGTGGCGTTACAACGGCTCTACCAGGCCTCGGTACCCTCTTGACGGCGACCCAAGCCGCGCCCTTACCCAGAAGGGCCCCACTTGAAATTCAGCGAGGAGCGAACCGCGTGACCGCCGAAACGTCCGTGCCGTCCACAGCGCTGCTGGCAGGAGCTGACCGGGACGGTTCCAACTACACCGCGCGGCACCTGCTCGTCCTCGAGGGCCTCGAGGCCGTACGCAAGCGCCCGGGTATGTATATCGGCTCCACCGACAGTCGCGGTCTGATGCACTGCCTGTGGGAGATCATCGACAACTCCGTGGACGAGGCCCTCGGCGGCTACTGCGACCACATCGACGTGATCCTGCACGACGACGGCTCGGTGGAGGTACGCGACAACGGCCGGGGTATCCCGGTCGACGTCGAGCCCAAGACCGGGCTGTCCGGCGTCGAGGTCGTCATGACCAAGCTGCACGCCGGCGGCAAGTTCGGCGGTGGCTCGTACGCGGCTTCCGGTGGTCTGCACGGCGTCGGCGCCTCCGTGGTGAACGCCCTGTCGGCCCGGCTGGACGTCGAGGTGGACCGCAGCGGTCACACCCACGCGATCAGCTTCCGGCGCGGTGTTCCCGGCACCTTCGCCACCGACGGCCCCGACGCGAAGTTCGAGACGGGCGGCCTGCGCAAGACCAAGCGCATCGCCAAGACCCGCACCGGCACGCGCGTGCGCTACTGGGCGGACCGGCAGATCTTCCTCAAGGACGCCAAGCTCTCCCTGGAGCACCTCCACCAGCGTGCCCGCCAGACCGCGTTCCTGGTGCCCGGCCTGACGATCGTCGTCCGCGACGAGTACGGCCTCGGGGAGGGCGGCAGCAAGGGCGAGGAGTCCTTCCGCTTCGACGGCGGCATCAGCGAGTTCTGCGAGTATCTGGCGACCGACAAGGCCGTCTGCGACGTCCTCCGCTTCACCGGCCAGGGCACCTTCAAGGAGACGGTCCCGGTCCTGGACGACCACGGTCAGATGACCCCGACGGAGGTCACCCGGGAGCTCGGCGTCGACGTCGCGATGCGCTGGGGAACCGGCTACGACACGACACTCAAGTCGTTCGTCAACATCATCGCCACCCCCAAGGGCGGCACTCACATCGCCGGCTTCGAACAGGCCGTCGCCAAGACGATGAACGAGGTCCTGCGCACCAAGAAGCTGCTGCGCGTCGCCGAGGACGACATCGTCAAGGACGACGCCCTGGAGGGTCTGACCGCCGTCGTCACCGTCCGTCTCGCCGAGCCGCAGTTCGAGGGCCAGACCAAGGAGGTGCTCGGTACATCGGCGGCCCGCCGCATCGTGAACACCGTGATCTCCAAGGAACTCAAGGCCTTCCTGACCTCGACGAAGCGTGACGACGCTGCCCAGGCCCGCGTCGTCCTGGAGAAGGCCGTCGCCGCCGCCCGTACGCGCATCGCCGCGCGCCAGCACAAGGACGCGCAGCGCCGCAAGACGGCCCTGGAGTCCTCCTCGCTGCCCGCCAAGCTCGCCGACTGCCGCAGCGACGACGTCGACCGCAGCGAGCTGTTCATCGTCGAGGGAGACTCCGCGCTCGGCACCGCCAAGCTCGCCCGCAACTCCGAGTTCCAGGCTCTGCTGCCGATCCGAGGCAAGATCCTCAACGTCCAGAAGTCGTCCGTGACCGACATGCTCAAGAACGCCGAGTGCGGCGCGATCATCCAGGTCATAGGAGCGGGGTCCGGCCGGACCTTCGACATCGAAGCGGCCCGCTACGGCAAGATCATCATGATGACCGACGCCGATGTGGACGGTTCCCACATCCGCACCCTGCTGCTCACTCTGTTCCACCGCTACATGCGGCCCATGGTCGAGGCGGGCCGGGTGTTCGCCGCGGTGCCGCCGCTGCACCGGATCGAGCTGACCCAGCCGAAGAAGGGCCAGGACAAGTACATCTACACGTACTCGGACCGTGAGCTGCGCGACAAGCTCATGGAGCTCCAGAGCAAGGGCACCCGGTACAAGGACTCCATCCAGCGGTACAAGGGTCTGGGCGAGATGGACGCCGACCAGCTGGCCGAGACGACCATGGACCCGCGCCACCGCACCCTGCGCCGCATCAACCTCTCCGACCTGGAGGCCGCGGAGCAGGTCTTCGACCTGCTGATGGGCAACGACGTGGCGCCCCGCAAGGAGTTCATCTCGAGCTCGGCGGCGACGCTGGACCGGTCGCGCATCGACGCGTAGGCACCTTCGGACGCTGCGGCGCCCCCACGACGACGGATGCCGACACCTCCGCGTCTGGCCGGGGATCGGGCCCCGGGGGCTGGGGCTGGGGCGCGGTGTTCGGGGCTGAGGCCAGGGCATCGAAACCGAGAGGCATCGGGACCGGGGCATCGGGGCCGGGACCGGCGTCGGGCCGGTTTCGGCTGGGGCTGGCGGTCGGGTTGGGGCCGGAGTGGGATTCGGCCCGGTGATCCTGTCGCGGCCGGATGATGTCGTTGGGGCTGAGGGCTGAGGGCTGAGGGCTGAGGGCTGAGGGCTGACGGCTGGGTCGGCCGGGTGAGGTGTCGGTCCTGGGCCGGAGAGGCTGGACCGGCCTGGGCTGGGCTGGGGTGTTCGGGGTCAGGGAAGCGCGACGGCTCTGAGCCGTGGCTGCTGCCTCAGGGCGGCACCCCTCCCGCCTGCCCGGATCACATCGTCCCTGCCCGGAGCCGGATCAGGTGGTGTCCGGCTCGCGCCGGGATGGTGTGGCGCGGCCCCGCCCGTCCTTGGGCGGTGTGGAGCGTCTCCACCCAGGGGTGGAGTGCTTGGCCCATCCGGGATCCACCCATGATCCACCCCGGCTCCGATCTGTCCTCCCGCCCATTTCCGTAGCGTCGAAGGCGTCGGGGGCACTCGCTGTCGGCATCTCCTCTCCCGCTCACGGAGGCTGCGATGTCAGGGCTCGTCAACGCGTTGGTGATCGTGGCCGTGGTTGCCCCGGTGGTCGTGCGCCAGTTTCGGGCACGGCAGGTCGACGCCGACCGGCGCTGGTGGCTCGTGCCCGTGATCCTGGCCGTGGTGGCCCTGCGAGAGCCGGGCATGCTCGACACCCGGCACCACACGGCGGCGGCTCTGCTGCTCGGCGTCGAACTCCTCATCGGCCTGGCCACAGGAGCCGGTTGGGCTTGGACCACCCGCATATGGGTGGAGCCGGACGGCGCCGTGTGGAGCAAGAGCACCAAGGCGAGCGTGGCCGTGTGGATCGTAGGCATCGGCCTGCGCGTGGGTCTCGTCGCGCTCGGCTCGCTGATGGGCGTGCACCAGAACAGCTCGGCCCTGATGCTGGGCCTCGCGGCCACCCTGCTGGTCCGCTCCGGCATCCTGGTCCGGCGGGCGCAGGCCGTCGCCTCGGCCGACGCCCGAGCCGCGACGTACGGTGACGCCATGCCCCTGTCCACGAGGAAGGAACAGGTGTGACAGACAACGCCTGGACCCGTTGGCCCTCGCGGGAGGCGCTCGGGCGCAAGGAGATCGTGCAGAGCCGGCGACTGCTCGGTTGGGGCGTCAGGCTGTTGGTTCTCGGCATGCTGCTGTGGGGTGCCTTCAGCAACAGCCGAATGCACGGCTGGGGCGTGGTGGCCGCTGCGGCAGGTGTCCTGCTGGCGGCCGCGGCAGGCTGGGCCTTCTTCAGGACCACGTTCGCGCACCGGCTCCGGCCCTCCATCGCGCTGATCACCGTACTGTTCGCCCTCGCGCTCGCGGGTCAGGCGGTCGACTTCAGGGTGCCCGCCCTGGTCATCTGGTGCGGCTGCGCCGTCACCGCACTGGAGCGGCTTCCTCTGATGGCCGCCCTGCCGGTGACGTCGGTGGCCCTCGGCGCGTACGCGGTGGTCAACAACGACTCATGGTTGACCACCGCTACGACCACGGTCGGGCTCGCCCTCGCCGGCTACGTGCTGCGCCTGGACGCCGAGGCCCGGGGCAGCGCCCAGCGGCTGCTCGCCCAGGAACGGGCGGCGCGGGCGGCCGAGGCGGAATCCGCGGCGCTCGCGGAGCGGGCTCGCATCGCGCGGGAGATCCACGACGTGCTCGCCCACAGTCTCTCGGCCCAGCTTGTACACCTGGAGGCGGCCAGGTTGCTGATCGAGCGGGGGGCGGACCGGGACCGGATCCTGGAGCGGGTCGTGGCGGCACGCGGCATGGCGCGGAACGGCCTCGACGAGACCCGGCAGGCACTGTCCGCGCTGCGTGGCGAGCTGACGCCGCTGGAGGACTACCTGACAGAGCTCGTCCGCGCGGCCGACGGAGCCGAGGTCACCGTCACGGGTGAACGCCGAGCACTGCCGGCAGAGGCGTCGCAGGCCGTGCGCAGGGTCGCCCAGGAAGCCCTCACGAACGTCCGCAAGCATGCCCTGGGCGCCAAGGTCGAGGTTCGGCTCGATTACAGCGCGCACCAAGTGACCTTGGACGTGAGGGACTCGGGCGGATCGCCGGGTGAACTCTCCGGCGCGGGGGGCGGGTACGGTCTGCTGGGCATGCGGGAGCGCGCCGAACTGCTGGGCGGCTCGCTCCGGGCGGAGCGGGACGAAGAGGGGTTCGTGGTGACGTTGAGGGTGCCGACATGACGCAGGAGGCAGCGAAGCCCGCGCGGGTCGTGGTCGTGGACGATCAGACCGTGGTCCGGGAGGGCATCGTGATGCTGCTGGGGCTGTTGCCCGGGATCGAGGTCGTCGGTGCCGCCGGGGACGGGGACGAAGCGGTGAAACTGGTGGCGGAACTCGCTCCGGACGTGGTGCTGATGGACCTGCGTATGCCGCGTTGCGACGGGGTGGAGGCGACCCGGCGCATCAGGTCGCAGTACCCCGGGACGCAGGTGGTGGTGCTCACGACCTTCGCGGACGACGACTCGCTGTTTCCGGCGTTGAGGGCGGGGGCGCGCGGCTACCTCACCAAGGACGCCGGAGGTGACGAGATCGTGCGGGCCGTGCACAGCGTGCTGTCCGGGGAAGCGGGGCTGGCGCCGAGCATCCAACGGCGGCTGCTGGAGCGGTTGTCGGAACCCGAACCGGTTCCGGCGGCGCCCACCGAGGCGCCCGACGGACTCACCGCGCGCGAGATCGACGTGCTGGCGCTGATCGCCGAGGGGCTCAGCAACCAGGAGATCGCCCGCAGGCTGCATGTCTCCACCGCGACCGTGAAG
The DNA here is from genome assembly GCF_042735715.1 of Streptomyces sp. NPDC059582. NCBI lineage: Bacteria > Bacillati > Actinomycetota > Actinomycetes > Kitasatosporales > Streptomycetaceae > Streptomyces > Streptomyces sp. NPDC059582. The sequence goes on from NZ_JBHWCC010000036.1 coordinate 49,860, forward strand.
ACTCACATCAACAACCTGTTCGCCAAGACCGGACTCAAAGACCGTGCCCAGGCCGTGCGTTACGCGTATGCGAAGGGAGTGGCACGGCCACCAGCAGGTTGAGTCACCTGATGGGGTGAAGAGCAGGGGGAAGAATAGTCGGGGATCTTCCCTATCTGTCCATGCTTGGGCATGCAGTCAAGCAACGGGCACCCACGCGGAGGCGAGGGCGGTCCAGAGAGTCCGGACGAGAACCACGAACGGCTCGCCTCGTCCCCTGCCACAGCGCCGGAAGTCCAGCCGTACGACGACCCTTGGTACGACGCACTCGCCTCGGGCTGGGGTGAGGCAGCCGGCACGTCGCCGCCAGTGGTTCCCGTTCCGCAGGCCCGCCGGGAGCAGGACGGCCGGGCGGTGGCCATGGCCGAGGTCTACCTCGAGGTGCAGCGGAGCGTGGCCTTCCAGGAGGTACGCAGCCGGTACCGGAGGTTCGTGGTGCCGGCGGTCGCCGTCTTCTTCACCTGGTACGTGGCGTACGTGGTGACCGCGACGACCGCGCCGGGGTTCATGGCGCGGCCCGTGGCAGGGGCCGTGAACGTGGCGATGCTCGCCGGGCTCGGCCAGTTCCTCAGCACGTTCCTGCTCACCTGGGCCTATGCCCGGCACGCGCGGCTGCGCAGGGACCGGGCCGCGCTCGAACTGCGCTGGGACACTCAGGAACTGACCCGTGGAGTCCGAGGCGGTATGTCGTGACGGGTAATCACCAGACCCTGGCGTTGTTGCTGTTCAGCGCCTTCATCGCCGTGACCCTGGGGATCACGACATGGGTGAGCCGCAACCGGCACGGTTCGGCGGAGGAGTTCTATGCGGGCGGCAGGCTCTTCTCACCCCTAGAGAATGGTTTTGCCATTGCGGGTGACTACATGTCGGCCGCTTCCTTCCTCGGCATCTCCGGCCTCATCGCGCTGTTCGGCTATGACGGGCTGCTCTACTCCGTGGGCTTCCTCGTGGCCTGGCTGGTCGTACTGTTCCTCGTCGCGGAACTGGTGCGTAACTGCGGTCGGTTCACTCTCGCCGACGTGGTCGCGGCACGCATGAGGGAGCGCCCGGTGAGGATCGCGGCGGGAACTTCCTCGGTCACCGTGTCCGTTCTCTATCTGGTGGCGCAGATGGTGGGCGCGGGCAGCCTGGTCGCGCTGCTCCTCGGGCGGACGAGCGAGGCGGCACAGGCCTGGACCGTCATCGGCGTCGGCGCGCTCATGGTGATCTATGTGTCGTTGGGAGGGATGCGGGCCACCACCTGGATCCAGATCGTCAAGGCGGTCATGCTGCTCGGGGGCACCATCGTGCTGACCGTCCTCGTCCTGATGCGTTTCCACGGAGACTTCGACCAGCTGCTGCTCACCGCCGCGGCGCGCAGCGGTCACGGGGACGCGTTCCTGGCGCCGGGACTGAAGTACGGCGGGGACTGGACCGCGCGGTTCGACTTCATCAGCCTGGGCCTTGCTCTCGTCCTCGGCACGGCCGGCCTGCCGCACATCCTGTCCCGCTTCTACACCGTGCCCACGGCGCGGGCCGCACGACGCTCGGTCGTGTGGTCGATCGGACTCATCGGCGGCTTCTACCTGATGACGATCGTCCTCGGGTTCGGGGCGGCGGCGATCGTGGGTCCGGACACGGTGCGCGCGTCGAACGCGGCCGGCAATACGGCGGTTCCCCTGCTGGCGCTCGACCTGGGCGGTGGCGCGGAGTCGACAGGGGGCACGGTCCTGTTCGCGATCGTGGCCGCGGTCGCCTTCGCCACGATCCTCGCGGTGGTCGCCGGGATCACGCTCGCCTCCTCGGCGTCCGTGGCACACGACCTGTACGCGTCGCTGCGGCGTCGACGAGCGGAGCCGTACAGCGAGGTGGCCGTGGCGCGGACCGCCGCGGTGGGCATCGGGGCGCTCGCGATCGGGCTCGGCCTGCTGGCCCGTGACCTCAACGTCGCGTTCCTCGTGGGGCTGGCGTTCGCTGTCGCCGCGTCCGCGAATCTGCCGGTGCTGCTCTACTCGCTGTTCTGGCGCGGCTTCACCACGCGAGGGGCGGTGTGGTCGGTGTACGGCGGCCTGGTTCCGGCGCTGTTGCTGGTCGTGCTGTCCCCGGTGGTCTCGGGCAGTCCGCAGTCGCTGTTCCCGGGTGTCGACTTCCAGTACTTCCCCCTGGAGAACCCCGGGCTCGTCTCGATCCCGCTGGGCTTCGTCGCGGGCTGGCTCGGCACGGTCACCTCCGCCGAACTGCCCGACGAGGCCAAACACGCGGAGACCGAGGTGCGTTCGCTGACGGGGGCGGGGGCGGTGTAGCCGCACCGAGGTCGCGCCCTACCGTCGTATGGCCGCCTCACGGGGTGGTCGTACGCCGCCTCACTCTCGTACGCCTGCTCACAGTCGTACGCCTCTGCTCACAGTCGTGCGCCTGTTCACAGTCGTACGCCTCTGCTCACAGTCGTGCGCCTGTTCACAGCGTATGGCTGTTGAGGTCGTTCGGCCGCCTCACCGTCGTACCTGCTGTGCCCGTCGTCGTAGGGCCGTCGCGGTCGTCATGGGGCGGCTGCGGCTACGGCTACGGTGCCACCCAGGCATAGCGGTGTTCCGGGCGGCCGGTGTCGCCGTATCTGAGGGTCAGGCTCAGACGGCCGGCCTGTTCCAGGTGGCGGAGGTAGCGCTGGGCGGTGGAGCGGCTCAGGCCGGTCTCGGCGGCGACCTCGTGGGCGGACAGCGGTTGGCTCGCGCGGTGCAGCACGGCACAGATCAGGTCCGTGGTGGGCTCCGAGTGGCCGCTCGGCAGCCCCGGCGCCGTCGTCGCCGGGGCGGTGCGCAGGGCGCCGAAGATCCGGTCGACCTGTTCCTGTCCGGTGATGCCGCGACCGCCCACGCGGTCGACGGTGCGGCGCAGAGCGGCGTAGGAGTCCAGGCGCGTGCGCAGCGCGGCGAAGGTGAACGGTTTCACCAGGTAGTGCAGGGCGCCGAGGCGCATCGCGGCCTGCACGGTCGTCACATCGCCCGCCGCTGTGATCATGATGACGTCGGTGCCGTGCCCCTGCTCCCGCATGCGGTGGACGAGTTGCAGACCCGTCCGGTCGGGGAGGTAGTGGTCGAGCAGGACGAGGTCGATGGCACCGCGCTCGACAGCGGTCAAGGCCTGGGCAGCACTGTGCGCGCGGGCGGCTACCCGGAATCCGGGAACCTTGCCCACGTACTTGGCGTTGATCTCGGCGACACGGAAGTCGTCGTCAACCACCAGGACGTCAATCATTGGCCCTCTCTTCCTCAAGGCCAGGTGGGCGTCAAGCCCGTGTTTCGGCTCCGCTTTTGTAGCGCGAGCAAAACGAGCACAACAGGCTCCTGCGAGCAAAAGAACGGCTAGCGCTCAGAAGACTGCTGCTGTGGCACGGACCACACCTACGGTCCTCGGTCATGAGCGCAACCACCAGCCCCGCCATCGAGCTACGGGGCGCGAGCAAGACATTCAAAACCCCGTCGGGGGGTCTGCACACGGCTGTCAGGGGACTGGATCTCACGGTTGGACGCGGCGAGTTCGTGGCGGTCGTCGGGCCCACGGGCTGCGGCAAGTCCACCACGCTGACCCTGGTCAGCGGCCTGGAGGAGCCCACCGAGGGTGAAGTCCTGGTCTCCGGCGAGCCGGTTCGCGGCGTGGGCGGCAAGGTCGGCTTCGTCTTCCAGCAGGACGCCACCTTCCCCTGGCGTACCGTCCTGTCCAACGTGATGGCCGGCCCGCGCTTCCGGGGCGTGCCCAAGGCGGAGGCCAGGCAGAAGGCACGCGAATGGCTGGCCCGGGTGGGCTTGACCGCCTTCGAGGACCGCTACCCGCACCAGCTCTCCGGCGGTCAGCGCAAGCGCGTGGCCCTCGCCGCGACCTTCGTCAACGATCCCGAGATCCTGCTGATGGACGAGCCGTTCTCGGCGCTCGATGTGCAGACCAGGGCCCTGATGTCGGACGAGCTGCTGGAACTGTGGGAGGGGACGGGCGCCTCGGTCGTCTTCGTCACCCACGACCTGGAGGAGTCCATCGCCCTGGCCGACAAGGTCGTCGTCATGACGGCCGGGCCCGCCACCGTCAAGCAGGTCTTCGACATCGACCTGCCGCGGCCGCGCAAGGTGGAATCGGTGCGCCTGGAACCGCGGTTCATCGAGATCTACCGCGAGATCTGGCAGTCGCTGGGCGAAGAGGTCCGCATCACCCGCGAGAGGGGCACCGCCCATGTCGCCTGACGTCCTGCCCGAGACCGCCGCCGCCCTGGCCGTCGCGGAGCCTCAGAAACAGGGGCGTGCGCAGTCGCGGGCACGCGCCGCGCGCAGACGCAAGATCGTCGTCGCGGCCTCCCGTGCTCTGCTGCTGATCGCCGTCCTCGGGCTGTGGGAGTTCCTCGCCCGCACCAAGGCGATCGATCCGTTCAATTTCTCGATGCCCTCCAAGATCTGGGACCAGATCTACACCTGGGTGACCCATGGGACCGCGCTCGGATCCCTGGGCGAACAGATCTGGTACACGCTCTACGAGGCGCTCCTGGGCTGGGTGTTCGGAGTGGCCGGCGGTGTCGTGTGCGGTATCGCTCTCGGCAGGATCACCTTCCTCGCCGATGTTCTTGGTCCATACATCAAGGTGCTCAACTCCATACCGAGGATCGTTCTCGCTCCGATCTTCGTGATCTGGTTCGGGCTCGGCCCCGCCTCCAAGGTCGCCTCGGCTGTCGTCCTGGTCTTCTTCCCCGTGTTCTTCAATGCCTTCCAGGGTGCCCGTGAAGTCGACCGCAACCTGGTGGCCAACGCGAGGATCCTCGGCGCGAGCGACCGCCGGGTGACCCTTCAGGTGGTCATCCCGTCCGCCACCTCATGGATCTTCACCAGCCTGCACGTCAGTTTCGGCTTCGCCCTCATCGGTGCCATCGTCGGCGAGTACATCGGCGCGACCAAGGGCATCGGCCTGCTCGTCGCCCAGTCCCAGGGCACTTTCAACGCGGCCGGTGTGTACGCCGCGATGGTCATCCTCGCCGTCGTCGCGCTTGTCGCCGAGGGACTGCTGACCTTCGCCGAACGCCGCATCTTCCGGTGGAAGCCCTCGGACTCCGGCGACTGAGGCCCACCCCAGAGCACCACGGCTCAGCACCACGGGCGAGCCCCACGGCCACGCCGTACCTGCCGCCTTCCTCTGTCGCCTTCTCCCGCCTCCTCTTCCCCCCTCGCCTTCCTTGTCTTGCCTTCCTGTCTCGACTTCTCCGCACCGCCCTCTCACAAGGACGTGAACCGCCATGCGCAAGACCGCCAGATACGCCGCCCTGGCAGCCACCGGTCTGCTCGCTCTCTCCTCCCTGACCGGCTGTGCCGACGACGCGGCCACCGCGTCGTCCGGCTCCGGCAGCAAGGGCGACGGAAAGGGCGAGCAGGTCAAGATCATGGTCGGTGGCCTCGACAAGGTCATCTACCTGCCGGCGATGCTCACCCAGCGACTCGGCTACTTCGACGCCGAGGGACTCGACGTGGAGCTGCTGAGCGAGCCCGCCGGCGTCCAGGCCGAGACCGCGCTGGTCTCCGGCCAGGTCCAGGGCGCGGTCGGCTTCTACGACCACACCCTCGACCTCCAGGTGAAGGGCAAGGCTGTGGAGTCCGTCGTGCAGTTCTCGCACGCGCCCGGTGAGGTGGAGGTGGTCTCCACCAAGGCAGGCGGCGACATCAGCTCGCCCAAGGACTTCAAGGGAAAGAAGCTCGGTGTCACCGGCCTCGGTTCGTCCACCGACTTCCTCACCAAGTATCTCGCGGTCAAGAACGGTGTGAAGGTCAGCGAGTTCACGCCGGTCGCCGTGGGTGCCGGCCCCACCTTCATCGCGGCGCTCCAGCAGGGTGCCATCGACGGCGGTATGACGACCGACCCGACCGTCGCCACGATCCTGGACAAGAAGGCGGGCGAGATCCTCCTCGACATGCGGACGCCCGAGGGCTCTCAGAAGGCTCTCGGCGGCCCGTACCCGTCGTCAAGTCTGTACATGCAGACGGACTGGGTGAACGGCCACAAGGCCACAGTCCAGAGGTTGGTCAATGCATTCGTCAAGACGCTCAAGTGGATGTCCACCCACAGTGCCTCCGAGATCGCCGACAAGATGCCCGCCGACTACTCCCAGGGCGACAAGGTGCTGTACGCGGACGCCATCGACAGCACACTGCCGATGTTCACCAAGGACGGCGTGATGCCCGCAAACGGACCCGAGACCGTCGAGAAGGTGCTCAAGGCGTTCAATCCCAACATCCAGAACGCGGACGTCGACCTGAGCAAGACGTACACGACCGAGTTCGTCGAGAAGGCCGCGGGCTGACATACGTACAGAGGGAGGGCACGGCCCCTTCCCCCGCCCCCACGGGCCGTGCCTCAGGCGCGGGTCGCCCACACGTAACGGTGTTCCGGGCGGCCCGCGTCGCCGTACTTGAGAGTCAACGTGGCCCGGCCCGTGCGCTCCAGGAGCTTCAGATAGCGCTGGGCGGTCTGCCGGCTCACTCCGGTCCGGTCGGCGACCTCCTGCGCGGACAGCGGGCCTTCGGCGGTCACCAGGGACCGGCGTACGAGTTCCGCGGTGTTCGGCGAGTGCCCTTTGGGCAGTCCGGGTTCCGAATGTGCCGACAGCGCTCCGAACATGCGGTCCACATCGGCCTGTTCGGCCTCGCCGCCACCGTCGAGGGTGCGGCGCAGCTCCGCGTACGCCTCCAGTTTGGCGCGCAGGCCCGCGAAGGCGAACGGCTTGACCAGGTACTGAAGCGCTCCCTGCCGCATCGCCGCTTGCACCGTCGAGACGTCCCGGGCCGCCGTCACCATGATCACGTCGGTCTGGTGGCCGCGCCGACGCATCTCCTGGACGACCTCCAGCCCCGTCTCGTCGGGCAGATAGTGGTCCAGCAGGACCAGGTCGAGCCGGGGCAGCTCCTCCATCCGACACAGCGCCTGCGCCGCGTCGTGCGCCTCGCCGGCGACGTGGAAACCCGGCACCTTCTCGACGTAGGCGGCGTTGACCCGGGCCACTCTGGCGTCGTCGTCCACGACCAGGACCTCGATCACCGAGCCTCCTCCTCGACCGCGGTCCGCGCGGGCGCCTCACCGATGGGGGCGGGCCCGGTGGTGAAGGCGGGTTCCGGATCCGGCTCGGCCAGCGCCTCGGGCAGGACGACGGTGAACTCGGCGCCCCCGCCGTCCGCCTCGCCCACGGCCGCACTGCCGCCCTGCCGTTCGGCGAGCCTGCGCACCAGGGAGAGCCCGATTCCGCGCTTCCCGTGCGCCGGCGGCTTCTTCGTGGACCACCCCTCGGTGAAGACCAGTTCCCGTTGCTCCGCCGGGATTCCGGGACCGGTGTCCCAGACCCGGAGGACGGCGGTGCGGCCCTCGGCGCGCAGTTCGACCTCCACGCGCGCGTGCGGTGTGCCCGCGACGGCGTCCAGCGCGTTGTCCACCAGGTTGCCGACGACCGTGACCAGCCCCCGGGGATCGACCAGGCGGTCCGGGAGCCGGGTGCGGTCCGAGACCCACAGGGCGACGCCGCGCTCGGCCGCGACGGTCGCCTTGCCGACCAGCAGGGCCGCGAGCAGCGGGTCCTGGATCTTCTCGGTGACCTGCTCCGCGGTGACGCGGTGATCGCCGACGACCTCGCCGACGAACTCCACGGCGTCGTCGAACATCTCCAGCTCAAGCAGCCCGAGCAGCGTGTGCATCCGGTTGGCGTGCTCGTGGTCCTGGGCGCGCAGCGCGTCGATCAGGCCGCGCGTGGAGTCGAGTTCCCGGCCGAGCTGTTCGAGCTCGGTGCGGTCGCGCAGGGTGGCCACGGCACCGTCGTCGTCGGTGGGCATCCGGTTGGCGACCAGGACACGCTGACCGCGAACGGTGAGCAGATCGGTGCCGGTCACCCGGCCGGCCAGGACGTCCGCCGTACGTCCCGCGCCGAACGCCTCGTCGGGAGACCGGCCGACGATCTCCTCGCCGATGTCCAGCAGGCGTTGGGCCTCGTCGTTCAGAAGGCGTATGCGGCCGGTGCGGTCCAGGGCGACGACGCCCTCCCGTATGCCGTGCAGCATCGCCTCGCGTTCCGCGAGCAGTGCGGAGATGTCGGAGAAGGCGAGGTCGCGGGTCTGGCGCTGGACCCGGCGGGAGATCAGCCAGGCGGCCAGCGCGCCGACGGAGAGGGCGCCGCCGGCGTAAGCGAACAGCCCCGGGATGGTGTGGACGAGCCGGGCTCGCACGCTGTCGTACTCGATGCCGACCGACACCGCCCCGATGATCCTGCCGTCGGCATCGCGCAGAGGCACCTTGCCACGTGCCGAGCGCCCCAGGGTGCCGCTGTCGATCTCCATGACGTCCTTGCCCGCCAGGGCCTGGCTGGGGTCGGTCGAGACGACACGGCCGACCTGCGCGGGATCCCGGTGCGACCAGCGCACGTGCTGCGTGTTCATGACCACGACGTACTCGGCCTCACTGGCCTTCCGGATCCGCTCCGCCGCCCGCTGGACCGGCCCGTCGACCGACGGAGGCGTGTTCTGGAGATCCGTCGCGATCTGCGGCTGGGCGGCGGTGGTCTGCGCGATCGCGAGCGCGCGGCGCATCGCCTGGTCGTCGAGCTGGTGACTGAGCGGTGCGAGGAACAGCCCGGTCGCGAGCACCACGACTCCCGCGGCGATCGCCACCTGCATGAGCAGGACCTGCGAGAACATGCGCCTGGGCATGCCCAGGCGCAGGCGACGTGCGGGGGGAGTGGGGCTCATGCCCACGACGGTACGTGGGCACGCGGTGCTTGCGGCAGGGGGAGTGGCGTGGATCTCTTGACCAACCCTTGGGGCGCGGGGAGGGCGTGGCGGGCGCCACGAGGTGACGGACCCGCGAAAAGCCACCACTTCCTGTAGAGACTCCCGTACGGGCTCCCATACGAGCCTCGCGCGCGAGGGTAGGGGCTTTTGGACCGCCGCCCTTCGTCCCGCACGGCCACGGGGCTCGGCTCGCCGGTGCCGCCGCCTTCCTCCCGTAAGGCCGAGGGATCTCAGCTCGCCAGGGCCGCCGCCGTCAGTTCGCGCACCGCCACCACGTCCATGCGGGCCGGCGCGCCCAGGACCGACGTGCCGCAGCTCTCCGGGCGGGGCGGCAGAGAGGCGCCCTGGGCCACGATGACCCGCCAGTGGCGGCCGTCGACGTGCGCGACGGTCACTTCCCAGCGCGGCGCGGCGCCGTCCGTCCGAACGACGCTCAGCACGTCCGCCGCGGTCTCGTGCACCGCTGTGCGCACGGCCAGCTCGGCCGCCTGGCCGGGCCGTTCCCAGGCAGAGCTTCCGCGGCACCCCTCCACGACGATCCGTCCCTCCTGGACCCCGTGGAGGACCTCCTTGACGGTGTGGGCCTCGGCCCGCCCGTACGCGTATCCGTACGGCAGGACGAGCACCGTCGGGGAGAAGCGATGACCACCCAGATGGGTGACCTCCCAGACGCCCTCCACGCCCGAGGCGGCGAGTTCCGCGGCGAGGGGGCGGCCGAGCAGGGCGCAGCAGCGGTCCCGCTTGCCGTTGGTGCACACGAGCGCGAGCGGGTCACCGGTGTGCGGCCGGCCTTGCAGCGCGGTGCCGAAGGTCTGGTGGTCGCCTCTGCCCAGTGCGGCGAAGTCCAGGTCGAGCAGGCGCTCGGGGGCGGCCGTCATGGCGCTGTGGAGCCACACGTTTCCGGGGGTGGTGTGGGCCGCGTACACCCGCCGTAGGGGAGGCGTGCCGAAGTCGGCGTGACGCCCGGGACGGCGGATGAGCGCGATGCGTACGCCCGTGCCGTTCGCCGCCGCCTCCAGGGCGCGGCCGAGTGCGGGATCCAGGTGGCTCGAAGTGAGCGCCTGGGCACCCCATGGACCAGGCTGTTCCAGCAGGAGCCAGGTCCTCGCAGTGGCCGCGGTACCGGAAATGGGCTCGTCGAGGGTCCGCGAGACGGTCGTGCACGTACTCACAGAGGTGAGCCTAACCTGACTTGCGCCCGGTGACTTCCGGTCGCGTCCAAGTCGCGCTCAGGCCGCGGTCGTATGCCCTATTCCGGGAGGGGCTGGGGCGGCTTCGGCCCCACGTAGTGCCCGCTGGGGCGCATGCGCAGCGGGCGTTCGCCGTACTCCTCCAGGGCGTGGGCGATCCAGCCCGCCGTACGGGCGACGGCGAAGATCGTCTCGCCCGCGGTGGCGGGCATGCCGCAGGACGTGGTGAGCACGGCGAGGGCGAGGTCCACGTTGGCCTGCAGCGGAGTGTGGCGGGCGGTGGTCGTCACGATGTCGCGGGCCGCGGCGAGGCCGGGTGCGGCCCGTGGCATCTCCTCCAGAAGGGTGAACAGGGCACGCGCGCGTGGGTCTTCGCCGGGGTAGAGCCGGTGGCCGAGGCCGGGAATGCGGCGGCCGGCCCGCAGTTCCTCCGCGATCACGGGGGCCGCGTCGCCCTGGTCGAGCACTTCCAGCAGCAGGCGGTGGGCGAGCCCGCTGGCGGCGCCGTGCAGGGGGCCCTCGATCACGCCGAGACCGGCGGAGACGGCCGCGTAGGGGTGTGCGCGGGCCGACGCCGCGACGCGCACCGCGAGCGTGGAGGCGGCCAGGTCGTGGTCGACGAGCAGCCCGAGTGCCGTGTCCAGGACCTGTAGTGACGTCTCGTCGGCGTCCCAGCCGGTCAGGCGCGTCCAGAGTCGATGGGCCAGTGGGCCCGTGTCGCGGTGACCGCGCCGTACCGGCGGCAGTGCCGCCACGAGTGTGGGGATGAGGGTGCGCGCGGTGCCGAGCACGGCGTTCTCGGACAGGTCGAAACGCAGTGGGTCGGCCGCCGCCGCGGCGATCGCGGCCACCCGCAACCGGTCGACAGGGCCGGTGTGTTCGGGCAGGGCGCCGACCGCGCGACGGGCGACGGCGACAGTGGCCTCGGGGGCGGTGAACGCGATGCCCGGGCGTAGTCGTCCGGTCCACAGCCACTCGGCGATCTCTTCGTAGGAGTGGCGCGCGGCCAGTTCGGTGGCGTCGACACCCCGGAAGTAGTACCGGTCCTGGTCGATCAGCGTGATGCGGGTGCGTACCGACAGCTCCGAGATCGCGCCCGAACTCAGACCGTTCTCCCGTCTGTTGCGCCGGGCGAGCACTTCGACCTCCTGGGCGTCGAAGGTGCTGCCCCGGCCGCCGGGCACGCGTTGGCTGCTGAGCTGACCGCGGCTCACGTACGCGTACACGGTCTCGGGCTTCACACCGAGCAGCTCGGCGGCCTCCTTGGTGCTCAGCCGCCGTCCCGGGTGAGAAGGGTCGGGTTCTTGATCGCGCATGGGGGTCACCGTAGCCGCACTTAGGTGCATTGATTCAATCAATATTGACAGTCATATAGTCAACCATGGACAGTCGAATCAATTCCAGGGAGGGAAACATGTCCGTCAACAGGTCCGCTGCCACTCTTGTCGACGTACCGCGCGGTCTCGCGGGCGTCGTCGTCACCGACACCCGGATCGGTGACGTCCGTGGGCTCGAGGGCTTCTACCACTACCGCCAGTACTCGGCCGTCGACCTCGCGCGAACCCGCGGTTTCGAGGACGTCTGGCACCTGTTGGTCCACGGCGAACTGCCGGACGCCGCACAGAGCGCCGCCTTCGCCGCCCGGACCGCGACGCTGCGCCGGCTGCCCGACGACGTGCGCGCGGCACTGCCGGCCATCGCGGCGGCCGGCGGACACTCCGGCCCACTCGCCGGCCTGCGCACGGCGCTGTCCCTGCTCGGTGCGGCCAAGGGCTTCCGCCCGGTGTACGACATCGACGCCGCCCGGCGCCGCGAGGACACCGTCGTCGCCGCCGCGGCCGTACCGACGCTGCTCACCGCTCTGCATCGGCTGCGACGGGGGCTCGACCCGGTGGAGCCTCGTGAGGACCTGTCGTACGCGGCGAACTACCTGTACATGTTGACCGGGGTCGAGCCGGACCCGCGGCACGCCCGTGCCGTCGAGCAATACTTGATCTCAACCATTGATCACGGCTTCAATGCGTCAACCTTCACCGCACGCGTCATCGCGTCGACCGGGGCGGACGTGGCGGCGTGTCTCGTCGGCGCGGTGGGCGCGCTGTCGGGGCCGCTGCACGGCGGTGCGCCCAGCCGGGCGCTGGACACCCTGGACGCGATCGGCACGCCCGACCGGATCGAGCCTTGGATTAGGGCCCGGGTGCTCGCCGGCGAGCGCATCATGGGCTTCGGCCACGCCATCTACCGCACCGAGGACCCGCGCTCCCGGATGCTCCGCGAGACCGCCCAGAGCTTCGGCGGCCCTCGTGTCGAGTTCGCCGTGGAAGTCGAACGTCATGTCGAGGCGATCCTCGCCGAGCTCAAACCGGGCCGCGAACTCCACACGAACGTCGAGTTCTACGCGGGCGTGGTCATGGAACTCTGCGGTCTGCCGCGCGAGATGTTCACGCCCACCTTCGCGGCGGCACGCGCGGTGGGCTGGAGCGCCAACATCCTGGAGCAGGCGGAGGACTCCAAGATCATCCGTCCGGTGGCGCGGTATGTGGGGCCGGGGGCGCCGGTGGCGGTGCCTTCGATGGGCTGACGGTGACCCGGAAACACGTGCGGCCTGGTGCCGTTCTGACTCCAGGCCTCAGCGATGAGAGATCGAGCAGTGACGGGTGTGCCGGGCCGCTCGCTGTGTGGTGCCGGACTCGCTCAACGGTTGCGTGCGGCCGGGGGGTGGGGCGGGACGGGTCTGGGGTGGACGCGTACTCGTGTGGTGACGTCAGGCGTCGGGGATGTCCGCCTTGGCGCGGATGAGAGTTTCCCTGCTCACAATGACGATGCGTTCGTAGTCGGCTCTCGCGGCGTCTGCGGGCAGTTCGCCGTCCAGCGCCTCGGTGGCTTCGGTGCCGATGACGGCGAAGTTGCCGTCACTCAGTTCGAACACATCCGGGCAGGTGGCTCCTGAGTTGCTGCCACGGGCACTCGGAGGCACACCGATGCGGCGCACGATCTTCAAGGGGTACCGGTCCTTACAAAAGGTGTGAGCACATCTGTGGGCAGAAAGGTACGGGTTTCGAGAGGTGTTCGTGGCCAACATAGAGAAAAGTCACGGGGCGTGTCCCTGGTGCAGAAGAGGCGACAAGCTGCAGCGAACCCAGGGTGAGACGTGGCAACTCGGAGTGAGAGGCAGCGATCCCCGGCGAAAGGCCGTAAACCTTGGGTGACCGGTTTTCAGTCGGACGGGGGGTTGCCCATCACCCACCACTCGTCCGTTTCCGCTTCGTCGAGATCGACGAGGAGTCCGTCCACCATGCGTCCGATCCCGGCTTCTTCGGACGACTCGTTCAGGGATGCCCGCTGAGCCTTCGACGCCGCCCAGTACTCGCGGAAGAGGGGGCTCTGGAAGAACTCGCGCAGATGCCGGTACAACTCCTCCCTGTCCAGGATGCCCGCCCGGTACAGGTGGAAGAGGTGGACATACCATGCGTTGGCGTAGAAGAACTGACGCCGTTTCTCTGCGGGGATGCTCTTGTCGTAGGTGTCGATCACCGCGGCGAGGGAGGGATCGTCGATCGCCCGGGCCAGCAGTTCCCACTGCATGCGCTGCTGGTGCGCCAGGGCCTTGCGTCGAATCGCCAGCTCTTCGAGTTCCAGGCGCCGCTCCTCCAAGCGCCGCTCTGCCCGGCGTGCCGTTTCCAGGCGGCGCTGACGTGCTGCCAGCGTCATGGTGCCGGTTACGAGCAGCAGGCTGAGCGCGGCGGAGCCGACCCTCCCCGCTGCGTTCTTCCGTGTGGCCATGTCAACCCCCGATTCAGGCGACCGTCCGCCGGCCGTCGGAGTGCGGGTCGACTGGTGGGGGCCGGCGAGCGATGGGCGGCGCGTGCCGCCTCCAGGGTGCCGAGCGGCTCTGATCGGCGGGGGAGGCGGAGAGGAGGCGCACGGAAGGAAGCGAGGGTCGCACACTTCGGCGCCATGCCCAACGTCTGCCCCGTCGGCGCTGCTAACAATCGTTCACTCAGCCGTGATTTGTTCCTGGCTCGTATTCTGGGGCGGCATTCATTCTTCGTACGTGCGCCGGTTCGCGAGCCGGCGCACGCGTCGGCGCGAAAGAGGTCGCACGTTGAGTCAGCCGAGCCCGGGTCCGCAGCAGACCCCGCAGATCCCGGTGATCGTCCTCGCCGGATTCCTCGGCTCCGGCAAGACCACGCTGCTCAACCACCTCCTCCATCACAGCGGAGGCAGCCGGATCGGCGCCGTCGTCAACGACTTCGGTGCCATCGAGATCGACGCGATGGCCGTGGCGGGCGCGCTCGGCGACTCCACCGTCTCCCTCGGCAACGGGTGCCTGTGCTGCGCCGTCGACGCCAGTGAGCTCGACGTCTACCTCGAACGGCTCGCGAACCCGGCCGTCGGTATCGACGTCATCGTCATCGAGGCCAGTGGGCTCGCCGAGCCCCAGGAGCTCGTGCGCATGGTGCTCGCCTCGGAGAATCCGCGGGTCGTCTATGGCGGTCTCGTCGAGGTCGTCGACGCCGCCGAGTTCGACGACACCCGCGCGCGGCACCCCGAGATCGACCGGCACCTCGGTCTCGCCGACCTCGTCGTGGTCAACAAGCTCGACCGGGCGACGGACGGTGAGCGGGTCCTCGGCCTGGTCCGGACCCTCGCCGACCGTGCCGCGGTCGTCCCCGTCACCTACGCCCGCATCGACCCCGAGTTCCTCTTCGACTGCCGGCCGAGCGAGGAGCGCATCGGGCAGCTGTCCTTCGACGACCTGCACGATGGCTTGCGCGGGGACCCGCACGAGGGCCTGCACGGGGACCCGCAAGACGGCTTGCCCGGCGACCCGCACGACGGCCTGCGAGACGAGCTCCACGAAGGCTCCGCCGACGACCCGCACGAAAGCCCGCATGACGACCCGCGCGATCACGACGGCGGGGGCGATCACCGCGGTCATCTGCACGCGGCGTACGACAGTCTGTCCTTCGTCTCCGAGGTCCCCTTGGAACCGCGCCGGTTGATGACCTTCCTCGACAGCAGGCCCGAGGGGCTCTACCGGATCAAGGGGTACGTCGACTTCGGTGCCCACGACGTCCAAAACCGGTACGCCGTCCACACCGTCGGGCGGTTCCTCCGCTTCCGCCCCGAGCGCCGGCCGAGCGGTGAGCCGCGCCTCACCCAGCTCGTGCTCATCGGCTCGGGCATCGCCGGGCCAGGCCTCCGCAGGGAACTGGAGGCCTGCGAGGACGACGCCCCGCACACCGCCGACGAGCGCGGCATGTGGGGCGTCCTCCGCTACGTACGCGACCCCGACGGACCGCCGGACCCGCCGGACGCGACGGACTCGCCGGACTAAAACGCGCCAGGTGGACCAGGTGGACCAGGTGGACCCGCAGACCCCGCGAACCCGGGGAAACAGGCACCCCTGTCGCCCCGAGTAAGGCGCCGTCCTACACCGGCCCCGCCACCACTGCCACCGTCTTAGCCAGCGACACGCCCGAGCCGTCGCGGCGCGGGTCGATCTCCGGGAGCTCGGCCGGGGTGCCGTTCTTCTGCGCGGCCCGGGCCGGGACGGGGCCCGCCCAGCCCAGGGACAGGCAGTCCTCGCCCTTCAGGAACCGCTGGCAGCGCACGCCGCCGGTGGCGCGGCCCTTGCGCGGATACTGGTCGAACGGGGTGATCTTGGCCGTCGTCTGCACGGAGTCGTCCAGCGTGCCGCGCGAACCCGCGACGGTGAAGACGACCGCGTCCACCGCCGGGTCGACCGCTGTGAAGGAGATCACCTTCGCGCCCTCGGTGAGCTTGATGCCCGCCATACCGCCCGCGGCACGGCCCTGGGGACGGACCTGGGAGGCCTGGTAGCGCAGCAGTTGCGCGTCGTCCGTGATGAAGACCAGGTCCTCCTCGCCGGTGCGCAGCTCGATCGCGCCGACGATCCGGTCGCCGTCCTTGAGGGTGATGACTTCCAACTCGTCCTTGTTGGTCGGGTAGTCCGGGACCACGCGCTTGACCACGCCCTGCTCGGTGCCGACGGCCAGGCCGGGGGACGACTCGTCCAGCGTGGTCAGGCAGACCAGTGTCTCGTCGCCGTCGAGTGAGACGAACTCCGCCAGCGGGGCACCGCCCGACAGGTTCGGCGCGGACACGGTGTCCGGCAGCTGCGGCAGGTCGACGACGTTGATCCGCAGCAGGCGGCCCGCCGAGGTGACCGCGCCGATCTCGCCGCGCGCCGTGGCCGGCACCGCAGAGATGATCACGTCGTGCTTGGTGCGCCTGGTGTCGGGGTCTTCCGGGAACGGCTCGCCGTTCGCCGTGCGGGCCAGCAGGCCGGTCGAGGACAGCAGCACCCGGCACGGGTCGTCCGCGACCTGGAGCGGTACGGCGGCGGTCGGGGCACCCGCCGACTCCAGCAGCACCGTACGGCGCTCGGTGCCGAACTTCTTGGCCACCGAGGCCAGTTCGGCGGAGACCAGCTTGCGCAGCTCCGCGTCCGACTCCAGGATGCGGGTCAGCTCCGCGATCTCCGTGTTGAGCCGGTCCTTCTCGGACTCCAGCTCGATCCGGTCGAACCTGGTCAGTCGGCGCAGCGGGGTGTCCAGGATGTACTGCGTCTGGATCTCCGACAGCGAGAAGCGCTCCATCAGGCGCTGCTTCGCCTGCGCGGAGTTGTCGCTGGAGCGGATCAGCCGGATGACCTCGTCGATGTCGACGAGCGCCGTGAGCAGGCCCTCCACCAGGTGCAGACGGTCCCGCCGCTTGGTGCGCCGGAACTCCGAGCGGCGTCGGACGACCTCGAAGCGGTGGTCGAGGTAGACCTCGAGGAGCTCCTTGAGACCCAGGGTGAGCGGCTGGCCGTCCACCAGGGCGACGTTGTTGATGCCGAAGGACTCCTCCATCGGCGTCAGCTTGTAGAGCTGCTCCAGGACCGCCTCCGGCACGAAGCCGTTCTTGATCTCGATGACGAGGCGCAGGCCGTGCTCGCGGTCGGTGAGGTCCTTGACGTCGGCGATGCCCTGGATCTTCTTCGAGCCGACCAGGTCCTTGATCTTGGCGATCACCTTCTCCGGGCCGACCGTGAAGGGCAGCTCGGTGACGACCAGACCCTTGCGGCGGGCCGTGACGGTCTCCACCGAGACCGTGGCACGGATCTTGAAGGTGCCGCGGCCCGACTCGTAGGCGTCCCGGATGCCGGAGAGGCCGACGATCCGGCCGCCGGTGGGCAGGTCGGGGCCCGGGACGAACCTCATCAGGGCGTCCAGGTCCGCGTTCGGGTGGCGGATCAGGTGGCGGGCGGCCGCGATGACCTCGCCGAGGTTGTGCGGCGGCATGTTCGTGGCCATGCCGACCGCGATGCCCGACGAGCCGTTGACCAGGAGGTTCGGGAAGGCCGCCGGCAGGGTCACCGGCTCCTGCTCCTGGCCGTCGTAGTTGGGGGCGAAGTCGACGGTGTCCTCGTCGATGGACTCCGTCATCAGGCCGGCAGGTTCGGCCGCCTTGCACTCGGTGTACCGCATGGCGGCCGGCGGGTCGTCGTTGCCCAGCGAACCGAAGTTGCCGTGGCCGTCGACGAGCGGCACGCGCATGGAGAACGGCTGGGCCATGCGCACCAGGGCGTCGTAGATCGAGGCGTCGCCGTGCGGGTGGAGCTTGCCCATCACCTCGCCGACGACACGGGCGCACTTTACGTAACCGCGCTCGGGGCGCAGGCCCATCTCGTTCATCTGGTAGACGATGCGGCGATGCACCGGCTTGAGGCCGTCGCGGGCGTCCGGCAGAGCGCGGGAGTAGATGACCGAGTACGCGTACTCGAGGAAGGAGCCCTGCATCTCGTCGACGACGTCGATGTCGAGGATCCGCTCCTCGTACGAGTCGTCGGGCGGCGGGGTCTTCGTGCTGCGGCGGGCCATCGCTGCCGGCTCCTTGCTGAAGCGTGAACGGGTTCTGACGCGGACCATTGTGGACCGCGCTACTGACAGTGCGGGCGAGGACCCGGCGTCGGCCGCCCGGCCCGGTGTGGAAGGCGCCTCATTCCACGACTGCCCGCAGGCTACGCGATCTCGCTCTCGGCGTACGTCCCGCGGGAACTTCGCCCATGGTCGGTCCGCTTGCATACAGTGGCAGGACAGGCACGAAACGCGCGGTCCGACGACCGCGTCCGCGATCGAAGGGACGTACATGCCCATGGGTCACACGGCCACAGCCGAGGCAGGCTCCGGGGGCCTGACAGCGACCGAGCACCGCCTGGCCAACGGCCTCCGCGTGGTGCTCTCCGAGGACCATCTGACCCCGGTCGCGGCGGTGTGCCTCTGGTACGACGTCGGCTCCCGTCACGAAGTCAAGGGACGTACGGGCTTGGCTCACCTCTTCGAGCACCTGATGTTCCAGGGGTCCGGGCAGGTCAAGGGCAACGGCCACTTCGAGCTGGTGCAGGGCGCCGGCGGCTCGCTCAACGGCACCACCAGCTTCGAGCGCACCAACTACTTCGAGACCATGCCCACCCATCAGCTGGAGCTCGCCCTCTGGCTGGAGGCCGACCGCATGGGCTCCCTGCTCGCCGCGCTCGACGAAGAGTCCATGGAGAACCAGCGGGACGTCGTCAAGAACGAGCGCCGCCAGCGCTACGACAACGTTCCCTACGGGACCGCGTTCGAGAAGCTGACCGCGCTCGCCTACCCGGAGGGCCACCCGTACCACCACACGCCGATCGGCTCGATGGCCGACCTGGACGCGGCCACCCTGGAGGACGCGCGCGCGTTCTTCCGGACGTACTACGCGCCCAACAACGCCGTGCTCTCCGTGGTCGGCGACATCGACCCGGTGCAGACGCTCGCCTGGATCGAGAAGTACTTCGGCTCCATCGCCTCCCACGACGGCAAGCCCGCTCCGCGCGACGGCTCGCTGCCCGAGGTCATGGGCGGGCAGCTGCGCGAGGTCGTCGAGGAGGAGGTCCCGGCGCGCGCCCTGATGGCCGCCTACCGGCTCCCGGAGGACAACACGCGCGCGTGCGACGCGGCCGACCTGGCGCTGACCGTTCTCGGCGGCGGTGAGTCCTCCCGCCTGTACAACCGGCTCGTACGGCGCGACCGTACGGCGGTGGCGGCCGGCTTCGGCCTGCTGCGGCTGGCCGGGGCGCCCTCCCTGGGCTGGCTGGACGTGAAGACGTCCGGTGACGTCGAGGTGCCGGTCATCGAGACCGCCATCGACGAGGAGCTCGCCCGGTTCGCCGAGGAGGGCCCCACGGCCGAGGAAATGGAACGCGCCCAGGCCCAGTTGGAGCGCGAGTGGCTGGACCGGCTCGGCACGGTGGCCGGCCGCGCCGACGAACTGTGCCGCTACGCGGTCCTGTTCGGCGACCCGCAGCTCGCGCTCACCGCCGTCCAGCGGGTGCTGGACGTGACGGCCGAGGAGGTCCAGGAGGTCGCCAAGGCCCGCCTGCGCCCCGACAACCGGGCGGTGCTCGTCTACGAGCCGACCGCCCCCGAGGCCCTGGACGACGCCGAGGCCGCGGAGAGCACCGAAGACCCGGAGTCCGCGGCGACCGTGGAAGCCACCGACGCAACCGAGGAGGCGGCCCAGTGACCGAGCTCGCCACGATGGAGTTCCACCCCCAGCCCCGGCCGGGCGAGGCCAGGCCCTGGGCCTTCCCGGCGCCCGAGCGCGGCACCCTGGACAACGGGCTGACCGTTCTGCGCTGCCACCGCCCCGGCCAGCAGGTCGTCGCCGTCGAGGTCCTCCTCGACGCGCCACTGGACGCCGAGCCGGCCGGCCTCGACGGTGTGGGCACGATCATGGCGCGAGCCTTCTCGGAGGGCACCGACAAGCTCTCCGCCGAGGAGTTCGCCGCCGAGCTGGAGCGCTGCGGCGCCACTCTCGACGCGCACGCCGACCACCCCGGCGTACGGCTGAGCCTCGAAGTCCCGGTCTCGCGCCTGGAGAAGGGGCTCAGCCTGCTCTCCGACGCCCTCCGGGCGCCCGCGTTCGCGGACAGCGAGGTCGAGCGGCTGGTGCGCAACCGGCTCGACGAGATCCCGCACGAGCTGGCCAACCCCGGCCGCCGTGCCGCCAAGGAGCTCTCCAAGGAGCTGTTCCCGGCGACCTCGCGCATGTCCCGCCCGCGCCAGGGCACCGAGGAGACGGTCACGCAGATCGACTCCGCGGCCGTGCGTGCCTTCTACGACCGGCATGTCCGCCCCGCCACGGCCACCACCGTGGTCGTCGGCGACCTCGCCGGCCTCGACCTGGACGAGCTCCTCGGCGACACCCTGGGCGCCTGGAAGGGCACCTCGGCCGCGCCCCGCCCCGTGCCGCCGGTGAGCGCCGACGACACCGGCCGCGTGGTCATCGTGGACCGACCCGGCGCCGTCCAGACGCAGCTGCTGATCGGCCGCACCGGCGCCGACCGGCACGACCGGGTGTGGCCCGCCCAGGTGCTCGGCACGTACTGCCTCGGTGGCACCCTCACCTCCCGGCTGGACCGCGTCCTGCGGGAGGAGAAGGGCTACACCTACGGGGTGCGCGCCTTCGGGCAGGTGCTCAGGTCGGGGGCCCCCACCTCCTCCGGAGGGGCCACGGGCGCCGCGATGCTCGCCATCAGCGGCTCCGTGGACACCCCGAACACCGGTCCCGCCCTGGAGGACCTGTGGACCGTGCTGCGCACGCTCGCCGCGGAGGGGCTGACCGACGCGGAGCGTGACGTCGCCGTGCAGAACCTCGTCGGGGTGGCGCCGCTGAAGTACGAGACCGCGGCGGCCGTCGCGGCCACGCTGGCCGACCAGGTCGAGCAGCACCTGCCCGACGACTACCAGGCGACGCTGTACCAGCAGCTCGCCGCGACCGGCACCGTGGAGGCCACCGCGGCAGTCGTGAACGCCTTCCCGGTGGACCGTCTGGTGACCATCCTCGTCGGGGACGCGGCGCAGATCAGGGAGCCCGTGGAGGCCCTCGGCATCGGTGAAGTCACGGTCGTGTCCGCCGAGTAGGGGCAACGCGAAGGCACGCGCGCGGGGGCCCTGGTGACTGATGAGTCACCAGGGCCCCACCATGTCCGGAGAATGTCCGAATTGGGGGAGAGCTGCCTGTCTGCCCTGTGGGATGCGCTACAAAAGCCGCGATCCGTTTGAGGATCGAAAGACGGCGCCCGTACGGTCATGCGGTCTGTTCGTCAGGCAGTGCGCCGCACCCGCGGCAGCGGACAGTCATCGCCGAGTCCCCGTACGGCGCGAGCCAGGGGAGCCGGGGACCCATGCAGTCCCTGGGGTGAATCGGACGCCCGCGCGTGCCGCGAGGGGGTCCGTAGGAGACCTTCCTGCTCCGAACCCGTCAGCTAACCCGGTAGGCGAGAGGGAAGGAAAGGACCAGCCACTACATGGCGTTCATGTGCGCCCCCGGGAAGCACCGTCGTCCCGGCCGGATGAAGCGCACCAGCGCTCAGGCAGCCGGCATCGCGGCCCTCGCCACCACCGGCGTCATCGGTACCCTCGCGGCCCCTGCGCTCGCCGCCGAGAACTCCGTCGAACAGACCGGCCTCACCCCGGTCATCACCATCCGCGACTCGGTCGCCGAGCAGATCGACGCCCAGGCCACGGCCCAGAGGCAGGCCGCCGAGGAGAAGGCGGCCCAGGAGGCCGCCCGCGAGAAGGCCGCGGCGAGGGCCAAGGCGGAGCACGCGGCAAAGGCGCGCGCCGCCCGCGAGGCCGAGCGCAAGCGCCTCAACACCTTCGTGGCGCCGATCGCCCACTCCTACGTCTCCACCGGCTACCTCAGCGGTGGCTCGCTCTGGTCCTCCGGCAGCCACACCGGCATCGACTTCCACGCCGCCGGTGGCACCTCCGTCCACACGGTCGGCTACGGCACCGTCGTCGAGGCCGGCTGGGGCGGGGCGTACGGCAACCAGGTGGTGATCAGGATGAACGACGGCACGTACACCCAGTACGGTCACCTGTCGTCCATCGGCGTCTCCGTGGGTCAGAGGCTGGTCACGGGCCAGCAGATCGGCGTCTCCGGCGCGACCGGGAACACCACCGGCCCGCACCTGCACTTCGAGGCCCGGACCACCCCAGAATACGGCTCGGACATCGACCCGGTCGCCTACCTCCGCAAGCATGGTGTGAACGTCTGACAACAGACGGCGCGACATACCGAGGCCCCGGCTCCCGAGCCGGGGCTTTCGGCCTTTCGGAGGCCTTCCTGTCCAAAAAATATCCTTGGATTCCGGCCGCCCGTCGGAAATTACGCCTGATTGCCATAGAGTCGCAGAACGCACGTCACTCGGCGACGTTTCACGGGCATTAAGGCGGAGGTCGGTCATGCGTATTCCGGCGCACTCGGTATGCACGGCGATCCGGGACGACATCGTGGCCGGTGTCTACGAGCGCGGCGGCCGGCTCACCGAGGAACTCCTCGCGCGCCGCTACGGTGTCTCGCGCGTCCCGGTCCGGGAGGCCCTGCGCACCCTGGAGGCGGAGGGCTTCGTGGTGACCCGCCGGCACGCGGGCGCGTGCGTCGCGGAACCGACCGAGCAGGAGGCCTCCGACCTGCTGGAGATGCGCGTGCTCCTGGAGCCGCTCGGCGCGTCCCGGGCCGCCCAGCGGCGGACCGAGGCCCACCTGAAGGTGCTGCGCGGCCTGGTCCGCCTGGGTCAGGAGCGGGCCAGGCGGGGCAACAGCGAGGATCTGCGCTCCCTGGGCGGCTGGTTCCACGAGACGCTCGCCCAGGCGTCCGGCAGCCAAGCCCTGACCTCGACGCTCACCCAGCTGCGGCACAAGATCGCCTGGATGTACTCGATAGAGGCGCCGGCCGATCCCGTGGAGTCGTGGGCCGAGCACGGCGCGATCGTGGACGCGGTGGCCCGCGGTGACGCCGAACGAGCGCGGGGGATCACGGCGCTGCACACCGAGCGAGCGAGTTCCGCGCACCGCCTGCGGTTCACCGGGGCGGGGGAGCGCGCCGACCGCGTGAGGACTTCGCAACACCCCGTAAACATGACGAGCCTGCGGCATTAACAAAGGCACCGTATACAAAGAAGCGGTATTCGGCGGAGGCGCATTTCCCCTGCCCTTATTCTCGTGCGCCGGTAATTTCCGGCCGCACGTCTTTCGTATGCTCGCGGGATGGTCTCCGGGCACTCCCGGCAATTCCGGTGGAGCGGGTGAAGCGAAAGCGAGCGGAAACGGTGGAGCCGCGCCGACCGGAAAGGTCGACGCGGCTCCACCGCGTGCTGTGAGCACTGCTGTGAGAAGTGCGAAGAGCAGTGCCGAAGGCGATGCTCAGACGGTCTCGGGGAGCTCCTCGAGACCCTCGGCGACCAGCTTCGCCAGACGTTCGAGCGCGGCGTCCGCGCCCTCGGCGTCGGAGGCGAGGACGATCTCCTCGCCGCCCTGGGCGCCCAGGCCGAGAACGGCCAGCATGGAGGCCGCGTTGACGGGGTTGCCGTCGGCCTTGGCGATCGTGACCGGGACGCCTGTGGCCGTGGCGGCTCGGACGAAGATGGAGGCGGGACGGGCGTGGAGGCCCTCGGCCCAGCCGACGTTGACGCGGCGCTCAGCCATGTGATGCTGCCCTTCAGTACTCAGGGTTGTCTAGACCAGTGTTCCACATCGGAATATGTGCCCGGAGCGGTCCTGCGTCCCGTCCCGGGAAGGTCGTCGGATCGCGGCCTCGATCCGACGTCCGTCCTCCACAGACTGCCTCGCGCCGTTGTCCTGCGCGAGCCGTACTCTGGGGCGCATGCAGAACCCGGCGGACCGGCAGGACCGGCACGAGTACCCCGCCCACTGGGAGGCGGACGTGGTACTGCGCGACGGTGGCACCGCGCGCATCCGGCCCATCACCGTCGACGACGCCGACCGCCTGGTCAGCTTCTACGAGCAGGTCTCGGACGAGTCGAAGTACTACCGCTTCTTCGCGCCGTACCCGCGGCTGTCCGCCAAGGACGTCCACCGCTTCACACACCACGACTTCGTGGACAGGGTGGGACTCGCGGCCACGATCGGCGGCGAGTTCATCGCCACCGTACGGTACGACCGCATCGGCGCCGACGGCATGCCCGCCTCCGTGCCGGCCGACGAGGCCGAGGTCGCTTTCCTGGTGCAGGACGCGCACCAGGGGAGGGGCGTCGCCTCCGCCCTCCTCGAACACGTCGCGGCCGTCGCGCGTGAGCGGGGCATCCGCCGCTTCGCCGCCGAGGTGCTCCCCGCGAACTCCAAGATGATCAAGGTGTTCACGGACGCCGGCTACACCCAGAAGCGCAGCTTCGAGGACGGCGTCGTACGCCTGGAGTTCGACCTCGAACCCACGGAACGCTCGCTCGCCGTGCAGCGCGCGCGGGAGCAGCGCGCCGAGGCGCGGTCGGTACGGCGGCTGCTCGTGCCGGGGTCCGTCGCGGTGGTCGGCGTCGGCCGTGCCCCGGGCGGGGTGGGCCGCGGCATCCTCGACAACATCCGGCAGGCCGGATTCACCGGAAGCCTCCACGCCGTGAACGAGGCACTCCCCGAGGAACAGAAGGAACTCGGTGGCGTGCCCGCCCATCGCTCGGTGCGGGACATCGAGGGGCCGGTCGACCTCGTGGTCGTCGCCGTGCCGACCGAGCGCGTGCCCGACGTCGTCACCGAGTGCGGCGAGCACGGAGTGCAGGGACTCGTCGTGGTCTCCGCGGGGTACGCCGAGAGTGGCCCCGAGGGACGCGAGCGCCAGCGTGAACTCGTGCGCCGCGCGCGCGTGTACGGGATGCGCATCATCGGCCCGAACGCCTTCGGGATCATCAACACCTCCCCGGACGTGCGGCTGAACGCCTCGCTGGCCCCCGAGATGCCGCGGCCCGGACGCATCGGACTGTTCGCGCAGTCCGGCGCCATCGGCATCGCCCTGCTGTCGCGACTGCACCGGCGCGGCGGAGGGGTCACCGGGGTCACCGGCGTGTCCACCTTCGTCTCGTCCGGCAACCGCGCGGACGTCTCCGGCAACGACGTCCTTCAGTACTGGTACGACGACCCGGACACCGACGTCGCGCTGATGTACCTGGAGTCCATCGGCAACCCGCGCAAGTTCACCCGCCTCGCACGGCGGACGGCCGCGGCGAAACCGCTGGTCGTCGTGCAGGGTGCCGGTTCCGCTCCCCAGGGGCACGCCGTCCGGGCGACCCGGCTGCCGCACGCGACCGTGTCGGTGCTGCTGCGGCAGGCCGGCGTCATCCGCGTCGGCACCATCACCGAACTGGTGGACACCGGACTGCTGCTCGCGCGCCAGCCGCTGCCGGCCGGTCCACGCGTGGCGATCCTCGGCAACTCCGAGTCCCTGGGCGTACTGACGTACGACGCCTGTCTCTCCGAGGGGCTGCGGCCGCTGCCACCGGTGGATCTGACGACGGGGGCCACGGCGGACGACTTCCGCCAGGCGCTGTCACGGGCGCTGGCGGACGAGACGTGCGACGCGGTCGTGGTCACCGCCATTCCGGCGATCGGGGGCGCGTCCGTGGAGGACGCGCTGCTGGCCGAAGCGCTGCGCTCCGCCGCCGAGCGGGTTCCGGGGAAGCCGGTGCTCGTGGTGCACGTGGAGCTCGGGGGGCTCGCGGAGGCGCTGTCGGCGGCGGCGAGTACGGCACCGCACGCCGGTGCGACGCCCGCCGGCGCCGCCCACCCCCCGTCACTCCCGGCGCCGCTCGACCGCGGACACCCCCGTCTCCCCGCGGAACGGCCGCCGGCCGACCCCCGAACCCCCCAGACTTCCGGCCAAACACCCGGATCCGTCCGAACCGGCCCTCGTCTCATCCCCGCCTACCCCGCCGCCGAACGCGCCGTCCGCGCTCTCGCCGAAGCCGTCAAGTACGGACAGTGGCGACGCGAGGCCGCCGATCCCGGGAAGGTGCCGGAGTACGAGGACATCGACGAGAAGGGCGCCGCCGAGCTGATCGGCGGCCTGCTCGCGCGCGGGCAGGGGCTCACGCTCGGCACGGACGAGACCTGCGAACTGCTCGGACGGTACGGGATCGCCGTACGCGCGGCCGTACCCGCGCCCACTCCCGAAGCGGCCGCCGAAGCCGCGCGCACCCTCGGCTACCCGGTGGCCCTCAAGGCCACCGCACCGCACCTGCGGCACCGCGCCGACCTCGGCGGCGTACGCCTCGACCTGGCGGACGAGGAACAACTGCGCAGGGCGTACGCCGAGTTGACCGCGCTGTTCGGGAATCCGCAGGAACTGCGTCCGGTGGTGCAGGCGATGGCGCCGCGCGGGGTCGAAACGGTCGTCCGCGCGGTC
This sequence comes from Streptomyces sp. NPDC059582, assembly GCF_042735715.1. Taxonomy (NCBI): domain Bacteria; kingdom Bacillati; phylum Actinomycetota; class Actinomycetes; order Kitasatosporales; family Streptomycetaceae; genus Streptomyces; species Streptomyces sp. NPDC059582. The sequence continues at coordinate 76,099 of NZ_JBHWCC010000036.1, forward strand.
ATCGACCCGGCGGCCGGGGCCGTACTGTCGTTCGGGCTCGCCGGTGCCGCCTCCCAACTGCTCGGCGACATGGCGCACCGGCTCGTTCCGGTCACCGACCGCGACGCGACCTCGCTGCTCCGCTCGATCCGGACGGCACCGCTGCTGTTCGGCTGGCGGGGCTCGACGCCGGTCGACACGCCCGCGCTGGAGGAACTGCTGCTGCGTGTGTCCCGACTGGTCGACGACCACCCCGAGGTCGTCGCGGTCACCCTGGAGCCGGTCGTCGTCGCTCCGCGGGGACTGAGCGTCCTCGGCGCCACCGTGCGCCTGGCGCCGCCCCCGGTCCGCGATGATCTCGGTCCCCGGACGCTCCCCGCGTACTGAGACGATCTCGGCCCCCGGACGCTCCCCACGTACCGAACGGAGAGCTTCGCACGCGTGGAACGCTCCTGTGTGCCGAGCGGTGCCTCGCAGTCAGTGCGCCCCCGTAGGATGGACGTCATGGCCAAGACCAGTACGACGACCCAGGGGCTGCGAGCGGCGATCGAGCGCAGCGGCTACTACCCGGCCCTCGTGGCCGAGGCGGTGGAGGCCGCCGTGGGCGGCGAGCCGATCCGGTCGTACCTGGTCCACCAGGAGACCACGTTCGACCAGAACGAGGTGCGCCGGCACGTGACCGTGCTGGTCCTCACCGGCAACCGCTTCATCGTGAGCCACACCGACGAGCAGGCCGCGGACACCACCTCCCCGACGCCGTACGCCACGACGTCCACCGAGTCCGTGAAGATCGGCCGAATCTCGTCCGTCGTGGTCAGCCGCGTGGTCGCCAACCCGGAGTCCTACACGCCCGGCACGCTCCCGCGCGAGATCGTGCTGACCATCGGCTGGGGCGCCGTCTCCCGCATCGACCTCGAACCCGCCGCCTGCGGCGACCCCAACTGCGACGCCGACCACGGCTACACGGGCAGCTCGACGGCGGACGACCTCAGCCTGCGCGTCAGCGAGGCAGGGGACGGCCCGGAGACGGTCCGCCAAGCCCTGACCTTCGCGCAGGCCATCTCCGAGGCGACAGCGGACGTCACCCCCTGATGTCCCATCCGTCACCCTCCGACTCCGTCGCCTGGGGCCACCCCGAACCGCTCCCCGTCGGCTCCGCCCCCGTCCCCGAGTACGGTTCCGGCTCGCTCGCCGACCTGCTGCCCACGCTCGCCACGGGCATGGGTGTGCCGGGGATGTCCACCGCCATCCCGGAGCTGACCGCCGCCGACCGCAACTGCGTGTTCCTGATCGACGGTCTGGGCTGGGAGCAGCTGAGGGCGCACCCGGACGAGGCCCCCTTCATGACCTCGCTCCTCGCGAGCTCCCGCGGTGGCACGGGCCGCGCGATCACCGCCGGTTACCCGGCGACCACCGCGACCTCCCTCGCCTCCGTCGGCACCGGCCTCCCGCCGGGCGCCCACGGCCTGCCCGGCTACACGGTCCGCAATCCGGCCACCGGCGAGCTGATGAACCAGCTCCGCTGGAAGCCCTGGACCTCGCCGGGCGTCTGGCAGCCGTACCCCACCGTCTTCCGGCTGGCCCACGAAGCGGGCGTGCACGCCGCCCAGGTCTCGTCGCCGACCTTCGTGAACACCCCGCTGACCAAGGTCGCGCTCAGCGGCGGGACCTTCCACGGACGGCTGGCCGGTGAAGAGCGCGTGGACCTGGCCGCCGAGCAACTGGCCGCGGGCGAGCGCTCCCTGGTCTACACGTACTACGCCGAACTCGACGGGGCGGGCCACCGCTACGGCGTCGCCTCCGACACCTGGCGCGGCCAGCTCATGTACGTCGACCGGCTGGTGCAGCGGCTGGCCGAGCAGCTGCCCCCGCGCAGCGCGCTCTATGTCACCGCCGACCACGGCATGATCGACGTCCCGTTCGACGAGCAGCACCGCATCGACTTCGACGAGGACTGGGAGCTGCGCGCCGGGGTCGCCCTGCTGGGCGGCGAGGGCCGCGCCCGCCACGTCTACGCGGTCCCGGGCGCCGAGAACGACGTCCTGACCTGCTGGCGCGAGGTGCTCGGCGAACAGTTCTGGGTGGCCTCGCGGGACGAGGCGATCGCGGCCGGCTGGTTCGGTCCGCACATCGACGAACGCGTGTACGCGCGCATCGGTGACGTGGTCGCGGCCGCGCACGACGACGTGCTGATCATCGCTTCGGAGCGGGAACCGAAGGAGTCCGCGATGGTCGGCAACCACGGTTCGATGACCCCTGCCGAGCAGCTCGTACCCCTGCTCGAAGTACGCTCCTGAGGTCCCGCTCCCTGTTTCCCACCCCTGTCCCCCCGCCGTCCCGCTTCCGCCGAAAGGTGCTCAACTCCCCATGCCCGAGCTGGTGTTCTTCTCCGGAACGATGGACTGCGGGAAGTCGACGCTGGCTCTCCAGATCGAGCACAACCGCTCCGCGCGCGGGCTGGTAGGCATGATCTTCACCCGCGACGACCGTGCGGGTGAGGGCAAGCTGTCCTCCCGCCTCGGTCTGGTCAGGGACGCGGTGGAGGTCGAGGACGGACAGGATCTGTACGCGTTCCTCGTCGACCATCTCTCGCAGGGCGGCCGCGCGGACTACGTGATCGCGGACGAGGCGCAGTTCCTGGCCCCGGGGCAGATCGACCAGCTCGCGCGCGTGGTCGACGACCTGGGGGTCGACGTCTACGCCTTCGGAATCACCACCGACTTCCGCTCCAAGCTGTTCCCCGGCTCCCAGCGGCTGGTGGAGCTGGCCGACCGGGTCGAGGTGCTCCAGGTCGAGGCCCTGTGCTGGTGCGGCGCCCGCGCCACCCACAACGCCCGCACCGTCGGGGGCGAAATGGTCGTCGAGGGCGCCCAGGTGGTCGTGGGCGACGTCAATCAGTCGGCGGACGAGATCGGCTACGAGGTGCTGTGCCGCCGCCACCACCGTCGCCGTATGACGGCGGCCACGGCGCGCGTGGCGGTGCTGTCGCCGGACGTGCTGCCGGTGTCCGCCTCCTGAGCCGGATTCCCGGGAGCTCCTGAGCCAGGGTTCCGACCGCGGCAACCCTGAACACGGGTCCCGTGGGGTCAGTGCGGGCTCTGGACCAGTGAGAACCGGGCGCCCTCCGGATCCGCGACCCATGCCACGCGCCCGTGCTCGCTGTCCCGGGGCGGCTTGAGCACCTGCCCGCCCAGTGCGACGAGCCGGGCCACCGCCTCGTCCGCGTCGGCGACCTCGAAGTACGTCATCCAGTGCGGGCCCCTGTCCCGCGGCAGGGCGTGACCCACGCCGTGGATCCCGGCGACCGGACGGCCCTCGACGTGCAGTGTCACGTAGTCGAAGTCGGCGGAGATCACCGGCTCCTCCTCGTAACCGAACACCGATTCGTAGAATTTGGCGACGCTCACCGACTCGACGGTCAGGAGTTCGTTCCAGGCGGGTGTGCCCGGAGTGCCGGGCAGGCCGGGCAGGCCGGGCAGGCCGGTGATGCCGGCGCCTCGGTGCGCCGCCGCCTGCCAGATGCCGAACACGGCCCCCGACGGGTCGGAGCAGATCGCCATCCGTCCGGCCTCGGCCGCGTCCAGCGGGCCGACCCCCACCGTGCCGCCGCACAGTCGTACGGTCTCGGCGGTCTGGTCCACGTCGGCCGAGGCCAGATAGGGCGTCCAGGCGATCGGCAGGTGGAGGTCCGGCGGCAGCTGGCCGACGCCCGCCACCTCGCGACCGTCCAGCAGGGCCCGGAGGTAGGGGCCGAGTTGCGGGGGGCCCGGCTGGAACTCCCAGCCGAAGAGTTCTCCGTAGAAGTCCTGGGTCGTCGCCAGTCCGTGCACCATCAGACTCACCCAGCAGGGCGTGCCGGACGCGTAGGGGGCGTGCGCTTCGTCGTTCGGGCCGGCCGACTCCCGTGCCTGGGTCATCGTCACTCTCTCCTCGGCCCCTCGCGGTGGCCGCGTCGCTTCCGCTCTCCGCACCCCGTGCCGATGCTCGCACCGCCCGTGACGCCGTGCTCACCGGGCGCACCTGGAGCGGTGGGGCCTGGCCGGAGAATGCCCGCTGTAAGGTTTCTCGTCCGTTTCCGCGCGATGACCCACGGGGGTCGATCAGTTGTACAGCATGTGCCCGATCCCGTACGCCACGTGATCGCGCCTGCCCGGCCGAGCAGAGTAGCCGGACATGGACGACGCGGCCACCCCGTGCGCAAGGATGGTGGCCATGAACGTCATCATCTCCGCATCACAACTCGCGAACGAGCTGACAGGGGAGCGCCCGCCGTTGGTGCTCGACGTCCGCTGGCAGCTCAGTCTGGCCAAGGCCGCCGGTGAGCCGGCCTTCGACGGCCGGGCCGAGTACGAGGCCGGGCACGTTCCCGGCGCCGTCTTCGTCGACCTGGACAGGGAACTGGCCTCCGCGCCCGGCCCGGGCGGCCGTCATCCGCTGCCCGACGTGGCGGACTTCGGCGCCGCCATGCGCCGGGCCGGTGTGTCGGCAGCGGTGCCGGTGGTCGTGTACGACGGCGGACAGGGCTGGGCGGCGGCGCGCGCGTGGTGGATGCTGAGCTGGACGGGTCACCCGGACGTGCGGGTCCTGGACGGTGGGTTGCCGGTCTGGGAAGGGAAGCTGTCGGTGGACGTGCCCGCCCCGGCCGAGGGCGACTTCGAGCCGGTGCCGGGCGCCACGGGTCTCCTGGACGCCGACGCGGCGGCGGCGCTGGCCCGGTCGGGAGTGCTGTTCGACGCGCGCGCCGGCGAGCGGTACCGGGGTGACGTGGAGCCGATCGACCGGGTCGGCGGTCACATTCCGGGCGCGGTGTCGGCGCCCACGACGGGCAACGTGGCCGCGGACGGGCGGTTCCTGTCCGCCGAGGAACTGAACGCGCGCTTCAAGGCGCTCGGCGCCTCCGGCGACACCGAGGTGGGCGTGTACTGCGGTTCCGGCGTCTCGGGCGCCCATGAGGTGCTCGCGCTCGCGGTCGCGGGCATTCCGGCGGCGCTGTACGTGGGTTCGTGGTCGCAGTGGTCGGCGGATCCGTCGCGGCCTGTCGCGGTGGGACCCGATCCGCAGTAGCGGGTGGGCGGGGCGTCGCCGTCCGCGCGGCTGGGCGATGTCCGGCCGCTCGCCGACGGCACCTCCGCACGGCTGAGCTTCCTCGGTCGCCGACTGGCGCGCGCATGGCAGGACGGCGTGCGCCGGGACGCGCGGCAGGGGGCGCACGCGGTCAGGTGCGTGGGGATCGCGGTGCTGGGGCGTTCGCGCGCTCACGCGACCGCGTGCTTCTCACTTGCGGCGGTGGGCGGCGCACGCCGTCACCCGTGGGAGAAGGCGTGCGCGTCGACACACGTGTCCGGCACGCCTGCGCCGTCGAGCACGGCGGAGGGCGCGTGTGACGGCACATGCGTCGGGCGGGCGTACGCCGTCGAGCACGGCGAGGGTCGTGCGCGCCGTTTCGTACGGCTGAGGCACGGGCGTCGTCGGGCTCCCGCACGAGCGGCGCGACCGCCCGCCCGCGTGCGGACGTGGCAGGGCCCGCGCCTCAAGGCGCGGGCCCTCAGTCATGTACCGCGGGACTACTCCTGCTTCTTGCGTCTCGTCCCGAACACGATCTCGTCCCAGCTCGGGACCGCGGCCCGGCGGCCGGGGCGGACGCCGTCCGCCTCGGCCTGGCGGTCGGTGGCACCGACCAGACGGTCACGGTGACTCCCGACGGAGCGGGGCATGAGGACGTCCGCGTAGGCGGAACCGGCGGAGGCGGCGGGGGCCGGGGGCTCCTCGGCCTCCGGTTCCTCCACGGGCTCCTCCACGGGAGGTTCCACCGGGCGTTCCGGGACCACCAGGTCGCCCCGGAAGCTCGGCACCGCCTCCAACAGGCTGGTCAGTGAGTCCCGTTCGCTCGTGCTCTCCTCGAGCGGCTCGGGCGGCGGGGCCGGCAGGCTCGGCCGCTCCCGGTCGAGGGAACGGTCCAGCGGGCGGTCGCGCGGCAGCCGGGCGATACGCGGTACGAAGGGAAAGCTGGGCTCGGGCGCGGCGAGGTCGTCGGACTCGCCGATCAGCGAGCGCGCCTCCTCGTCGACGGCCTGGACGAGCCGCCGGGGTGGGTCGTACGTCCAGCTCGCCGAGTGCGGTTCGCCCGCGACCAGATAGACGAGCAGGACTTCCCAGGTGCCGTCGTCGCGGCGCCACGAGTCCCACTGGACGGTGTCCTTCTCGGCGCCGCGCAGGACCAGTCGCTCCTGTACGGCCTCGCCGAGCTGAGGACCGGCGTTCTCGCCGGGCCTACGGACCGGGGTCTTGCGGGCCCGCTCGGCCATGAAGGCGCGTTCGGCCAGCACGGGACCTTCGAAGCGGCGTACGCGATCGACGGGGATGCCGGCCATCTGGGCGACTTCCTCCGCGGTCGCGCCTGCGCGTATCCGCGCCTGGATGTCGCGGGGGCGGAGATGGCTCTCCACCTCGATCTCGATCTGGCCGAGGCGGGGACGGTCGCCGCGCACGGCGGCACGGAGTCGTTCGTCGATCGGAAGCGTGTACTCCGTGCTGTCCGCAGCCTTCAACACCAGCCGTGTGCCGTCATTCGAGACGGCCACGACACGCAGTTCGGGCATGGGGACCTCCCGGGTGGTGCCTGCCGACGTCACGTGCGTCGCTGCTTCCGCTAGTCGAGTGTGGCCTGCCCGGGTGCAGCCTGCCACAACCTTGCCGAGTTGCCCGGCGTGTCGGGCACGAGCCCGCGTACGCCGTTATGGCACGGTTACCTATTCGCAACGCTAAGTGACAAACTCCGTCACCCTGTGCAACTAGCCCCCTCCCGGCGGTCAGGCAAGGCCCCGGACGCCCTGGCGGGAGACCGGACCCAGGGTTCGCAACAGTACTCCATTTGGGCCACGTGCGTGGATTGGCGCGCCGCCCAACTTCTCGCAACGGAAGGGACTTGGCCGTCCGTTGCAGGGTTCCGGCGTCTTGAACGTGGCGTACTTCACGCAATCACCAGAAACGGAACTAATGGTTTCGTTCGCACGTCCCCTTCTCGTGCAGGTTGTTGGTCGAACTGGCGATCAAGCCGGAGACCAAACCGGAACAGCCGATCGAGCGAGGGAAAGGCAGGCAAGGCCCCGGAATGCGTGAAAGGCCCGTTGACGTGGACGAGTCCGGCACCGGGGCGGAGGTGAAGGAGAAGAAGGGGAAGCGGATCGACCTGAGTGTCCCTCAGGTCGCCGGCGGCGCCGTGGCCGCGGTGGTGGCGGCCAAACTCGCCGCCTGCTTCGGTGTCTACGGGACGATCCTCGGCGCCGGTGTGGTCAGCGTCGTCGCCACCTGCGGCGGCACGCTCTTCCAGCACTTCTTCAGCCGGACCGGCGAACAGTTCCGCGAGGTGACCGTTCCGTCCCGGGCCGCCGGGGCGACCGTCGCGTCCCGGACCACCGAGACGCCGCCCGAAGGCCAGGCGTCCTCGCCCGCCGACGGGTTCACCGAGGGCACGGTCCACCGCGCCCGGGTCAGGAGTTGGCGGCGGCCGGTGGTCGCGGCCGCCCTGGTGTTCGGGGTGACCATGGCCGGAATCACCACATACGAGTTGGTGTCCGGCAGCGGCTTCAGCGGCGGCGGCACGACCGTCGGCGACGCCCTCTCCGGCCACGACGGGTCGTCCTCCGGTTCGGGATCCGGCACGTCCTCCGATTCGGACTCCGATTCCGGTGCGGACTCGGGTTCGGACTCCGGGTCCGGCTCCGGAGGCGACTCGCCCTCGCCCGCCACCTCCACGACACCGCGGACGACCGACGGCGCCACTGCGTCGAGCGGCGCCGGGGACCCGGGGAGCGACGGTACGACGCGAAGCCCGGACCCGACTCCGAGCACCACCGCCGGTGACGGCTCGGGTGACGGTCCGTCGGCTCCGGCCGGGACGCCCGACGGGTCCGCTCCTACCCCAGGACCCTCCGCAAGTAGTCGTTCTGGAAACGCCGTTCCGGGTCGAGCCGGTCCCGCAACGCGGTGAACTCGCGGAAGCGCGGATAGACCCCGGCCAGGTACTCGGAGTCGCGCGTGTGCACTTTGCCCCAGTGCGGTCGGCCCTCGTGCGCGGTGAAGATGCGCTCGGCAGCGGTGAAGTACGCCTGATAGGGCGTGCCCCGGAACATGTGGACGGCGATGTAGGCGCTGTCGCGGTCCGAGGCGGTGGACAGGGTGATGTCGTCGGCCGGCGCTGTGCGCACCTCGACGGGGAAACTGATCCGCAGGCCGGAGCGTTCGACCATCGCCTTCAGCTCGCGCAGCGTCTCGACCAGGGCCTCGCGCGGGACGGCGTACTCCATCTCCACGAAGCGCACCCGGCGCGGGGAGGTGAAGACCTTGTAGGGAATGTCCGTGTAAGTGCGCGCGGACAGGGCCTTGCTGGACAGGCGGGCGATTCCGGGGATCGCCGCCGGCGCCGCCCGGCCGATCAACTGGGCCGCCTGGAAGACGCCGTTGGAGAGGAACTCGTCCTCGAACCAGCCGGTCAGCTGCCCCACCGGCCGCTCCGGTCCCGCACTGCGGTTGTTGCGCTTGGTGTTGGTGCTGCCGGTGTGCGGGAACCAGTAGAACTCGAAGTGCTCGTTCTCGGCCCAGAGTTCGTCGAAGTCGGCGAGGACCCTGTCGAACGGCATCGGCTCCTCGCGGGCGGTGAGCAGGAAGAGCGGTTCCACGGCGAAGGTGATCGCGGTGACGATGCCGAGCGCGCCCAGGCCGATGCGGGCGGCCGCGAAGACCTCCGGATTCTCCTTCTCGGAGCAGGTGAGCACCGACCCGTCGGCCGTGACCAGCTCCAGCCCCTTGATCTGGGCGGCTATCGAGCCCGACTCGCGGCCGGTGCCGTGGGTGCCGGTGCTGGTGGCCCCGGAGACGGTCTGCTCCATGATGTCGCCCATGTTGGTGAGCGACAGGCCCTCACGGGCCAGGGCCATGTTGAGCCTCTTGAGCGGGGTGCCCGCCTCGACCGTGACCGTCCCGGCCTCACGATCAATGTTGCGGATGCCCGTCAACAGTTGAGGGCGGATCAATACGCCGTCGGTGGCGGCGATCGAGGTGAACGAGTGCCCGGTCCCCACGGCCTTCACCGTCAGGCCGTCCTCGGCGGCCTCCCGTACGGCCGCAGCCAGCTCCTCGACGGAGGCGGGCGTGACCTCCCGCGCGGGTCGGGCGGAGACGTTTCCGCCCCAGTTACGCCACGTGCCGTTCTTGCCGCTCGCTGTCGTGTCCAACGGTGCCTCCCCGACCCGGAGCCGGCCTGCTGAGCCGGCGGTACCCCAGGAAACCGACCGCGACCGCGACGGCCCCGGACACCGCCGGAACCCCGTACCCGGCGCGCGCGCCGGCCTCGTCGATCACCCAGCCGGCCGCCGAGGAACCGAGTGCGACGCCGACCGCGAGCCCGGTGCTCACCCAGGTCATGCCCTCGGTCAGTTGTGCGCGAGGTACGTGCTCTTCGATGAGGGACATCGTCGTGATCATCGTCGGTGCGATGGACAGTCCCGAAACGAACAGCGCCACGGCCAGGAACGGCAAGTTTCCGACCAGTAGGAGGGGGATCATACTCACGGCCATCATGAAGACGCCCAGCAGCCAGCGACGTTCGGGCGTCCCCTTGAAGCGCATCAGTCCGAAGACGACGCCCGCCGTGCAGGATCCCGCCGCGTACAGCGCGAGGACGATGCTGGCGGCGGCCTTGTGACCCCGCTCGTCGGCGAAGGCCACGGTGACCACGTCGACCGCCCCGAAGATCGCGCCGGTCGCCACGAAGGTGGCCACCAGGACCTGGAGTCCGGGCGAGCGCAGCGCCGTACCGCCTGCTCCTTGCAGCGCGCGCGGGTGCGGCTCGGGTTCGGTGGCGCGCTGGGCGGTCAGCCAGAAGACGCCGACGGCCAGGAAGCAGGCGGCGAGCAGCGGCCCGGCCTCCGGGAACCACGCCGTGGACAGCCCGATGGAGATGATCGGCCCGAAGATGAAGCACATCTCGTCCACCACGGACTCGAAGGAGTACGCGGTGTGCAGTTGTGGGGTGCCCCGGTACACGGCGGCCCAGCGGGCCCGGATCATCGCACCGAGGCTCGGAACCGAGCCGATGCCCGCGGCGCACACGAACAGCACCCAGTCGGGCCAGTCGAAGCGGGCGGCGAGCAGCAGCCCGGCCGAGGCGGTGAGGGCCACCAGCGTCGCCGGGCGCAGCACCCGCCGCTGCCCGTACTGGTCGACCAGCCGGGAGATCTGCGGACCGACCGCCGCCGCGGCCAGTGCGATCGTGGCCGACAGTGCTCCCGCCAGCCCGTAGCGCCCGGTGAGCTGGGAGATCATCGTGACCACGCCGATGCCCATCATCGACAGCGGCATCCGGCCGATGAACCCAGCGGAGGAGAAACCCTTGGAGCCAGGGGCGGCGAAAAGGGCGCGGTAGGGGCTGGGCACGGGTGTCTCCGGGGATCCGGTAAGGCGTGAAGAGGGTTGATACAGATTACGGGTCAGGTGACCCTAATGCACTCGGGGTGCGGGCCGAGATCCCGGTCGTCGGTGCCGGGTGGCAGGATCGACTTCATGCCAGACGTGCTCGATGCCACCCCGTACGACGCCCTGCTCCTGCTCTCCTTCGGCGGCCCGGAAGGCCCGGACGACGTGGTTCCGTTCCTGGAGAACGTGACGCGCGGGCGCGGCATCCCCAGGGAACGCCTCAAGGAGGTCGGGCAGCACTACTTCCGGTTCGGCGGGGTCAGCCCGATCAACGACCAGAACCGCGCGCTGCTGGACGCCCTGCGCAAGGACTTCGCGGGGCACGGCCTGGACCTGCCGGTCTACTGGGGCAACCGCAACTGGGCGCCCTACCTCACGGACACCCTGCGCGAGATGGTCGCCGACGGTCGCCGCCGCATCCTCGTCCTGGCCACCAGCGCCTACGCCTCGTACTCGGGCTGCCGCCAGTACCGCGAGAACCTCGCGGACTCACTCGCGGCCCTGGAGGCCGAGGGCCTGGAGCTGCCGAAGATCGACAAGCTGCGGCACTACTTCAACCACCCCGGCTTCCTGGAGCCGATGATCGACGGGGTGATCGAGTCCCTCGCCGGCCTCCCCGAGGACGTCCGGGACGGCGCGCACATCGCCTTCTGCACCCACTCCATCCCGACGTCGGCAGCCGACACCTCCGGCCCGGTCGAGGACCACGGCGACGGCGGGGCGTACGTCGCGCAGCACCTGGACGCGGCGCGCCTGATCGCCGACGCCGTACGGGAACGCACCGGCGTCGACCACCCCTGGCAGCTCGTCTACCAGTCCCGCTCCGGCGCACCGCACATCCCGTGGCTCGAGCCCGACATCTGCGACCACCTGGAGGAGCGGCAGGCGGCCGGCGCCCCGGCGGTCGTGATGGCCCCCATCGGCTTCGTCTCCGACCACATGGAGGTCCTCTACGACCTCGACACGGAGGCCACGGCCAGGGCCGAGGAGCTGGGACTGCCGGTGCGCCGCTCGGCCACCGTCGGCGCCGACCCCCGCTTCGCCGCCGCGATCCGGGAGCTGATCCTGGAACGCGCCGGGACCGAGACAGGGCAGAGGGTCACGCCCTGCGCCCTGGGAGCTCTCGGCGCGAGCCACAACCTCTGCCCGGTCGGCTGCTGCCCGGCCCGCGCCCCCCGCCCCGCCGCCGCGGGCGCCGACAGCCCCTACGCGTGAGGAAGCCGTGACCGAACCCCTGCACACGGAACTGCTCGAACTCGCCCACGAGGCCGCCCGCCGCGCGGGCGAGCTGCTGCGGGACGGCCGTCCGGCCGACCTCGCGGTCGCGGCGACCAAGTCGAGCCCGATCGACGTCGTCACCGAGATGGACATCGCGGCGGAGAAACTGATCACCGGCCTGATCGCCGACCGCCGTCCCGCCGACGGCGTCCTCGGCGAGGAGGGCGCCGCCAGCGAGGGCACCAGCGGGGTCCGCTGGGTGATCGACCCCCTCGACGGCACGGTGAACTACCTGTACGGGCTGCCGACCTGGGCCGTGTCCGTCGCGGCGGAGCAGGACGGCGAGACGGTCGTCGGTGTCGTGTCCGCCCCGATGCGCGGCGAGACCTACCACGCGGTCCGCGGCGGCGGGGCCTGGGCCACCGGCGCCTGGGCGGGCGAGCGCAGGCTCGCCTGCCGGCCCGCGGCGCCGCTGGACCAGGCTCTGGTCTCGACCGGGTTCAACTACGTCTCCGAGGTCCGCGCGCACCAGGCCGAGGTCGCGCGCAAGCTGATCCCGCTGCTGCGCGACATCCGGCGCAGCGGCTCGGCCGCGGTCGACCTGTGCGACGTCGCCGCGGGCCGCCTGGACGGCTACTTCGAGCGCGGGCTGCACGCCTGGGACTACGGCGCGGGCGACCTGATCGCCCGTGAGGCGGGCGCCCTGACCGGTGGCCGCCCCGCGCAGCGCCCCTCGGGCGAACTCACGGTGGCGGGGACCCCGGGTGTCTTCGAGCCCCTCCAGCGGCTCCTGGAGGACTTCGGCGCCTGGCACGACTGACGGCCGACCGGAGCGCCGCACGAGAGGGCCGTACGAGCACGACAGCGGGGCCCCGGCACTGGATCGCCCGGGGCCCCGCTGTCGTACGCGCGAACTGCTCAGACGGCGGACACGCCGACTTCCACGCCATGCTCGGCGGCGAGGCGGTGCAGGTCGTCGAGCTCGCCCTGTTCCACCTCGACGAGGAAGTCGTCGCCCTCGTCACGAGCCCTCGTCAGGTCGGACTCGGTCGCCTTTATGCGCTGCAGAAGTCCTGCGGTGAAAGCGTCCATGCTGCGCCCCCTCGTCCTGGGTCGTGGGTCGATGGCACGGGGGTGTGCCGTTCGGAAGGGGCGATCACGTCTCCTGTGGATGCCCGGCGCAGCCCTTGCCGGGCGGCCACGGTGCCGGACACCCACGACCGCTCTGCGGTAAGCGGACGGCGACGTACCGCATGGTGTTGCGGCACAAGCGGAGCGTGATCGCGGGGTGTAAAGCGTCCTCCCCCCGCTCCCTTCCGTGGAAACCTCAACCGGAGGAGAAAATCCGCTATTCCCCGGCCGACCACCCGGACTTCGGAGCCCTCTCACCCGCCTTACCGCCGACTTATGGCCGAAAAGGGCAGGATGGACGCCACACACCCACGAACCCCCCTGCCCGCGTGCGCCCGAGGCGCCACGCGGGTGGACAGAGGAAGGACAAGCGACGTGCGCGTACTCGTCGTCGAGGACGAGCAGCTGCTCGCCGATGCGGTGGCCACCGGACTGCGCCGGGAGGCCATGGCCGTCGACGTCGTGTACGACGGTGCGGCCGCCCTGGAGCGCATCGGAGTCAACGACTACGACGTGGTCGTCCTCGACCGCGACCTCCCGCTCGTCCACGGCGACGACGTCTGCCGCAAGCTCGTCGAGCTGGGCCTGCCCACGCGCGTGCTGATGCTCACCGCGTCCGGTGACGTGAGCGACCGTGTCGAGGGCCTGGAGATCGGCGCCGACGACTACCTGCCCAAGCCGTTCGCCTTCAGCGAGCTCATCGCACGCGTGCGTGCCCTCGGCCGGCGTACCAGCGTGCCGCTGCCGCCCGTCCTGGAGCGCGCCGGCATCAAGCTCGACCCCAACCGCCGCGAGGTCTTCCGCGACGGCAAGGAAGTCCAGCTCGCGCCGAAGGAGTTCGCCGTCCTGGAGGTGCTGATGCGCTCCGAGGGCGCGGTCGTCTCCGCGGAGCAGCTGCTGGAGAAGGCCTGGGACGAGAACACCGATCCGTTCACCAACGTCGTGCGCGTGACGGTCATGACCCTGCGGCGCAAGCTGGGCGAGCCGCCCGTCATCGTCACCGTTCCCGGCTCCGGCTACCGGATCTGACCGGCGGTGGCCACCACGCCCGCGCCGCCGCAGGCGCCTCCGAAACCCACGTGGGACCCCAGGCGGCCGCAGCCCCCCTTCCCGTGGCTGCGCCCGACCATCCGGATACGGCTCACGCTGCTGTACGGCGGCATGTTCCTGATCGCCGGCATCCTGCTGCTGTCGATCATCTACCTGCTGGCCGCCCAGGCCCTCGACGTGGGCAGCGATCTGCCCTTCAAGATCACCGAGGGCAAGGTCACCAGCAAGATCTGCGACCTGCCCTCGCAGGCCGCGCCGGACGTGTTCAACAAGGCGATGAACGACTGCGTCAACGAACAGCGTCAGCACGCCCTGGACGACCTGCTCAGCCGCTCCCTGCTGGCCCTGCTCGGCCTCGCGGTCATCGCCTTCGCCTTCGGCTACGCCATGGCCGGACGGGTGCTGTCGCCGCTGGGCCGGATCACCCGCACGGCGCGCGCGGTGGCGGGCTCGGACCTGTCGCGCCGTATCGAGCTGGACGGCCCGGACGACGAACTGAAGGAGCTGGCCGACACCTTCGACGACATGCTGGAGCGCCTCCAGCGCGCCTTCACCGCCCAGCAGCGCTTCGTCGGCAACGCGTCGCACGAACTGCGGACCCCGCTCGCGATCACCCGCACGCTCCTCGAAGTGCATCTGTCCGACCCGACCGCGCCGGTGGAACTGCAACAGCTCGGCAAGACGCTGCTGGCCACCAACGAGCGCAGCGAGCAGCTCGTGGAGGGCCTGCTGCTGCTCGCCCGGAGCGACAACCAGGTCGTCGAGCGCAAGCCGGTGGACCTCGCGGAGGTCGCCGAACAGGCCGCGGACCAGGTGCGCGCGGAGGCGGATGCCAAGGGCGTGGAGATCCGCGGTGAACAGAAGCCGGCCGTCGTCCAGGGCAACGGCGTGCTGCTGGAGCGGATCGCGCTGAACCTGGTGCAGAACGCCGTGCGCTACAACATCCCCGAAGGTGGCTGGGTCGAGGTCACCACCGAGGTCCAGCACGGCCAGGCGGTCCTGATCGTGTCGAACACAGGACCGGTCGTGCCGGCGTACGAGATCGACAACCTCTTCGAGCCGTTCAGGCGGCTGCGTACGGAGCGCACGGGCAGCGACAAGGGCGTCGGGCTGGGCCTGTCCATCGCCCGGTCCGTGGCCCGGGCACACGGCGGGCACATCTCGGCCCAGCCGAGGGAAGGGGGCGGTCTCGTGATGCGCGTCACGCTTCCGATCTGAGATCATGGCCCCGACACACGCGGGGATGTTCGCTTTGCGCTGAATTTTCGGGACAGTCGACCAACGGCCCCTTGTGTGATCGATCACAAAGGCGATTTTCGCGCCATCTACTCTCCGTGATCATGGCTGAGGCCATAAAGCCGGTAAAATCCGGGTTTTCAGGCCTCGTGATCACGGGAAGTACACGGTGAGAC
Organism: Streptomyces sp. NPDC059582; assembly: GCF_042735715.1. Taxonomy (NCBI): domain Bacteria; kingdom Bacillati; phylum Actinomycetota; class Actinomycetes; order Kitasatosporales; family Streptomycetaceae; genus Streptomyces; species Streptomyces sp. NPDC059582. The sequence continues at coordinate 91,362 of NZ_JBHWCC010000036.1, forward strand.
GCCTTTGAAGAGCGGCACGAGGACCGTGTACGGTCCCGATCGCCATCCAAGCCGATCACTCTTGAGGAGTCCGGTTGGGTGTCGATTGAGTAACAGACCTTGATGTGAGGCAAAATCTCCGCCTCAGGTCGGGCACAAGTCCGGCCTCTCACGCGTTAGTGCGCTGGAGACACCGCAGATACCCAGAGGGGGAGAGCGACCATGGCAACCGATTACGACACCCCACGCAAGACCGACGACGACGTTGACTCGGACAGTCTTGAAGAACTGAAGGCCCGGAGGAACGACAAGTCGGCCTCGGCCGTCGACGTCGACGAGTTCGAGGCCGCCGAGGGCCTCGAACTGCCCGGGGCCGACCTCTCGAACGAGGAGTTGGCCGTCCGAGTGCTGCCGAAGCAGCAGGACGAGTTCACGTGCATGAGCTGCTTCCTGGTGCATCACCGCAGCCAGCTGGCCCGCGAGAAGAACGGCCAGCCGATCTGTCGCGACTGCGACTGAGGGCGGGTCGGCCGTGACTGGCTCGACCCCACCTCGGAAGCGCCGCTTCCTCCCGCGGGGAGCGGACCACGGGCCGTCCGACGGCCCGCACGGCGCGCGTGACGACGAGCGGGGCTCATCCGGTGCGACAGAGTTGTCGCCCGGCTCGGCCTCGCTCGAACCGGCAGGCGATCGGGGTGACCTCCCGGCGCCGGTGGAGAGTCCCGCGCCCGTCGCCAGGCGACGGGCCGCGGCGATCCGCGACAAGGCCAAGGACCTGGCCAGGGACGGCGTCCGCAAAGGCGGCGGCCGTGCCAGGGCGGGCCTGGCGTACCTGGCCGACCGCATCATCGACATCGCCCCACGGGTCCCCGTACGGGACCTCCAGACGCTCCGCAGGCAGTTCCCCGGCCTCGGGCCCGAACAGCTCGCCGACAAGCTCGTGGCGGGCGCCGCCAACGCGACCTCGACCGTGGGAGCCGGCATCGGGGCCGCCGCGATGCTGCCCGTACCGCCCGCGATGCCGACCGAACTGGCCGCGGAGATCACCGGGGTCGCGGCGATCGAGCTGAAGCTGATCGCCGAGCTGCACGAGGTGTACGGCGTACGCCCGCCGGGCGCCCTGAAGGACCGCAGCACCGTGTATCTGCGCTCGTGGTCGGGCGAGCGCGGGATCGACGTGATGAAGCCGTCGACGGTCAACACCGCCCTGGGCGGTCACATGAAACGGGAGCTGCGGCAGCAGATCATGAAGCGCATGGTCCGGGACCTGCCGAACCTGATGCCGTTCATGGTCGGCGCGGCGGTGGGCGCGGTCATGAACCGCCGCGACACCAAGAAGCTCGCCGCCCGGATCCGGACGGACCTGCGGAAGATGCAGGTGCCCTGGGACGAACTGCCCGAGCTGCCGCCGCTGGAACCTCCGGCGGATCCGCTGAAGCTCGGCGACATCTCCAAGGAGCTGGGGCGTTGAGACCGGGCGGCCGAGCGCGCCGACGGATCCTGTGAGCCGTTCCCCGGCCCTCCAGCCCGTCTCCAGGCCGTCGCGACCCCCGCGGGCTCCCGCGGGGCCCGGACGTTAGGCCGCGGCCTCCCGGGCGGCCTTCAGGGCCTCCGCCAGGCGCTCCGGCTCGCGGGTCGACAGGTACAGGTAGGGCGTCGGGTCGGCCGGGTCGGTGACCGTCACGCGCAGCGCCGTGGGGATGTAGGCGCGCAGCAGGAGGAAGGCGCGCACGTCGGCCTTGTAGGTGCGCCAGGCGCGGGCCTCCTCGGCGTCCAGGACCTCGCTCTCGCCGAGCGCGGACAACGGGATCTTCGCCTCGCCCGCGATCAGCGAGTCGCCCACCACCCGGATGCGGAGCGAGCCGTACGCACTGGCCGCGACCGCCGCCGCCGCCGTGCCGCCCACCAGGCCGCCGAGCGTCGGCAGGGTGCCGAAGGGGAGCAGGACGAGGGCGAGGGCGACGCCCACGAGGAACGAGATGAGCCACCACGAGCGGGGGGCGGTCAGGCGTTCTTCGTAAGGGGTGGCGGTGTGCTGCATGGATCCAAGCTTGGCACGGTGTCCGGACCGCACCGACGCGCGGGTAAGGTCTGCGGCTGTGAGTGGTACTTCCCCGGCTCTTCAGCCCCCCGCCGACGCCGCGAAACCGGTGCGGCACCCCGATGCTCCCGCACCCGGCGAGCTCCTCGGTGCCCACTACGAACACTGTTTCGGATGCGGCGGCGGGCAGCCCCACGGGCTGCATCTGGAGGCGCGGGCCGGCCAGGGCGTCACGATCACCGCCGAGTTCACCGTGCAGCCCGCCCACCAGGGCGCTCCAGGGCTCGCGCACGGCGGTGTGCTCGCGACCGCGCTCGACGAGACCCTCGGCTCGCTGAACTGGCTGCTGCGGACCGTCGCCGTGACCGGACGGCTCGAGACCGACTTCGTACGGCCCGTACCGGTCGGTACGACGCTGCACCTGGAGGCCGAGGTGACGGCGGTGGCCGGGCGGAAGATCTACTCGACCGCCACCGGACGCATCGGGGGTCCGGACGGGCCCGTCGCCGTCCGCGCGGACGCGCTCTTCATCGAGGTCGCGGTCGAGCACTTCGTCAATCACGGCCGTCAGGAGGAGATCCAGGCCGCCATGAGCGACCCGGACCAGATCCGCCGTGCCCGTGCCTTCGAGGTGAACCCGTGAGCGCCGCCGGCCGTGCCCCACTGGACGTGCAGATCCGGCGGCTCGACCCCGAGGTGCCCCTTCCGGCGTACGCGCAGCCCGGTGACGCGGGCGCGGACCTGCGGACCACCGAGAGCTGTGAGCTGAAGCCGGGCGAGCGAGGCGTGCTGCCCACGGGGGTGTCGATCGCGCTTCCCGAGGGGTACGCGGCCTTCGTGCACCCGCGATCCGGGCTCGCCGCCCGCTGCGGTGTCGCCCTGGTGAATGCCCCGGGGACGGTTGATGCCGGGTACCGTGGGGAGATCAAGGTGATCGTGGTGAATCTCGACCCGCACGAGTCGGTGCGGTTCGAGCGCTTCGACCGGATTGCCCAACTGGTTGTCCAGCAGGTCGAGAGGGTCCGCTTCCAGGAGGTCGCGGAACTTCCCGGATCGGCACGGGCCGAGGGGGGCTTCGGGTCGACCGGCGGCCATGCCGCGGTGGGCGGCGCGAGTGGCACAAGCGGTCAGGCCGCCGAGGGCGGCACAACGGGTGGGTATAGATACGCTTCGGTCGTATCCGACCGGGAAGGACAGTGACGTGTTCGGACGTCGCAAGAACAGGGATGCCGCCGACGGCGCGGCCGGCGAGGCCGAGCAGGTCGTCGACAGCGTCGACACCGAGACGGACGAAGAGGGCGTGCGCGAGCGCGTGCGGCTCGAACCCGAGCCGCGGCCCGACGGACCCTGGGACGACACCGAGGTGCGCGAACCGGGCGAGGGCCGCGTGGACCTCGGCGGTCTGTTCGTGCCGGGCGTCGACGGCATGGAACTGCGGGTCGAGGTGGCCGGTGACGCGATCGTCGCGGCCACCGTCGTGCTGCGCGACAGCGCCATCCAGCTCCAGGCCTTCGCGGCGCCCAAGCGCGAGGGCATCTGGGGCGAGGTGCGCGAGGAGATCGGCTCGGGCATCACCCAGCAGGGCGGCATCGTCGACGAGGTCGAGGGTCCGCTGGGCTGGGAGCTGCGGGCCCAGGTGCCGGTGCAGCTGCCCGACGGCACGGGTGGCTTCCAGGTCGTGCGGTTCGTCGGCGTGGACGGTCCCCGCTGGTTCCTGCGCGGGGTCATCTCCGGTCAGGGCGCGGTGCAGCCGCAGGCGGCCGGTCTGCTGGAGCAGATCTTCCGGGACACCGTCGTGGTCCGGGGCGAGGGCCCGATGGCGCCTCGCGACCCGATCGTCCTGAAGCTGCCGAACGACGCCCAGATGGTCCCCGAGGGTGTCCAGCAGGAGGAGGCCGGTTCGCGGTTCTCCGGCGGTATGGGCCAGTTGCAGCGCGGGCCGGAGATCACCGAGGTGCGCTGAGCACGGACGTACACAGTGGGCCGCACTCCCTTCGGGGGTGCGGCCCTTCGTCGTGCGGGCGGCCGCTCGGTGGTCGTCCGCAAGGCGCTGCTTCGTCGTGCGCCGGAGGCGGCCGCTTGTCGTGCACCCGGGTCCGCGTGCCGGTGCGCCAGGTTGCCATCCGCCGTGCGTCGGCGCGCTCGTGCGCGATCCCTTGACGGGCAGTTGGTCTGTACCTATGGTCTCGGCCCAGCGACTGTGTTCAGGCAGGCGCTCAGCGTTCACATACGAGAACGGATGGCCCCCCACTATGCGCCGTACCGCACTCCTCGCCACCGTCACCGCCATCGTCGCGGGCGCCCTCGTCTGGCCCGCCGCCCGGCCCGCCGATGCCGCCCCCGCCACCTTCGTCCACCCCGGAGTCACCGTCTCCAGGGGACAGTTGGACTTCGCCCGCACCCAGGTCAACGCCGGCGCCCAGCCCTGGAAGGGCGCGTACGACCAGATGCTGGCGAGCAAGTACGCCGACCTGAACCGCACCCCCAAGCCCCGCGCCACCGTCGAGTGCGGCTCGTACTCCAACCCCAACTACGGCTGCACCGACGAGCGCGAGGACGCGATAGCGGCGTACACCGACGCCCTCGCCTGGTACATCACCCGGGACGACCGCTACGCGAAGAAGTCCATCGCGCTCATGGACGCCTGGTCCGCCGTGATCAAGGACCACACCAACAGCAACGCGCCCCTCCAGACCGGCTGGGCCGGCTCGTCCTGGACCAAGGCCGCCGAGATCATCAAGTACACGTACACCGGGACGTGGACCAACTCCGGCCGCTTCGCGACCATGCTCCGTGACGTCTACCTCCCCAAGGTCATCAACGGCTCCAACTCCAATGGCAACTGGGAGCTGACCATGATGGAGGCCGCCGTCGGCATCTCCGTCTTCCTGGAGGACAAGACGTCGTACGACAAGGCGATGGCGAAGTTCCGGACGCGTACGGCCGCCTACGTCTACCTGTCCACCGACGGCGCGGTGCCGAAGACGGTGCCGAGCCAGAACCTCGACACCACGGCGAAGATCGTCAACTACTGGCAGGGCCAGTCCACCTTCGTCACCGGCCTCACCCAGGAGACCTGCCGCGACTTCGTCCACACGGGTTACGGCATCTCGTCGATATCCCACGTCGCCGAGACCAGCCGTATCCAGGGCCAGGACCTGTACGGCACCGACGTCGGCGAGCGGCTGCGGCAGGCGCTCGGCTTCCAGTCCAAGTACCAGCTGGGTACGGCCGTCCCGAGCTGGCTGTGCGGCGGCTCACTCACTCTCGGACTCGGCCCGGTCACCGAGGTCGGGTACAACGCCCTGCACAACCGGCTGGGCATCGCGATGACCAACACCCAGACGCTCACCCAGCAGAACCGTCCGGCCGGCAGCAACAACCTGTTCGTCGCCTGGGAGACTCTCACCCACGGCGACAACCCGAGCTGAACCGGAGCGAGCGTCGATCTCGGCCGGGCGCCTGGCATCCAGCGCCCGGCATTCGGTGCCCAGGCCGGCCTTCCGCTCGGTTTTCGCCGCGCAGGCCGGCCTTCCGCCCGGTTCTCGCCGCGTCAGAGACGCGTCAAAGACGCCCTCTGCCCCATTCCTCGTCCTATTTGTCGACATCGTTGGCCGTAAGGTCGACGCTGCGTACGCAGCAGTCACTGGAAGACAATGGGAAACATGGCACGCGGCAAGCTTCGGATCTATCTCGGTGCGGCACCGGGCGTCGGCAAGACGTACGCGATGCTGTCCGAGGGGCATCGGCGAGTGGAGCGCGGTACCGACTGTGTCGTGGCGTTCGTGGAGCATCACGGGCGGCCGCGTACCGAGGTGATGCTGCACGGCCTGGAGCAGATCCCGCGCCGCGAGCTGGAGTACCGGGACGCGCTGTTCACCGAGATGGACGTGGACGCGGTGCTGCGGCGCGCTCCCGCCGTCGCTCTGGTGGACGAGCTGGCTCATTCCAACGTTCCCGGTTCGCGGAATGCGAAGCGGTGGCAGGACGTGGAGGAGTTGCTGGCGGCGGGGATCGACGTGGTGTCGACGGTGAACATCCAGCATCTGGAGTCGCTGGGTGATGTGGTGGAGTCGATCACGGGGGTGCGGCAGCGGGAGACGGTGCCGGACGAGGTGGTGCGGCGGGCGGATCAGGTCGAGCTGGTGGACATGTCGCCGCAGGCGCTGCGGCGGCGGATGGCGCACGGGAACATCTACCGGCCGGACAAGGTCGATGCGGCGTTGTCGAACTATTTCCGGCCGGGGAATCTGACGGCGTTGCGGGAGCTGGCGCTGTTGTGGGTGGCGGACCGGGTCGATGAGTATCTGAACGCGTATCGCAGTGAGCATCGGGTGTCGGCGATCTGGGGTTCGCGGGAGCGGATCGTGGTGGGGCTGACGGGGGGTCCGGAGGGGCGGACGTTGATCCGGCGGGCGGCGCGGCTGGCGGAGAAGGGGGCCGGCGGTGAGGTGCTGGCGGTGTACATCGCGCGCAGTGACGGGCTGACGTCGGCGTCGCCGAAGGAGCTGGCTGTCCAGCGGACGTTGGTGGAGGATCTGGGGGGCACGTTCCATCAGGTGGTGGGGGAGGACATACCGGCGGCGTTGCTGGCGTTCGCGCGGGGGGTGAACGCGACGCAGATCGTGTTGGGTGTGTCGCGTCGTAAGAGCTGGCAGTACGTGTTCGGGCCGGGTGTGGGGGCGACGGTCGCGCGGGATTCGGGGCCTGATCTCGATGTGCATCTGATCACGCATGGTGAGGTGGGCAAGGGGCGTGGGCTGCCGGTGGCGCGGGGTGCGCGGCTGGGGCGGGTGCGGATCGTCTGGGGGTGGCTCGTCGGCGTCGCCGGCCCGGCGATCCTGGCGGTGCTGCTCAACACCGTGGAGCTCGGCCTCGCCAACGACATGCTGCTTTTCCTGTCGCTGACGGTGGCCGCCGCCCTGCTCGGCGGACTGCTCCCGGCACTCGCCTCGGCGGCCGTCGGGTCGTTCCTGCTGAACTACTTCTACACACCCCCCTTGCACCGGCTGACGATCGCGGATCCGAAGAACATCGTGGCGATCGCGATCTTCGTGGGGGTGGCGGTGTCGGTGGCGTCGGTCGTGGATCTCGCGGCCAGGCGTACGCATCAGGCGGCGCGGCTGCGGGTGGAGTCGGAGATCCTCTCGTTCCTGGCCGGGAACGTGCTGCGGGGTGAGACGAGTCTGGAGGCGTTGCTGGAGCGGGTGCGGGAGACGTTCGGCATGGAGTCGGCGGTGATGCTGGAGCGGGAGAGCGATGTGGCGCCGTGGACCTGTGCGGGCAGTGCGGGTCTGGGGCGGGCGCTGGAGCGGCCGGAGGACGCGGACGTGGACGTGCCGGTCGGTGACCACTTGGCGCTGGCGCTGACGGGGCGGGTGCTGCCGGCGGAGGACCGGCGGGTGCTGGCGGCGTTCGCCGCGCAGTCCGCGGTCGTGCTGGATCGCCGGCGGCTTCAGGAAGAGGCCGACCGGGCCCGGACGCTGGCCGAGGGCAACCGCATCCGTACCGCGCTGCTGGCCGCCGTCAGCCACGACCTGCGCACCCCGCTCGCGGG